>JBDTJA010000186.1:0-8476 GCA_039936075.1 Opitutaceae bacterium | reverse complement strand
ATCAGGGTCATCTGTTGCCGGCCGTGCACGGTCTGAATACCGGGAGTGATGTGCCAGTCCGGCCAGGGCTCGGCGGCATATCTGCCCAGGGTCTCGTTGGTTTGGAGGGGCGAGCGGACGCCATGACGCGTCACGATCATGACCAGCTTGAGCTCGCTGTCCGATTCCGCCGCCCAAGTGGTCGCGGACAGGCTGAGCGCGATGGCCAACAGACCGAAACTCAGACGAAAGATAAAACGAAGGTCAAAGAAGACGCGGCGATCACGGTTCATCGGTTCAGGAGGATATTAGGATGATGGCCGCGAGCCGCAGACGAGTCGCCCTAAAAATTGTTTCATTTCGGTCGCGGACGCGCGTGCGACTTCCAGCCGCCGATGAAGAAAAGGCGAATCGGTGGCGGAGATGCGAAAGTTAGTGCCACGCGTTTCCGGCTTGTCGGTTCCCTGCCGCACAGGATGCTCAGCAGAACGTATGGCTGAACCCGCGCCTCAGATTGTCCGTGGCTGGCTGGAGTCCCTCTCGACGGGGATTGTGGAGCTCGACCGGGATTGGACGGACCGGTCGTTTCCGCGCTTCACGCTCGGCGAGCAATGTGCAGCGCCGGGGGGATTGGCGCCCGCGTCCGGGCTCACGGTCGGGAGCCGGTTTGGCTACTTCGTTAACCCACAGGGCGAAATCACCTTTATGCTGCCGCTGGGGCAAGGGCGGGGCTTCGATGCGACGCGTGACGTCGTGTACCTGGCGGGTGATTTTAACGGCTGGCAGGCGGCCATTGGCGCGGCGGAATGGCGGATGCGGCGGGCGGAACTGGATGGTGAGCAGGTGCTGATGTGGACGGGCGATCCGGCGCGGTTTCTGGGCGTGGACGGCCAACGCTTCAAGTTCGTCACCGGCGAGCAACAGTGGTTGAGGGCACCGGAGGATGCCTCGAACTTGATTCGCGATGACAGAGGCGATTTCAACCGCTTGCTCGATCCGCACCGCACGGGCTGGCACATGTGGAAGTTCACTTTAGGAGTTCCGTTGGACCTCGCGGAGCCGCGGACGGTCACCTGGTCGAATGCCGCGCCCGATGCCGGGCCGGCGGTGCTGCTGGCACCAGGTGATTTTTTCTACGACCTAAAAACCGACCTGCCGCTCGGCGCGTTGGTGCGGGGTGAGACGACGGTGTTCCGGCTGTTTGCCCCGCGCGCGCGCGCGGTGACGCTCCTGCTTGGTCAGCAAGCCGCGCCCGAGGCCATGCAGCGTCTCACGCTGGCGCGCCCGGCGGGGGTGGACGGTGCGGCGGGCGTATGGGAGGCCACGCTCAACCAGAACCTGCACGGGTGGTTTTACTGGTACAACGTCGACGGCGTGAGGGACGGCGCGAGCAACTTTGATCCCAGTCGGCTCATTCTCGATCCTTATGCGCTGGCGACGGTGGGCCGCGAAGGTCCTGGCATCGTGCTGGATCGCGCTTGGGTGGGGGAGGGTGACCGCCGTTTCGCGACGCCGGCTTGGCAGGACCTGGTGATTATCGAGGCGCATGTCCGCGACCTCACGGCCAACGCCCCGGTGAAGGCGACGGCGGAGGAGCGGCAAGGATTCACGGGGCTGCGGAAGTGGGTCGAGAGCCCGGATTTCTATTTGCATCATCTCGGCGTGAACTGCGTCGAGCTCCAGCCGGTGCAGGAATTCGATAACCGCACGCCGGAGGAGTATCACTGGGGGTACATGACGAATAACTTCTTTTCGCCGGAGAGCAGCTACACGCTCGCGCCGGAGCAGGCCTCGGGCGTGCGGGAGTTGCAGGCCCTGGTGAAGGCGTTTCACCAGCGCGGCATGGCGGTGGTTTTGGACGTCGTGTTCAACCATGTCGGCGAACCACCGCACCTGATGTTCATCGACCGGCGCTATTATTTCGAACAAGACGCCGACGGGAAACTCGCCAACTGGAGCGGTTGCGGGAATGATCTGCGCGCCCGCTCTGCGATGGCGAAGCGCCTGATCATCGATAGCTGCGTGCACTTTATCGAGGCGTATGGCGTGGATGGATTCCGTTTCGACCTGGCGGAACTGCTCGGCATCGAGGTGCTTCGGGACGTCGAGGTGGCGCTGAAGCGCGTGAAGCCCAAGGTCATTCTCATCGCCGAGCCGTGGAGCTTTCGCGGCCATATCGCGGGCGCCCTGCGGGACACCGGCTGGGCCTCGTGGAATGACGGGTACCGTGACGGGATGAAGGACTACGTGGGCGCCAATGCACCGGCGGAGCGCATGGAATATTTGCTGAAAGGCTCGCCGTGGTTTTTCGCCAAGTGGCCGGCGCAGACGGTCAACTACACCGAGTCGCATGACGACCGGACGTGGCTGGACGTAATCACGGAGAATCCGAATTTCGACGGCTTCGCGCCGACACCCAATGACCGCCATCGCACGCATCTGATGGCGGCGTTGCTGTTCATGTCGCTCGGCATTCCGATGCTGGCTGCCGGCCAGGATTTCCTGCGTTCGAAGCACGGCGTGACCAACACCTATCAACGGGGCGACCTCAACGCCCTCGATTACCGCCGGCTTTACCGTTATCTGGGCACTCACGCGTATTTTGCGGATTGGATCGCGTTCCGCCTGAGTGAACGAGGAAGTTTACTACGGCAGTTTTCCCGGCCGGGAGAGGGCTTCTTTCAATTTTTCAACGTGCCGAATTCTCCCGCGCTGGCGGCCGTCTACAACGCGGACCGCGCGCAAGGTCCGCGGCGGCTCCTCTTTGCCGTCAACCCGACGTTGGGCGAGGTATCGATTCCGCTTCCACCGGGGGTGACCTCCGCCACCTGGCACCAGCTGGCTGACCAGGAGCGGTTTTTCCCTGCTGAGACGCACGGTGCCACCGTGCCGGTTGAGGCCGAGCTCTACGTGGCGGCGCTGGGCTGCGCGTTGTGGATCAGCGAGTCGTAGCATAAATGCAAAAGCCCCTTGCCAATAAAACCCTCGCTGCACTTAGTTTGACCCTCGGTTTTCCAACTAACTGTTAACACCGCTTCACTCCCATGCCCGTTAAAATTGCCATCAATGGTTTCGGCCGCATCGGCCGCCTCGTTTTTCGCGCCCTCGTTGAGCAGGGCCTCCTCGGCACGACGTTCGACGTCGTGGCCGTCGGCGACATCGTGCCGGCCGACAATCTCGCTTACCTGGTGAAATATGACTCCTCGCAGGGCCGATTTGCGGGTACCGTCACGTCGAAAAAATCCTCGCCGGACAAGGCCGAGGACGACGTCCTCACCGTCAATGGCCACGACATCAAGGTGGTCAGCGCCAAAACGCCCGCCGAACTGCCTTGGGCCGCCCTCGGCGTCCAGATCGTCATTGAGTCCACCGGCCTCTTCACCGACGCCGAGAAGGCCCGCGGCCATCTCACGGCCGGAGCCAAGAAAGTCATCATTTCCGCGCCGGGCAAGGGCGAGGATATCACCCTTGTGCTCGGCGTGAACGATTCGAAATACGATCCGGCCAAACATCACATCATTTCCAACGCGTCCTGCACGACGAACTGCCTCGCGCCGCTGGTGCATGTGCTGCTCAAGGAAGGTTTCGGCATCGAGGAAGGCCTGATGACGACCGTCCATGCCTACACCGCCACGCAAAAGACCGTGGATGGCCCGTCGAAGAAGGATTGGAAGGGCGGCCGTTCCGCCGCGATCAACATCATTCCCGCCACGACGGGTGCGGCCAAGGCCGTGGCGCTCGTGTGCCCCGAAGTGAAGGGCAAGCTCACCGGCATGTCGTTCCGCGTTCCGACACCGACCGTTTCCGTCGTCGACCTCACGGTCCGGACGGTGAAGGAAACGTCGCTCAAGGAAATCCAAGCCGCGCTTGAGCGGGCCTCGCAGACGTACCTCAAGGATATCCTCGGGGTCACGAGTGACGAGGTGGTCTCGACGGATTTCATCCACAACAAGCTCTCGTCCATCTACGACGCGGGTTCGTCGATCGAACTTAACAGCCGTTTCTTCAAGCTCGTGAGCTGGTATGACAACGAGTGGGGTTATTCCAACCGGGTCGCCGAGCTCACCAAGAAAATTGCCGCCTCGCTGTAAGCCGCTCTTTTCAAACCTTCACCGCGGATCGCGCGGATAAACGCGGATAACTTAACTTTCATCCGCGATTATCCGGGTAATCCGCGGTGTTTTTTTCTCCACACGAAATG
The DNA here is from genome assembly GCA_039936075.1 of Opitutaceae bacterium. Lineage (GTDB taxonomy): Bacteria > Verrucomicrobiota > Verrucomicrobiia > Opitutales > Opitutaceae > Opi-474. The sequence continues at coordinate 4,296 of JBDTJA010000186.1, read as the reverse complement.
CCCAAATTCAAATCCATTCGCGACCTCAACCTGGCGGGCAAACGCGCGCTGATCCGCGTTGATTTCAACGTCCCGCAGGACAAGGCCACCGGCGCCATCACCAACAACCAACGGATCGTCGCGGCGCTCCCCACGATCAAGTATGCCCTGGGGCAGGGCGCATCCGTGGTGCTGATGAGCCATCTGGGCCGGCCCGACGGCAAGGTCATCGCGAAATTTTCGCTAAGGCCCGTCGCCGACGAACTCGCCAAGCTGCTCGGTCAGCCGGTGGCGTTCGCCACTGATTGTGTGGGACCCGTGGCTGAACAGGCCGCCGGCGCGCTCAAGCCGGGTGAGGTCCTGCTGCTCGAGAACCTTCGTTTTCACATCGAGGAGGAAGGCAAGATCAAGCAGGAGGATGGGACGTCGGTGAAAGCCGATCCGGCGGCGGTCGCCGCGTTTCGTGCGGGGCTGTCGAAGCTCGGGGATGTTTACATCAACGATGCTTTCGGCACGGCGCATCGCGCGCATGCGTCGATGGTCGGCATTGATCTGCCGCAAAAAGCTGCGGGATTCCTGATGGAAGCCGAGTTGAAGGCGTTTGCGGCGGTGCTCGATCATCCGCAACGCCCGCTGCTCGCGATTCTCGGGGGCGCGAAGATCGCCGACAAGATCCCGCTGATCAAAAACCTCCTCGCGAAGGCAAACGAGATCATCATCGGTGGCGGCATGGCTTACACCTTCAAGAAGGTGATCAATGGCATGGCGATCGGCGACAGCCTATTCGATCCGGAGGGCGCGAAGATTGTCCGGCAACTCGCGGACGATGCGAAGGCTCGGGGTGTGAAACTCATTTTTCCCGTGGATTACGTCTGCGCGGACAAGTTCGATCCCAACGCGAACTCCCAGCCCGCGACCGACGCCTCCGGTATTCCCGCGGGCTGGCAGGGCCTCGATGCCGGGCCGCAGTCGATCGCGCTTTACCGCACGGCGATTCTCGGCGCCAAGACGATCATCTGGAACGGCCCTCCGGGGGTGTTCGAGTTTGAAAAATTCGCCGGCGCCACGAAGGCGATGGCGGAGGCGATGGCCGAGGCGACCAAGCGGGGCGCAACGACGGTGGTGGGCGGGGGCGATACCGCGACGGCCGCGAAAAAATTCCAGATCGCGGACCAAGTCACCCACTGCTCGACCGGCGGTGGCGCCAGCCTCGAGTTCCTCGAGGGCAAGGTGCTCCCCGGCGTGGCGTTTTTGGAGATGTAGGTCGGGCTTCGCGCCCGCTGTTTGGGATGAACAGGCCGGGGCTAAACCCGACCTACGCTTGGGCGGCGGGCGGTTCGCGGTAGATACTATTCCGGGCGTTCTTTCGCGCGGCCGGATTCCTGCTTCTTTTCTACTCGCTACCCACGACCCGCTACCCGCTACTTTGTCCCACCATGTTTCGCAAAAAGCTCATCGCTGGTAACTGGAAAATGAACAAGACGCCGGCCGACGGCGCTGCGCTCGCCGCCGAGCTGGTCACGCTCATCGGCAAGATGGCGGAGGTGGACATCGTCGTTTGTCCTCCTTTCACGGCGCTCGAGTCCGTGGCGCGCGCCATTGACGGCTCGATTGTGAAGCTCGGGGCGCAAAACATGCATCCGGAGCCCAGTGGGGCGTTCACCGGCGAGATCTCTGCACCGATGCTGCGCGCACTCTTTGCCACGCATGTTATTCTCGGCCACAGCGAGCGCCGCGCCCTGTTCGGCGAGACGGACGCGTTTGTGAATCAAAAGGTACAGGCCGCGTTCAAGCACCAGCTTCGTCCGATCCTCTGCGTCGGTGAGAGTCTCGCCGAGCGTGAGGCGGGCTCGACGCTGAAGGTGGTGCAAACGCAGCTCGAAGCCTGCCTCGAGGGCGTAAGCAAGGAGCAGGCGGCCACTTTGATTGTCGCTTACGAACCCATCTGGGCGATCGGCACGGGCAAGGTCGCCACGTCGGACCAGGCGCAGGAAGTGCACGGATTCATTCGCGGACTTCTCACGAAGCTCTACACCGAGCCGGTCGCGGAGCGCGTCCGCATTCTTTACGGCGGCTCGATGAAGCCGGCCAATGCGGCCGAGCTGCTCGCGCAAAAGGACATTGATGGCGGCCTAATTGGCGGCGCCGCCCTGGAGGCGCGCAGCTTTGTGGAGCTCGTCAACGCCGCGGCCGCGGCGAAGTAAAGCGCGGCGGCGAGGCGCCGCGAGAATCCGGCCTGAGGCTCAGACGTTGTGCAGAGCGCAGAGGGCGCGAAGTTTCTTCCGCCCGCGTTCCAGCTGTTCGCCGCGTTCCCAGTCGTAGGCATCCATGGCGATCTCCGCGGAGATAGCACCGGGCTTCAAATGCAGCCGCTGAATCATCGCCTCCATGTCTTCTGGAAAAGGATGTCCGCCGTGGAGCAGCAGCTCACGGATTGGGTGTTCTTTGATACGCTCGGTTGCCACAGTTTGAATGCGCCAAAGTCAGCCAACGGCCGCGGATGTTCAACTTTTGGGCCAAGAGGAAATTACTTAGCCCGCAAGCGGTTGCGGCGGGGCGCTGAATCGTTGGCGAGCGGAAGGGCGGGGCGTGGGACGGGTATGACGCCGGACAGGGGCTGGTCGGCTGTCGGGCGGAAAGCTCGCCCAGCGCAGTTTCGCCTCGATCGTCAGTGCGCCCGCGCTGACATGGATTCGATGAGCGCGAGGACAAAGCCGGTGTCGCCGGATAGCTCGCGGACGGCGGCACTCGCTGCTCGGGAGTGATCTTCCGCCAGTCGCCGCGAGGCCTCGAGACCGTGTAATTTGACGAACGTGGTTTTGTCGGCCTTCGCGTCCTTGCCGGCGGTTTTGCCGAGTGTAGCGGTGTCGGCGGTCGCATCGAGGACATCGTCCATGATCTGGAACGCCAGACCGAGCTCGCGACCAGCGCGTCGGAGCGTGGTGAGCGCGACTGGATCGGCGCGACCGAGCAACCCGCCTATCACCAAGGCGGCCTCGATCATCGCGGAGGTCTTATTGAGATGGATGAATTCGAGCTCGTCGGCGGTGACGTTGCTCTTCTTTTCCGCCAGCAAATCCTCCATCTGGCCGCCGATCAGCCGGCGACTGCCGGCGGCGGCGGCGAGTTCGCGGATGAGCGCAATCGCCAACGCGGGCTCGGCCGCGTAATTTTCAGCGATCAAGCCGAAAGCATGGGTGAGGAGGGCATCACCGGTGAGTAGGGCGGTTGCCTCATCGAACTGCCGGTGCGCGGTTGGCCGGCCCCGGCGCAGGTCATCGTTGTCCATGCAGGGAAGGTCGTCATGGATCAGCGAGTAGGTGTGCAGACATTCGAGGGCGACGGCCGCGGGCAGCGCCGTGTTGGGTTTGGCTCCGAACAGTTCCGCTGTCGCCAGCACCAGCACGGGGCGGAGGCGTTTGCCTCCCGCTTGGAGGCTATAGCGCATGGCCTCGTGGAGCCTCGCCGGTCGCGTGGTGGCGGGCAGCAGGTAGAGGTCGAGCCCACGCTCGATGGTGGCCACCTGTCGGCTCAGGTCGGAGGAAAAATCCATGACCCTCTTCCGTGGGCGAAAATCCGGCTTGGCGCAATCCCAGGCGCGATCGGGTGGAGGGGATGGATGGATGTGGGGCGAGATTTACGCCTGACTGCGTCCGATTCGGATGGCGGGCGTAGAACCCGCTCCACGCGCAACCCAATTCGACCTTACCCGTCGCCCGCGCGAGAACACACTCGCCATGCGGCGGGGACGGGCCCATAACTGGGACGATTCCTCATGCCCACGTACGAGTATCTTTGTCCGAAATGCCATCATGCCTTTGAGGCGTTCCAATCCATGAGCGCCGCGCCGCTCACGCAGTGCCCCAAGTGCAAGAAAAAGGGTTTGAAACGTCTAATCGGTGGCGGCGCGGGGTTGATTTTCAAGGGCACGGGTTTTTACATTACGGACTACAAAAACAAGAAACCGGGTGCGGAAAAAACCGAGCCCGTGAAGCCGGCCCCGCCCAAACCCGCGGCGACCAGCGCCTGATTTTATACCATGAATAAATTCGATCGCTCGCATTATGGCCCAGGTTGGGCGGAGGTCGTACTGGGCGCCGTGCTGAGCGTGGTGCTCGGCGTTGTTCTGGCGGCGGTTTTTTTCATTTTTCGCCCCGTTACGCTGGTCAAGGAACTGCCGAAGGAGCCCATCCCTGGCATGGTTTATCACATTGACGGATCACGCGATTACGCCAACGCCCGCCGCCTGACCGCGAAGCAGCGTTTTTTCGTCAAGGGCGGTTCCGTCGTGGTCAACGAGGACGAGCTCAACGCTGC
>JBDTJA010000185.1:0-12688 GCA_039936075.1 Opitutaceae bacterium | reverse complement strand
AATCCCCACGCCGATCAGCGATAGGAAAATTATTCCGCAGATCTTCAGGAATTTATCCATGGGTCCTAGAGGTTCTTGTCCGTCACCGCGCCTTCGGACGCGCTGGTGACGAGCTTGGCGTATTTGGCGAGAACGCCGCGGGTTTCCTTGGGCTTCTTCGGCTTCCAGGCTTTTTTGCGGGCGGCGATTTCCTTGGCGGGCAGGACGAGAGTAAGTTCGTTTTTGACGGCGTCGATCGTGATGGTGTCGCCGTTCCTGATGAGAGCGATCGGACCGCCGTTGAAGGCCTCGGGCGTGATGTGGCCGACGACAAAGCCATGGCTGCCGCCGGAAAAGCGTCCGTCGGTGATCAGAGCGACGGTCTTACCGAGGCCTTTGCCCATGACGGCGGTGGTCGGCGCGAGCATCTCGCGCATGCCGGGGCCGCCGCGCGGTCCCTCGTTGCGCACGACGATGACGTGACCGGCCTTCACGCGGCCATCGAGGATGGCATGCAGGGCGGCTTCCTCGGACTCGAACGTAATGGCCCTACCGGTGAAAAGAAGACCTTCCTTGCCGGTGACCTTGGCCACGGCACCCTCCGGGGCGAGATTGCCGTAGAGGATGCGAAGGTGGCTGTCGGGCTTGATGGGATTGGAGAGCGGACGAATGACGTCCTGATCGGCCGCGTAGGGCGCGACATCCTGAAGGTTTTCCGCGACCGTTTTACCCGTGACCGTCAGGCAATCGCCGTGGAGCAGGCCGGCATCCAGCAGCATCTTCATCAGCGGCGGGAGACCGCCGATGCGCGAGAGGTGGGCCATGCTGTATTTCCCCGAGGGTTTCATGTCACCCAGGACGGGGACCCGTTTGCCGATGCGGGTGAAATCATCGATCGTGAGCTTGACCTTGGCCTCGTGGGCAATCGCGAGCAGGTGAAGCACAGCGTTGGTCGAGCCGGCGAGGGCGATGACGACGGTGATGGCGTTCTCGAACGCCTTTTTCGTCATGATGTCACGCGGGAGGATGTTGCGGCGAAGCAGCTCCATCAAGGCGGCGCCGGTGTTGCGGCAATCGAGCTTCTTTTCCGGCGAGATGGCCAGTTGGGCGGAGGAATTGGGCAAGGACATGCCCAGCGCCTCGATGGCATTAGCCATGGTGTTGGCGGTGTACATGCCACCGCACGAACCGGGACCGGGGATGGCGCATTCCTCAACTTCCTTGAGGCCGGCGTTGTCCAATTTGCCAGCGGAGTATTGGCCGATGGCCTCGTAAACGGAGACGACGTCGCATTCCTTTTTCGAGCCGGGGTGAATGCCGGGGAGAATGGTGCCACCGTAAACGAAAATACCGGGCCGGTTGAGTCGCGCGAGCGCCATGGCGCAGCCGGGCATGTTTTTGTCGCAGCCACCGATGGCCACGATCGCGTCGAAGCCTTCGGCGCCGGCGACGGTTTCGATCGAGTCGGCAATGACCTCGCGGGAGACCAGCGAGTAACGCATGCCCGGGGTGCCCATGGAGATGCCGTCGGAGACGGTGATCGTGCCGAAGATGATGCCCTTCGCGCCGGCGGCGTTGGCGCCGGTCTCGGCCTCCTTGGCGAGCTGGTCGATGTGCATGTTACAGGGCGTGACCATGCTCCACGTTGAGGCGATGCCGATGATGGGCTTCTTGAAGTCTGCATCGGTAAATCCGACCGGCCGCAGCATCGAGCGCGCACCCGCGCGAGCAGGACCGTCGACGACGACAGAGGAATAGCGACGCAGTTTATCGGGATTGGATTCACTCATGGCAAAGGGAGATGGCGGCCAGCGAACCAAAGCGGACGGGCGCGGGCAAGGCGGATCACCGAATATTTGGCCCAAGGAACACACGGCACGATGAAATTCCGGGCCGGGTTATCCTGTGATCTTACGCGTCCGTGTAGTCCGTGGGTTCCGTGGGCAATCTCCGCACTGGATGTTTCGGGATTGCTTCACCTCGGGCACGCCGCATTCACTCGTGGCGACTTTACCGCATGGCCTTCAACCTGAAAAAGGTGCTCAAAGCACTGCTCCTCTCTTCCAGCCAGCCGCTCGCAATCAAGGACATCCAAGCGGTGTTCACGCGCTTTCACGAGCAAGGTACTCTGCCGCTGCTTGATGCCGCTGCCGAAGGCCAGCCGGCGGTCGGCCAGACCGACGAACCCGCTCCCGCGGTCGGGATCCCGGCCTTGCCCGGAGCGGAGGAGTTGGCGGAAGTGATCGCCGAGGCGCCGGAGGATGCCGAGCTTTACCGCGACGTGCCATCACTCGTGACGGCAACCGAGATTCGCGACGCGGCGGACCTGATCGCCAACGAACTCCGCGCGGCCGACGACGGGCTCCTGCTGATCGAAGGCTCGAGTGGTTACCGGATCGTCACGCAGCCCCGTTTCGCGCGTTGGGTGCGCATCCTGCGGGCGGAGCCGCCGCCGTTGAAACTGAGCCAGTCGTCGGTCGAGACGCTGGCGATCGTGGCCTATCGCCAGCCGGTCACGCGCACGGAAATCGAGACCATCCGAGGCGTTTCGGCCGAGGCCGGCGTCAACAAGCTCCTCGAACGCGAACTGATCTATGTCGTCGGTCGGGCGGACCTGCCGGGCCGGCCGATTCAATACGGTGTGACGGACAAGTTTTTGGAGTTTGTTGGGGTGAAATCGCTTGATGAACTCCCGGCGTCGGACGTGTTGTCCTCACGGCAAATTGATGACTGGCTGAGCAAAGCGATGAATCCTGCCCAACTCAGCGACACGGACATGGGCCTGTCAGACGAACAACTGCCGCTGGAGAACGCGGTGACACCAGCCGGCGATCAGCCGGCCCAAGCCTAACATGGACCTCGGCCCGATCCGCGCCCAGATTGACAAGCTCGACCGCCAGCTGGTGGAGGTGCTGAACGAGCGCCTGAAACTGGCGGGTGAGATCGGGAAAGTGAAACGCAGCCAGGGCGGCCAGATCTACGTGGCCGAGCGCGAAGAGGCGGTGCTGCAGAAGGTGACGTCGCAAAACCAAGGCCCGATCAAGAACGAAGCACTGCGAGCGATTTACCGCGAGATCATGTCGGCCGCCATTGCACTCGAGAAGCCGCTCCTGATTGCCTATCTCGGGCCGGAAGCGACCAACACGCACTTGGCGGCGATGAAAAAATTCGGCGCGAGCGTGGATTACCACGCGATGGCGAACATCGCCGATCTCTTCACCGCGGTTGAAAAGGGTGAGGCCGACTATGCCGTCATCCCGATCGAAAACTCCACCGAGGGCTCCGTGCGCGATGCGTTGGATCTGTTCGTGGAGTCCGATCTGAAGGTCGTCGCCCAGATCTACCTGGAAATCACCCATGCCCTGATCTCGGCGTCGCCGCTGGAGCAGATCAAACGCGTTTATTCGAAGGATCAGGCGCTCGCACAGTGCCGGAACTGGCTGCAACGACATGTGCCGCATGCGCAGCTGATCGATGCACCCAGCACGTCCCGCGCGGTGCAAATCGCCAAGGACGAACCCGGTGCGGCCGCGGTGGCGAGTGAACTCGCAGCCATGACGCATGGTGTGCCGATCGTGGCGAAAAACATCCAGGACAAGGCGGATAACACCACGCGGTTTTTCGTGCTCGGAAAAAAGGCCTCCGGTCCCGTCGGAAGCGGCAAGGATATCACCAGTTTCGCGATCTCACTCGGCGACGCGGCCGCTTCGCACTCGGGTTCGCTGTTGCGGATGCTCATGCCGCTCGCGCAGCGGGGTATCAATCTCTCGAAGATCGAGTCGCGCCCGAGCAAAAAGCGCCCGTGGGATTATTATTTCTTCATTGATGTGTCGGGCCACTACGATGATCCGGCGATGAAGGAGGCCCTCGCCGAGCTGCAGAAATTCTGCCCGCTAGTGAAGTGGCTGGGCAGTTATCCGGCGGCGAGCTAGCGCCGCCAGCCAGCGCCACGCAAATCGAAGTTCGCCATTTGGCGTTCGGCCGCAGTCGCAAGCTGGTACCGGTCTTGCCGTTGTCGATCTGCGAACGCCGGACGATGAGGCTTGCGCGGCTTAGCCGAGCGAGGCTGCCACTGATTCTCTCGGGCAGAGCAGGCCGGCTTTGAGCACGCCAAGGGTAACGTCGCGTTTGAAATCCTGGTCGGGGAGACGGACTTTCGATCCGCTCGCCCGAACCGACTCCCGTTCGACGGGCAGTTCGCGGGTTTTCCGCCAGTTTGCTTCTTGAATTTGATCGGCGGCGCGCAGCAATCGGATGCGCCGGTGGAGACGCCTGGCGTCGCCAACGGAGCGGCAGTCTGGGAGGAGAGTTTAGAGAAATTTGGCGCTCAAAGCTGCCGGCTCGGCCTGGTTAACCGCGACCGGTTCAAAAAAAATCCGCGCCCCGAAAGGCACGGAAAATTCGTTCCGATGATCGACGGGCAGGCGCCGAACTACTTTGACGGCTTGGCCGGCTGTATCGCGGGCGCAGCATTGGGCGTCGCGGGCTTGGCGGGCGCGGGGTGCGGCGCGACGGGATACACCATCTTCTGCGGTTCGCGATCCGGCACAAACAGGACGGGCCGGTCGCGATAGCCGACGAAATAGATAACGCCGCAGATGAGCACCATGACGATGACCGCGATGGCGGCGTAGAGGATGCACCCTCGGCGAGTGTCGCCGTGCACGTCATCAGGATCGACTTGGAATTCAGCGAGTTCCGGGATCGCCGCCGGGTTCATCGCGGGCCGGAGCGAAGCGGGAGTCGCCGCGGCCATGGGAGCGTTGGTCGCGCCAGGGATCGGCGGGCGCGTCGCGCCGGAACGCATGGCGAACGGGGGAAGGGTCAGCCGGGTGACAGTGACGGCAGCGATCTCATGGTCGAGCCAGGTGAGATGTTGCTGGACCAAGGCGCGCTGTTTGCGGAGTTCGTCGAGACGGTCGGGCATGGAGGGAAGGGGTGGCGCTGATCCGCAAAATCCGGAAAGTGCCGGACATGAAAAACGCAGTCCGTTTTGGACTGCGTTTGAAAGCTAAAAATCTACGTAGCGAAGGCGATTAACTCGTGACAATGGCCACCTTGCGATGGGCCTTGTCGTACTTCACGGTGCCGTCCTTGAGCGCGAAAAGCGTCCAATCGCGGCCGATGCCGATGTTTTTCCCGGCGTGCAGCTTGCTGCCGCGCTGCCGGACGATGATCGTGCCAGCGAGGACGGACTCGCCCCCGAAGCGTTTCACGCCCAGCATTTTCGGCTGGCTATCGCGACCGTTGCTGGATGTTCCCTGACCTTTCTTGTGCGCCATGACGAGTAGTGGTTAAGCGTTGATGGATTCGATCTTGATGACGGAGAGCTCCTGGCGATGGCCGCGTTTACGTTCCATGCCCTTGCGCTTGTTCTTCTTGAAAACGATGACCTTGTCGCCGCGCTTGTTCTCGAGGATCTTGGCCGAGACCGTGGCCCCCGCGAGGGTGGGTTTGCCAACTTTGAAATCCGCGCCTTCGCCGATGGCGAGGACGTCGTTAATCTCAACAGTGGCACCGGTTTCCGTGTTTTTGTAACGGTTGACGATCAGGATGTCGCCCTCGGTGACAGTGAACTGCTGTCCTTGGGTTTTGATAGTGGCTTTCATGAAATAAAACCGCGGATAAAGCTGTTTTGCCCCCGGTAAGGCAAGGATTAATTGCCGAAATCCGCTCAATGCGGCCGTTATTTTGCCGGCGGCTCGGCCCCATCGACCGAAGGCTTCGGGGCCTCATCGGATTTCAGAATGTAGAGCGACTTCACGTCGCGCACCAAGTATCCGCCAATTTCATCGGCCTTCTTGGCTCGTTCGGCGGCGAGGCGCGCGGCTTCGACCTCCCACGCTTCCTGACGACGCAGCGCGGCGTCGCGGGCGGCAGCGCGGTCGGCGATCTGCCGTTTTTCGGCATCGAGATCCTGTAATTTCTTCAACGCGGCGCGACGCGCCGCCTCGGCCTTTTCGCGAGCCGTGGCGCGCTCGGCGGCCAGACGCCGGGCCTCGGCACTGTTGCTCGACTCAGCTTGCAACGCGGCGCGCCGCGCCGCTTCTGCCTCCGCGTCGGCCGCGGCGATGGCGGCGAGAGCCGCCAGCCGTTCTTCACGAATTTTGGAAAGCCGTTCGATTTCCTCCTTTGCGCTGGCGTCGGCCATGCGGTGGGCCTCGGCGAGAGCGGTCGCCCGGCGCGCGGCCTCCGCTGCTTCCTGCTGCGCCAGCCCGCGCTCGGCCTCGAGGCGTTGGCGCACCCGGTCGCGTTCAACCGACGCTTGGTAGGTCCGATAGCCAAAAAATAACGCGGCGGCAGCGACCACGGCGACAAGAGTGATGATGATTTTTCGATTCATGGGGAGCGGCCATCGACCGCGGGCCTGCGCAAATGTTCGATATACCTTGTGATCTAATGAGCGCGAGCCACGGCCGCGGCAAGCTCGCGTGCAGCTCCTGAAATTCAGGGGAGGGGAAAATCCGCCACTCCCGCATGGCCCGCATTTGCCGCGGCGTAAGGCAGCGCCTGGGCAATCGCGTCGGGGAGGCTCAGTCCGCGCAGGAAAACACGCTCGAGGACCAGCGCGAACAGCACATCCCCCGAACCCGTGGCGGAAACTTCCTGAACGCGCGGCGGAGCCAAACTGACGGGTTTTTCGGAGCCGCTGGAAAACCAGACCGGGCCGGGTCCGTCGGTGACGATCCACCGCTGGACCGGCCAGCGTTGGGCGGCGAGGCGAATCAATTCGGGCGTGGTGGCCTGCGCTGATTCGGCGGGAAAGAGGGTGCGCAGCTCCGTCGCGTTAATCTTGATCAGGGCGAGCGGTTGAGCGGCCAGCCACGCAAGGGGCGGTCCGTAACTGTCCGCGGCCAGATGGCCACCCTCGAGCCAGCGGATCAGCGCGGCGCGCACGGGGTCGAAATCGGGCGCAGCCCAGCCGGGCACGCTGCCGCAGAGCGCGAGGACTTGGCCGCGCGGCTGTGCATCCAAGTAATCCGCGCAGGCGCGAATGGCGGCTGGATCAGGCGGCACATCGGGGCTGAAGAAGGTCGTCTCTGGCTGAGAGCCGCCTCGTACGACGATGCCGATGCGCGTGGCGTTGGCCGTGGGGAAAACGTGACAACAGAATTTCTGGCGCGTGAGCCAGAAGGCCGAGTCGGCCCCCGTGGAGCCGCCGGCGAAGCAAAGCGCGGTGGTAGGCGCGCCGAGACGTTCGAGCATCTTGGAAACATTGATGCCCTTGCCGCCGACTTGGAAAGACTCGCGTTGGGCGCGCTGGGTCCCGCCCACGGACCAGTCGGCAAATTCCAGCGTGCGCTCTGCGAGCAGGTTGCCCGTGAGGGTAAAGATCGGCGCGGGCGTGGTGGCGCTCATGGAGCTGGGCGAGCTGACGGCGGGTGGCGAGTGCCGGGGCGATAGAAAACCTGATTGACGAGGAAGCTGAGCCCGAAAAGCGAAGCCATGGTGCGGACGGTGCGCATCGCATCCACGACGGCGGTCACCGGGGAGGAATTCGGTTCGCGCACGCGGCGCAATAGCAGGCAACAGAGGAAGAACAGGATCGGCGTGACCAGGAAGGCGGCGTGATACGCTTCCAAGGGGGAAATCCCGCGCGCCTGGGCAGCCGACAGAAGATAGCCGCCGGTGAGCGGGCCGAGGGCCGCGGTGAAGGAGGAGAGGGAGACGAACAGCGCCATGCCCATGGTGCGCGCACCGGCGGGGCTGAGCTTGAGCAGCAGCCCAAACAGGCCGATGCCATAGCCGGCGCTGAAGATGCCACCCGCCGCGTTGATCACATAGAGCAGCCAGATATTGCCGGGGTGCACGAAGGCGTAAAGCGCGTTGAAAAGCTGCCAGGTGATCAGGGAGACGATCATGACCGGGACATTGCCGAAGCGATCCAGCAACCGGCCCCAAGCGGGAAAGGAAATGGCCGCGCCGAGGACGCCCAGCAGCAGGAGCAAGTTGATGCGGGCGGCGCTGAGATGAAGTTCCTCGAGCATGAACACCGCGTAGAACGGCCCGAACAGGGTGGAGGCAAACCCGATGACCGCGGCAAACCCGATGAAGCGTACGTACATGACATCATCGCGCACCAAACGCAGCTGCTGTTTCCAGGGTGGCTCAGGGACCGACGGACGGCCCCCCGTGGAGGTTTGCATGCGCTGTTGGGCGAGGACGGAAACAACCCGGAACGCCAAGGCGCCCCCGAAAAGCAGCTGAAACGCCAGCAGTGCACTATCGAGCCAGGCCAACAGGCCAGACACCGCGAGCATGAAGACGACGAGAGAAAGGTAGAGCAGACGGTTGCGGAACCCAAAATATTTTCCGCGCAGGCGTACGGGAATGCACTCCTGCATCCACGCGTTCCAAGCGACGCCATTGATGGCCGAGGACAGCGCGACGATCGAAAACGTCACGCCGAAGACAATCAATGTGGCGGGGTGCTCCGCGCGCGGCAGGAAGGGGAGTGCGATCAGCAGCGCGAGCCAGCCCACGGCTTGGAGCCAGCTGCTGAGGATGGTCATGGATCGCGCATGCAGCCGCTGGGCCAGCAGCGGGGTCAGCAACACCTGTAAAAAATTAAACCAGTAGGGCAGCGAGGTGAGGAACCCATAAGTCCGGGTCGAAAAGGCGAAGGTGCCTGTCATCAGCGCGGCCAGCACGAAATTGCCCGGCTGGCTGACCGTCACGAGCGGCATTGCCATCACCCCGTCCCACAGACCAAAGCGGAGGTTGCGCCGAAGCGGGGTGGATTTCTTGCCTTGAGCCGGAGTTGCGTGCACTTGGCTTCAGCGTAAAACACCCTACGCCTTCAAAGTCATGTCCGAAATCGTTTCGCCCGAACATTGGCAACGCCGAGCCACGCTCGCCCAGGCCCGGAGCCTCTTGGGAAAATTCCTGGTGAGTAACCGGGGCGAAGCGCGGATGATCACGGAGGTTGAGGCGTATGATGGCGAACGCGATCTGGCGTGTCATGCGCGCGTGGGTCGCACCCAGCGCACCGCGGTGCTGTATGGCCCGGGGGGTGTCTGGTACGTTTATCTCTGCTACGGTATTCACGAGATGCTGAATCTCGTCGTGGGTCCGCGTGACTGGCCGGCGGCGCTGTTGATCCGCGGGATCGAGGGTTGTCACGGACCGGGTCGCGTGACGCGCGCGCTCGGCATTGATCGCAAACTCAACGGCACGCCGGCGCACGGCGCGGTCGGATTGAGGATCGAGGATCGTGGCGTGCGAGTGCCGCGGAGGCTGGTGGAGGCGACGCCGCGCATTGGCGTGGACTTTGCCGGCCCGATCTGGGCGAAGAAGCCCTGGCGCTTCCGGTTTGATCCGGCGGCGCTGCCCGCCGCGGTCAGGGAGCGGTCCGGGCTTCCTCTAAAGTCGGCGGCTGGTAGTCCACGAGGGTCGCGACACCGGAGCCGAACTTGAATTCGACTTCGAATCTCACCGGCAGGTGGCGTTCGTCCTGCGAGATCCACACGCGCACCGAGGAGCCGCGCTTGAACATCCCCTTGGGCGGGGTCTTTTCCATCTTGGGCACGAGGACGAGGGTGTTGAAGGTGCCGAGCGGGGTTTTGAGTTGTTCGTATTTTTCGGCGTGGAAGGTCAGCTCGTAGGGCTCCTCCTCGAACATCACCAACGCATCAATGGTCTCACCGGGCTTTAGCTTCCAGGCGCGCGCCTGGACGAGCGTCGAAATGAGATCCATGGGATCGCCAGGGGGCAGCGGCACGATCTGGTCGCGGTCGGGATGGACGATGTTGCGGTAGTCGGCCGTGCGCTTTGCGTAGTTAAAGGTGAGGATTGTCTCGGTCTGCTTCTTGCCCTGCGTGCTGCGCTCGGTGTGGACGACCATGTGGCCGTTGTTCAGCTGGTAGACCGATTCGGCCCGGGCATCGAAGGGGTAAAACGTGCGGCCTAACCCGCGCGTGGACGTCGTGGTGGTGACGACGAGCGATGGCTGATGGTCGTCGATCTCTGATTTGGAGCTGATCTTGATTTCTCCGGCGTTGGAGAAAATCGCGAAGCCCACGCGAAAGGTGAACGCTTCGCCCGGCGCGAGCGCCAGGCGCTGATCGGCGAAGGCGGATACGAGACCGAGCAGGCAGAAAAGAATGAAAAGGCGCATGGAGAGAAGTTAACTTTAGCCGGACAGCTTGAATTCAAGTTGGTTGCCTTGACCTATGGCAAGGGCGTCCCATCCGCGCGCGCGGAGGGTCTGGGCGAATTCCCGGGCAAAACCGTGCAACGTAAGGATGCGTTTGGGCTGCACGCGTTCGACAAACGTCAGGAGGTCATCGTAGCCGGCGTGGTCGGAGAGCGGAAACGCCGCGTCGCAACGCGAGCGGTAAATCGTGCCGGAGTCGAGCGCCCAGCCGGTGATGACCGCGGTGCGCCGCGCGGGCAACCGGCTGAGCAAGCCCTGACCATGCGGCGGACACAGCACGATGTGGCCGGCGACTTCGTGGTTGGAAAATTCGCGATACGGGGGAAACACCAGGCCGAGTTGCTCGGCGATGCGCGTGAGGCGAAAGGTGTCCGCATGCAACATGATCGGGAGCTGGGCCGGCGCGAGAGCGCGCAGGACTTCCTGGCTTTTGCCGAGGCTGTAACAGAGCAGCACGGGCGTGGCGCCGTCCGCGAGGGTGCGCCGGCAGAATTCGATGAGATCGGCGATCACGGTGGCCTCGGGCGGGAAGACGTAGCGGGGGAGGCCGAAAGTCGTTTCCATGATCAGCACATCGGCGCGCGGCGTGGCGCAGGGCTCGGCCGCGAGACCAGGCCGGAGCTTGAAGTCACCGGTATAGAGCAGCGAGCCGTGCTCGGCGCTTTCGAGGAGAACCTGGCTGGAGCCGAGAATGTGGCCGGCGGGATGCAGCGTCGCCGTCACACCGAACTCGAGCGGGTGTGACCGGCCGAAGGGCAGGATCGTCTCCTCGCGCCGCCCGGGCATCCGCGCCCGCATCATTCGTGCCGTGGCGGCTGTGCAGAAGACTTCCTTGTGCCGGGCGATGTGGTCGCCGTGGGCATGGGAAACGAAGGAGCGGACCGTCCGCATCTGCGCATCCAGCCACCACCCGATTTGCGGCAACCAGACTCCCTTCCGATGCTGAACCTCCCAGGCCATGGCGCGAACCCGGGCTCAGGCGTGAGACTTGAAGTATTTCCTTTTCGCCAGCCGCCAGACGGTGACGAAGAACGCAGTGAGCGGGATGGCGAGCAACATGCCGAGCACGCCTTGAAAGGCCGTGCCCCAAAACAGGATGGCGACCATGATGGCGACCGGATGAAGCCCGGTCTGGGAGCCCATGATGCGGGGCGTCAGCACCCAGCCCTCAGTCGCCTGGACAACCGAATATACTACCAGAACCCATCCCACCAGGTGCCAGCCGCCATCGGGCTGCAGGAAAGCCAGCGGCAGGGTCACGGCCAGACCGAGAATCGTGCCGAAATACGGAATGATGTTCAGCACGCCAAATACCAGCCCGAGGACCAGGCCGAACTTCAGGCCGATCAGGCTGAAACCCAATGCCAGCAGCACCCCCAGGATCAGTCCGATCAACAGTTGGCCCCGGAAAAAGGCCTCCACGATGCCGACGAACTCCCGCACGAGGAAGACCACATCCTGACGCACGTTCGGGGCCAGAAAAGGCAGGTTGGGATGAAGTTTTTCTATGGCGCCGCCCTTCGCGAGCAGGAAGAAGAACAGGTAGATCGGGATGACGACGAGATGGGCGCCAAACACAAAAATGCCGAGGAGCCCGCCGCCGGCGGCACGCAGGGAGGGCAGCGCGTGTTGGAGCATCGCGTTGAATTCGGTGAGCAGCTTCTCCGCGACCCGGTGGACGGTGGGATTGGCGAGCTGTCGCTCCACGATTGCCACCCACTGCGGATAATGCTGCTCAACGTAGCCCCGGCCGTTGGCCCAGAGCGAAGGCGCGTAGTCGAGGAAATCGAGGATTTGGGAAAAAACCGGCGGGACGACGATCAAAAGCGTCGCGGCGCACAGCAGGACCACAACGCCGTAGAGCAGCACCACGGCGGCCGCTCGCTGCAGATGCAGGCGGTGCTGCAGAACCACCACCACCGGACGCAGGATCAGCGCGAGCACGCCGGCCACCGCCAACGGCCAAAGCACGCCGGAGAAAAAGCTGAGGAATTCTCCGATGAGGCTCAAAGCAAACACCAGCAGCGCGGCGACCGTGCCAATCGCCAGCAACATGAGCGCGGTGCTGATCACGCGCCATTGGCTGGCGGTGAAGTAGGGAGGCTTGGATTCAGAGGGCATCGGGCGGCCCATCAGGCAGGAAAGCAACGCCCGCGCCAAGGAAAACCAGTCAGTAGCCGGACGCGAGGGCAGGCTCATCAGCGGGCGTTCACGAGCAGCCGTTCAGGTGCGCCCCGCAGGTCGGCCAAAAACCTTCCGGTCAGCAGGATCCCTTGCCGGTCTGAAACTTGAGAGCGGTGACGATCCACCGGGTTTGGGGCCGCCCCCAAGGAGCGCACGGTGATGGGGATCGCCAAACCCATGCTTTTGAACGCCTGAAATATCGCGTTCTCGTAATCGTCGCCACAGTTTCATCGCCGACTGCCGGCCCGTGAACAATCCCAAGCGACGCCAAGGAGTGTTTTCACACTCCGGATTCAGCGATTGTCATCCTGAGACTCGCAACGGATCCGGTAAGACTCCGCAGGGGCCGACGGTATCCAACTGGATTTC
>JBDTJA010000184.1:0-4581 GCA_039936075.1 Opitutaceae bacterium | reverse complement strand
AGACCGGCGCGGATGGCGTGATAAAGGAAAACCGTGTGGATCGCCTCGCGCACGGGGTTATTGCCGCGAAAGGAGAACGAGACGTTGGAGACGCCGCCGCTGACTTTGGCACCCGGCAGCGTGGCTTTGATGATCTTCGTGGCCTCGAAGAAATCGACGGCGTAGTTATTATGTTCCTCGATGCCGGTGGCAACGGTGAGGATGTTGGGATCGAAGATGATGTCCTCGGGGGCAAAGCCGAGCTGGTCGACGAGCAGCCGGTAGGCGCGCGTGCAGATGCGGACCTTTTCGTCGCGCGAGGCAGCTTGGCCCTGTTCGTCGAAGGCCATGACGACGGCGGCGGCGCCGTAGCGAAGGAGGAGTTTCGCTCGGCGGAGAAACTCGGCCTCGCCGTCCTTCAGCGAGATGGAATTAACGATGCCCTTGCCTTGGACGCATTTCAGGCCGGCCTCGAGGACGGACCATTTGGAGGAGTCGAGCATCACCGGCACGCGCGAGATTTCCGGCTCGGCAGCGATGAGGTTGAGGAACTTCACCATCGTGGGTTCGCCCTCGATGAGCGCCTCATCCACGTTGATATCAATGATGTTGGCGCCGCTCTCGACCTGCTGGCGCGCGATGGCGAGACAGGCATCCCAGTCGCCGGCCTTCAGCGCCTTGGCGAACTTGGGCGAGCCGGTGATGTTCGTGCGCTCACCGATAATGAGGAACTGAGATCCGGAGTTAGGCACAGGAAGGGATCGATACTGGCCCGCGAATTACGCGAATGACCGCGAATGCATCGGACATAGTGTCTCTGATTCGAAGTCGGGTTGGATTTGCGTTCATTCGCGTAATTAGCGGGCAACAAGAATCAGGCGACGGTGAGGGGCTCGAGGCCGCTGAGGCGCATCGCGGATTCGTGGGTGGGAATGACCCGCGGTGGGAATTTATGGACGGCGGAGGCGATGGCGGCGATGTGCGCGGGTGTGGAGCCGCAGCAGCCACCGACGAGATTGAGCCAGCCTTGCGCGGCAAAATCGCCGAGGACGCGCGCCATGTCGGCGGGTGATTCGTCGTAGCCGCCAAACGCGTTGGGCAGGCCGGCGTTGGGGTAGCAACTGACGGGACAGTCCGCGAGGGCGGAGAGTTCCTCGATGTAGGGACGCATCTGCGCGCCGCCGAGGGCGCAGTTGATGCCGATGCTGAAAGGTTTCGCGTGGCGAACGCTGTTGTAGAACGCGCCGACGGTCTGGCCGGAGAGGGTGCGGCCGGAGGCGTCGGTAATCGTCACGGAGATCATGACGGGCAGGCGCACGCCGGTTTCATCGAAGAGCAACTCGAGCGCGAAAAGCGCGGCCTTGGCGTTGAGGGTGTCGAAGATCGTTTCGACGATCAGGGCGTCCACGCCGCCAGCGGCGAGCGCGCGGCCTTGCTCGAGATAGGCGGCGACGAGATCGTCGAAGGTGACGGCGCGGAAGTCCGGGCGGTTGACGTCGGGGGACATCGACGCGGTGCGGTTGGTCGGGCCGAGTGCGCCCGCGACGAAGCAGCGGCGACCGAGCTTGGCACTGCTCTGATCGGCGGAGCGGCGGGCAAGCTGCGCGGCAGCGAGGTTCAACTCGGCGACGAACGGCTCCATTTTATAGTCGGCTTGGGAGATGGAGGTGGAATTGAACGTGTTGGTTTCGACGATGTCCGCGCCGGCCTCGAAGTAGGCCGTGTGGATGGCCTCGATGACATCGGGGCGGGTGAGGGAAAGCAGGTCGTTATTGCCGCGCAGGTCGTGCGGGTGGTTTTTGAACCGCTCGCCGCGGAAATCCGCCTCGGTGAGCGAGCGGTCCTGAATCATGGTGCCCATGGCGCCGTCGAGGATGGCGATGCGCGACGCGAAAAGCGCACGGAGCGGCTCAGTCGAGGCGGCGGGGCGTGGGGGG
The DNA here is from genome assembly GCA_039936075.1 of Opitutaceae bacterium. Taxonomy (GTDB): domain Bacteria; phylum Verrucomicrobiota; class Verrucomicrobiia; order Opitutales; family Opitutaceae; genus Opi-474. The sequence goes on along the minus strand of JBDTJA010000184.1, from coordinate 2,665 downwards.
GGCGTGGCCATGGCAGTGCGGAGGTGAACAATAGGACAGGGGGAAAGTCGCTTGGCAAGAAACATATCTATGAATCCTTATGCGTTGATGCATTGTTTTCTTGTCGAATGGCGTGGCGCCGCGCAGGTTGCGGGCGTCTGGAGTTCTTTCAGTCACTTCTGGGAAACAGGGAAGGCCGTGAGAGTCGGCCACAGTTGCGCTGCGGTATCGCATCACAAACCTCTGCCGCCGGCCCAGGCCCGGCGGGAAAGTCAATCGGCGTGCGAGCGCCGGTGAAGGCGAGGAGGCAAGGAGGCGGGCGGGTTCGAAAGAACCTGTCCGCGACAAATGCGGAGTCCGAATATCTGTCCTCGGGAGGCTCACACGAGCGGCAGGCATGCGGCCTTCGGGCGGCGCGCCGGTCGATTCGCAAACTTCATCGCCAAATGAAGGTGAGGGTGGTGACTCCAGCGTTTCACGCCGGGGGTTTCTGCTCTTGCCGAGGTTCAACCTGCAGAAATCCCATGAGACTCCATTCCCCGGCCCGCCTGTCGCGCTGGATCCTTTGGCTGACGGGCGTCGCATCGACGCTCGCCAGCCTGCACGGCCAGACGGTGCCACTACTGCCCACGCTCGACAATTATGTGGTCACCGCTACGCGCACGCCGCAGCCGGCGGCGCATGTGGGCACGGTCACTGACGTGCTCACCGCGGACGAATTATCCCAACGGCAAATCACGCTGCTGAGCGGAATCTTCGGTTTCGCGACGGGCACCCCGGTGACGCCCAGCGGCGCGGCGGGCGAGGTCACGTCCGTGTTTATGCGCGGGGCCAACTCGAACCAGACGCTGTTCCTGGTGGATGGCATCCGTTTGAACGATCCGAACACCGATTACCAAGTTTACCTCGGCGGTGCGACGTTGGGCGCGACGGATCGCGTCGAAATTGCGCTCGGTCCACAGAGCACGCTGTACGGTGGCGAAGCGGTGGGCGGCGTGGTTTCGATCACGGCGCAGCGCGGGCAGGGCGCGCCGACGGCGCGCATCGGCGTGGAGGGCGGCAGCTTTGGCACGGTGCAGGGCGCGCTGGCCGCGCAGGGTGCGGCGGGCGACTGGGGTTACTCCGTTTCGGCCGACACGGGACACACCGAAAACGCACGTCCGAACAATGACTTCACGCACCGCGACGCCGTGGTGCGGCTGGACCGCACGCTCACGGCGAAGCTGAACTTGGGCGGAACGCTGCGCTGGTTTCATGGCGAAACCGGCGAGCCCGGCGACCGTTACACCAACGATCCGAACAATGAGAACCGGGAGAATAACCTGCTCGCGACGGTGTTTGCCGAGTTTACGCCGGCGGAGCATTGGTTCAGCCGGTTGACGATCGGCGACCAGGAGCGGCGCTTTGAATCGGAATCGCCCGCGCCGAATCCGCCCTATTTCGATCCTTCGGCGACGACCAAGGTGAAGAATCATCGCACGGTAGCGGACTGGACTGTGACCTATAGCGGGTTGGATTACCACCGGATCACAGCGGGGATCAACGCGGAGTGGACGCGCACGCAGAACGACGGATTCGGCCAGATTGATGAGCGCCAATCGCTGTTCGCGATTTTTGCGCAGGACGAGCTTACCGTGCTGCCCAATCTCTTCCTGACGGGTGGCCTGCGGAACGACGACTTCGATACGTTCGGTCACGCGACCACAGGCCGGGCTACGGTGGCGTGGCTGCCAGCGGGGCCCGAGGTGAAGTTACGCGCGAGTTATGGCACCTCGTTTCGCTCGCCCAGCTTCCTCGATTTGTACGGCAAGGATACCTACTACGTTGGCAATCCCAACCTCCGGCCCGAAAAGGCGCACGGCTGGGATGCCGGCGTGGACTGGTATTGGCCAGAAAAACGCGGGGTATTGAGCGTGACGTGGTTCGAGACGGATTTCACGGACCTTATTGTTTATGATTTCTCGGTGTTCCCAAGTACCGAGGTTAACGCCGACCGGGCGCGGACCCGCGGGCTCGAACTCAGCGCGCAGACGACACTGGGCGGCGAACTCGAGGCGCGCATCGCGTACACGTATCTTGAGGCGGACAATCTTGCGTCGAATACGCGGCTGCTCCGACGTCCGCGGCACGCGTTCAATGCGGATGCGTGGCGCAATCTCGGTCATGGCGTAATGGTCGGCGCGGGGGTCGCGTTTGCTGCGAACCGGCAGGACGTGGATGCGCAGACCTTCGCCACAATCGACGCCGAAGACTACACGGTCGTGCGTCTTTATGCGGCGTGGCAGGCGACGGGAAGGCTCACGCTCAAGGTGCGTTTTGAGAATTTGCTCAACGAAAAATATGCGGTCGTAAACGGCTACCCGGCACTGGGCTTCGGAGCGTTCGGCGGGGCGGACTGGAAGTTCTGAGAGGCTGTATTGTGATAGCGAGGCGTCCCGACTGGCGGGACGCCGAAGCAATCCGGCCTTTCGGCAGGCTCCAGGCCCTGAGCAAGGTCGATGGGCTGGATTGCCGCGGCGCACTTCGGGCCCCTCGCAATGATAATCATTGTCAGCGTGGGTCGGGCTTTACGCCCGACATGAATTAGCGGATGGGAGATTCCGGCTCTCCCTCGGATAGGGCGGATAGGAACCCCTAAACCTAGGGGTGGGCCGTGCGCTCCGCGCGGCTCCGAAATCCGCGGCAG
>JBDTJA010000183.1:0-1671 GCA_039936075.1 Opitutaceae bacterium | reverse complement strand
CGGTTTTCAAGACCGCCGCGATAGACCACTCTGCCACCCCTCCGGACCGGGCTAAACCCGCCGCGAAACCGGTCTCTTGTCGAGCTTTCTTGCCTCGGACGGTTTGGCGTCGGGTGATTTGATCGGGAGCCCTGATGACGGCCACAAAGACGCGCAAAAGGCGCAAAAATTGAGCAGGCTTTGTCTCGGTAGGATGACGGCGGGCCACGCCGAAGGCGTGAGGCCAAGGTTCAGCTGATTTGATGGACCTTGGAGCTGCGATAGAAACCCAACTCAACTAATCCTCCCCAAATCACTGTCTGGGGAGTTGGGTGAAGCCCACCTGACGGGTCATCCAAATCCTCGTTCGCTCTTCCGAATTGCCGGACAAACTGGCGTTTCTGCTCGGCTGCGGTGGCTCAGTTGGTCAGTATCATGGTAATACCGACCGCCGGCGTGCCCGACATCGGATAACATAATCTCCGCCGGCTCGTGACCATCTCCCGTTTCACTTCGTTTTTTTTGGATTTTCTGCGAGCCGCTGCCGCGCTCGGTGTCGTCGCAGCCCATTTGACCGTCACGCGCCTCGCTCCTTCCGGTGGCTTTTTTCAACTTTACGGTCACTTGATGGTGCTGATTTTTTTTGTGCTATCTGGGTTTTTGATCGCCGTGAGCGTCGACGGCAAGGCCCTCGACGCGAGGCGCTACGCCGCGTTGCGCCTCGGGCGGTTGTGGAGTGTCTTGATCCCTTGCCTGCTCATTACCTTCGCGCTTCAATGGTCCCTGGGAGTGCTCGAACCCCAGCATGCCGCAGCCTTTCAACGTGGCCATACCGCTCTGCGTTTCACGCTGCCAGTTTTCTTCCTCAACGAAGTATGGTTCAATAGTGCGGCCCCGCCTTTAAACAGCCCGCTCTGGTCGCTCGCCTACGAAGCTTGGTATTACGCATTTTTCGGCATCTGTATTTTTGTGCGGACGCCTGTCCGTCGCGTCGTCATTCTTGTTGCAATGGCCGCGGTGGTTGGTCCGAAGGTGCTCGCGTTGTTTCCCGCGTGGCTAATTGGAGTTGGACTGCTGAAAATCCTCCGCTCCCCGGCGCGACTCCGTCCGTGGGCGTGGCCGTTATTCCTCAGTTCAATCGCACTCGTCGCTGCGTGGTTCGTTTTCAATCCCCAATGGCCCCGACAGATCGGGCATCAGCCGATGTTTTTTTCCTCCGCTTTTTTTTCCGATGGTATTTTTGGCTTGGGGGTCGCCGGCGTGATTCTCGGCGTGGAATTATTATGGGGCCAATGCGCGCCCGCGGCGTGGATCGATGTCCCGGTGCGGAAAGCCGCCGCCGTCAGCTTCACGCTTTACCTGGTTCATTTTCCCTTGATGGTGACCGCCGGCGCGACTCTTCCCTACGACCCGACGAATCCATGGCACATCTGCGGTATTCTCGCGGTTATTTTGGCCATCGCTTTCGTGCTGGGTTCATGGATTGAACCTCAGCGCCGAGAATGGACCGCCCAATTGTCGCGTTTGTTCGCCTTCATCGGCAGGACACCGGGGGACATGCTTTCGAAGACGACCGTCAGCCGCGCACCGGAAAAGCCCTGAGCTTTGCAGACCGCCTCGCTCATGACGTGGGGCGCTGCTTCGCGGCGGCGGGTCGCGCCTCCGTCGCTCATGCTCTTCGCTCGCTCGATA
>JBDTJA010000182.1:0-5797 GCA_039936075.1 Opitutaceae bacterium | reverse complement strand
ACCGATATCGTTGGCTACCGGGAAGAATTCCTCAAGCTCTTCGGCTTCGGCCTGCCTGGCGTGAACTACGAGGCCGAGGTCGAGCCGCATATCCCGATGGTGTGAGCCGGCTGTAGCGATCGGCTCTAGGCCAAAAGCAATCCGCTTTCGTACGCCTCTTTGGTTCCGAACCTTCGTGAGCTTCGTGTCGTCGTGGTGAAAATCATCCCGTGAGCGCCCTCACTCCCGTCGAGTTCGTCCAATCGCGCATTCAGCTGGTGCGCGACGTCCGCGTGATCCTCGACACCGATCTGGCCAAACTCTATCGCGTGTCCACCTCCCGGCTCAACGAGGCCGTCAAGCGCAACTCCGACCGCTTCCCCGCGGATTTCCGGTTTCAGTTGACGCCCGAGGAAGTCGCTAACTTGCGATCGCAAATTGCGATCTCAAGTGGCGCCACCTTGAGAGCACAATCTGCGATCTCCAATGGCACGCACGGCGGGCGGCGCTCGCTGCCTTATGCTTTTACCGAATACGGGGCCCTGATGGCGGCCAACGTGCTCAACTCGGCCGCCGCCGTCACGATGAGCGTGCAGGTCATCCGCGCCTTCATCCAGTTGCGCCAGCTGCTCGTCAACCACACGCAGCTGGCCGCCAAGCTCACCGAACTCGACGCGCGCGTCGGCGCCCACGATTCGCACCTCGCGGAAATTATCGCCGCCATCCGCAAGCTCGCCGCGCCCGAGGGCCCGCGTCATCGTCGCAAAATCGGCTTTCATTCGCCGGCCAAGTAACCCGCGGCCAACGCAGAAAGCAGAGAACATCATCGGTCCCGCCTCGCTCCCGCCCTCCGCCCGGTTCATCGCTTAACCGGTTTCATTCTTATTTTCGACCACTGCTTCTTTTCCTCCCATGGCCGCCTCCGCTCAACCCCTGCCGCCCATTAACAAGCTGGTGCTGGCCGTGCATGGCATCGGCGACCAGACGCGCAACAGTACGATCCTCTCCACGGCCGAGCAGTTCTGCCGCCATTACGGTTACCGCGCGTTGCTGCCGCTCGGTGGTTTCCACGATTCGCTGCAAAACGGACGACCGCCGCTCGTCGTCTCCGATCCGGGCAGTCCCGGGCGGCTCACCACGATCGGATTTTCCGAAATCTATTGGGCGGATCTTGCCCGTAAAATCGAGACCGCCGGCTTCACGCTGCAGGAGACCAAGGACTGGTGCCGCTCCGTCGTCAGCCGCATCCGCGTCCTTGCCGAGCGACGCGAACCGGGCCGCACGGACATTCATTATGGGCAGATTGAATACGTGATCGACGAGGCAATTGACGCCATCAGCGTAATCGAATCACTGCTGTTCCTGGCGCGCAAAGCCGGCATTCTCGATTTCAATCTCAAGCGCGTGCTCGACGATTATCTCGGCGACGTGCAACTCGTCACGGAGTTCACCGATGTCCGCGCCAGCATCGTCGGTCGCCTGCACGAGGCGTTCTCGAACGCCCACCAGCTCTATCCCACAGCCGAGATTTACGTCGTCGCCCATAGTGAAGGCACCGTCGTCGCCTGGCTCGGGCTGCTCGAGGCCGCCACCGATCCCGTCACGTATCCGTGGATCACGCAGGTGCGCGGCTTCATGACGATCGGCTCCCCGATTGATAAGCACCTCATTCTCTGGCCCGCGCTGTTCACCGCGTTCCATGGGCCGGCCAAGTCCCTCGCGTCAGCTCCGGCCATTCGCTGGCTCAACTATGTGGATAACGGCGATCCGGTGGGTTTCGAACTCGATACGGCCCGCTGGTGGATGCACGAGCACGGTTATGACCGGCTGTTCAACTTCACCGCCAACGATGACTTCTACTTCACACGGTACTACGTCCCCGGCAAGGCGCATACGGACTACTGGGAGGACGCCGACGTCTTCCAACATTTTATCCTCACGGTCGTCGCTCCGCCCACGGCCAACGACGACCCGCCGCCCCTTGCCCGTCGCATGGAGCTGGTCAACGGACCCCGGAACCGGTTTTGGGCAAAATTCACCAGTTATGTCATCGCCTACTTAATTCCGCTCGCGGCCGTATTCGCGGCGGTTTACTTCCTCACGAAAGGGGTCGATCAATACCTCGACCCCAAGAATGAGAAGGAACACCTGCATCTCATCCGCAACGTTTTCGCTCTGGGGATTTTGCTGGCTGGTACAACCGTCTGGCTGCGTGTCACCCAACTCGTGCGCGCCTGGGGTTGGCATGTGGGCGGAGCCGCGATCTTTGCCACGTCCGCCGCGCTCTACTATTTCACGGCCGTATCCACCGACACCCTCGATTGGTTCGGGGCGCTGCCCGGCACGGTGCGCGAGTCATGGTCCAATCCCCGGATTGGCCTGATCGTCATCAGCCTCAGCCTGATCTTGCTGGTCCGGCTGGCGAACTCGCGGTTGGTTCGGCGGATGCTCTCTCCGTTCTTTCCCGCTTCGCTCGCGGTTGCCGCCGGGTCGACGGCCCGTCCGCCACTCTTCCGCAACACGATCACCGTGATGCTGGTGCTGGGCGTCGCGGCCTTGATCGGAAATGCCGCGTTCTTCGAGCATTTCCACCATCCCGCCCACGCCCCATTGTGGCCGATCGCGCTGGCCGGAGCGGCCTTTCTTTACCTGTGGCGACTGGCCGCACTCGTGTTCGATCTCGTTTTCGTCTGGCACCGCTACATCCGTCATTCCGGTGCCCTTACCTTTCTCCGCGGCGCCATTCTGCCCCGTGACGCTGAGAAGACGCCGTCGGCCTGCGGTGGAACGCACTGGGGCAAGCCTTAGCACGTCGTCGCTGGGATCGCGAACGTTGCAGCACCTGCGGTCCGCCGTCGGCAGAGCAAGCGCGGATTAGTCCCGCTCAGGCCCGGGGAAACGCGGAACGCGCTTCCCATCCCTGGCGTTCGCCCTTCACTCTCCGACCCGTGCACGCTTTCGAAAACGCTTTGATCCTGCTGCTGCTGGTCTCGGCTTTGAGCGTGGTAACGCGCTGGCTGCCGTGGCCCCCGCTCATCACTTATCTGATCGGCGGGCTGGGCGCCGCCCTCGTCCCCCTGTTTCCCCGCATCACGCTGGACCCCGGATTTTTCTTCCTGTGCTTCCTGCCGCCACTGCTCTTTTCCGATGGCTGGTTGTTACCCCTCCGGGAATTTGCGCGGGCCAAGCGGCCGATTTTCCTGCTCGCAATCGGGCTCGTCACCTTCACCACGCTGGCGGTGGGATTCGTCGCCCACTGGCTCATCCCGGGTCTGCCCCTCGCCATGGCGTTTGTCTTGGGGGCCATTGTCTCGCCTACGGATGCGGTGGCGATTAATGCGATCACCTCCCGCCTGCACCTGCCAGCGCGGCTCACGACCATTCTCGATGGCGAGAGTCTCATGAATGACGCCACCGGGCTCGTCGCCTTCCGGTTCGCCCTCGCGGCTGTGGTCGCAGGCACGTTTTCGCTGCCCCACGCTCTCGGCGAATTTTCCCTCCTGTCCATCGGCGGGTTGGTGACCGGCCTCCTCATCGGCTACGGCATCGGCCGGCTGCGAGACCTCCTGATGCATTGGCACGTCAGCGACGGGATGATCGAAATTACGCTCTCCTTGATGACGCCGTATGCCGCTTTTCTGGCGGCCGATCGGCTTGGGGCGTCCGGGATCCTGGCGGTGGTTGCCGCCGGTCTGTACTCAGGCTGGCGTGATCCGGTACAGATGGACGCGGAGACCCGGCAAAGCGCCTCGGCCGTCTGGCTACTGCTGATTTTCTGGCTCAACGGCGTCGCGTTCGTCCTGCTCGGCCTGCAGTTTCCGACCCTGCTGCTGGGCGTCAGCACCCACTATAGCACCTTCCAACTGATTTGCTTCCCCCTCGTCGTGTCGGCCGCGGCGATCTCCGCGCGGCTCCTATGGGTCTATCCGGCCACCTTCCTGCCGCGGATATTCAAGCAGGTCCGGGCCACCGAGAGTCGACCGGGCAACGGCGCCGTCTTCATCCTCGGCTGGGCCGGCATGCGTGGCACCGTGACCTTGGCCGCCGCCCTTTCCATTCCGCTGGCCCTGCCCGATGGGAGGCCTTTTCCGCATCGCGATATCGTCATCTACCTGGCGTTCGGCGTCATCGCGACGACCCTGCTCGTGCAAGGCACGACGCTGGAATGGCTCATCCATCGCTTGGGCATCCGGGAGGATGAAGACCGGCCGAAGGAAGAAATCCTTGCTCGCACCGCAGCAGTGGATGCGGGACTGAAGACGCTCAAGGCGATGGGCCATTCAGCCACGACGCCGGAGATGACGGAGTCCCTCAATGACGTCATCGATGAATACGAGCGGCGCCTCGCCTCCCTCACCGCCCAGGGCGAAACCCGTAGTCGAGCCCGCCGGCGCCGCAGCGCAACTTTCCATTATCGATCCGACGCCCTGCACGCGGAGCGGAAGGCGATCGATGATCTCTGGCGCGCCGGCGTCATCATCGACGAAGTACACCGCCCCCTGCAGCAGCTGCTCGACCATGAAGAATCGCTCCTTCGCGGGTCGGCGCCGATCGCCGTCGCCGAGGATTGAGCAGCGCAGGCGCTCGCGCCGCCGAAAGCTCTCTCCCGAGCTGCGGACGAAGTCGGTCGCCGAAGTCGCGCTCGCCAAGGGCGACACGCTTCCCGTCGCGGAGAAGCAACCCATCGCGGGCAAACCCAGCCGCTTCACCGCCCTGCCCTCCGCGTATTTTTTAAAACGGAAACTCCCCGGCCCGATCATCTTTTCTTCACCCAGCTCCTCAACGGCGACGACAGGGTCATGGGGCCGTTCGACGGGGCTACTCGGGTCCTCGCCATGAGCCCGGGGGCGGCGAATACGATCCGAGCGATGAAGGCCGCTTCCCGCTTCTCTCTCCACGATGCCATGAACCAGCAGCCGGTTCACTTCGTGACACGGCACAGCAGAATGTAAAATATTTGTGACATCGGATACTGGCATTCCGTTCGTCTGCGTCCTACACGATGACACCGCCGTGCCGATAGTGTGGACATGGCACAACATCGACGCGTCCACGCGACGGCGGAATCGGAGGTCACGTTCAAACTGAGCGTTTTCTTCGGCCTGATCGTCGTCCTGGTGATTGGTGGACTTTCCGGTCTGGCAAAATTTTTCGTTTCACCCACCGGCCTGATGGTTCTTCTGGGTGGATTCACCCTCGTTTTTTCCGTGCTGTGGTTCGCCGGACGCGCGATTTACCGCCAGGTCGCCATGGATCGCACGCGGCCCACGAACCTCCGGCCGCCGGGTTGGACTCCCCCGGTCTTCGCGCACCTTCGGGCGGCGGGCAATCAATGGCCCGCCATGTCCGCCGCGCCTTTTGACATCGGGGCCAAAGCCTCGTGGAACACCGCGGAAATCCGCCGAGCGCTGAGTGAAATCGACTGGATTCAGTTCGAGCGTTTCTGTGCCGTTCTTCTGCGCGCGGAGGGCTTTGCGGTCATCCGCCAGGGCGGCGCCCAGCCGGATAGCGGCGTGGACCTGATCGCCGAAAAAGACGGGCAACGGAATCTCGTTCAATGCAAGCATCGCCACGCTTCCGCGCTGCAAGAAGAAGTCGTCCGCGAGATGTCTGACAGGATGACGCAATTCGAGGTCAAACGCGGCACCGTCTTCACGCTGAACGGCTGGACCCAGCCCGCCGCAGAATTTGCTGCCAGCCATGGCATCACTCTGGTGGACGGCAGCGAACTCGGCCGTCGGGCTGCAGAGCAACTGCCTGTCAAGGAACTCAATGATGTGTTCAACTTGACCGTGCATCACTGCCCGAAGTGCGACGC
>JBDTJA010000181.1:0-15395 GCA_039936075.1 Opitutaceae bacterium | reverse complement strand
CGAAGGGAGGAATTCAGTTGGATAGCGTCGAAGCCCGCTGCGGAGTCTCACTGAATCCATCGCGAGGCTCAGGATGAAAATCGCCGAATCCGGGGATTGAAAACGCTCGATTGCTTCGTCGTCCGGCGGTGAAGAACTGTTGCAATGATGGAATGCGGCACAGCTCACTTGCGCCAGGTGGACCCAAGCGCAGGTCGGCCTTCGACGCTGCGGGCATAGACGTAGGTCTCGATGGGGCGGTCGGCGAAGGGTGGCATTAGTTTCGCGGGGACGCGGCGGTAGAGGCCTTCGACGAGGCCCTCCAGCAGGTCGAGTTGAGCCAGGCAGGTTTGGTCCACCGACCAAACCTCACCGGTGACGCCGTCGTGGTCGTCGGCCTGCGCGATCATGCCGGGATAGCCGTCGAGATGATAGAGCCGGAACCCGGGTGGGGTGCGGGCTTCGCCGAGAAATGTCTGGCCGGCCAGGGAGTGATGATTGTTGCCGCCACGCTTCAGCGTGCCGTACACAAAAATCAGGGTCATGGTGCGCCCAGCTCGACCACGACGGCGGTGGTGTTGTCCCGGCCGGAATTTTGCACCGATTCTTCCACGAGGCGGAGCGCGGTATTTTGGTTCGCGCGGGCCGGCTCGGGCGTGCGGATCAGTTCTTCGATCTGGCGATCCCACAGACCGTCGGTGAGCCCGTCAGAACAGAAGAGAAAACGATCGCCTGGCTGGTGGCCGACAGCGCCGACGTGGGGATCAATGAATTGGTGGCCGGCGCCGAGAGCCTGGTTGAGGACATTGCGACGGGGGTGCGAGCGGGCCTCGCGCTCGTTGACCTGGCCCTTCCTCCGCAGCCAACCGACGTGGGTATGGTCATGGCTGACCTGGGTCAGGCCGCCGTCCCGGGGCAGATAATAAATCCGGCTGTCGCCAAGGTGCGCGAAATACATCCACTCGGGCGTGAACCAGCCGAGACTGAGAGTAGCACCCATGCCGGCGCATTCCTCATAGGAGGAACCGAGCTTGAGCAAATCGGCATGAATTTCGGAAATCAGTTCGCCGAGCACGTCGGTAAACCCGCTGCTCATGCCCGCGGCGGAGAGGCGGAAGGCGCGGGGGAGGAGTTTGGTGATGCGATCCACCGCGAAGCGGCTGGCGAACTCACCGGATTTCGCGCCGCCCATGCCATCGCTGACAGCGAACACGAAATCAGTGCCGGCGAGAGAGGCCTCGCCAGTTTTTCCGAGATAATGCACCTCATGGCCATCGAAGCTGAGGGCCAGAAAAGCGTCCTCATTGTTGGGTCGGACACTTCCACGGTCGGTGAGGCCGGACCAGCGGACCGCGGGGGGCGTGGAGTCAGTTGAACCTGGTCTGTTCATGGGGGTCCCGAAGGTTTCAGTGAGACGGTGCCAGACCCACCATCGAGCAGCGTGGCGAATTCAAAATCGATGATGCAGAATCGCCCGTCGGACGTGCGGTAGGTGATGTTGCGCATCTCAGGGTCCTCGTGGCGCACGCCATACGGCTCGAGCTCGGCGAAAATTTCCTTCAGGCGCGCGGGATTCAGTTGGTCCACACGCATGCCGCAATTGGTGGTGACCATCTTGAGCTGCTCGGAATCGGCCTCCAGCACGCGCGGCACAAAGGTGCAGCCCCGTGCCTCCAGGTGACGGAGCACGCGAACCTCGTGTTCGAAGCGCTCCTTTGCCAGATGGCCGCGAAATGTCTTGTGCACCCGGCCATCGAAGCCGATGCGCACCAAGGCCCGGGCGGTATCTTTCATCTCGTGCATGCGACTTTCGGCAGTTTCCGTGGGGTTCCCTCGCTGGCAAGTCAGATGATTGGCTGTTGAAACTCGCTGATCATTAAACTGATGGATTTTAAAGTGTCATGAGGCCACTTCAGACTGGCGCTGGCATATAAGGTGCTGAGATTGATTTGAGCTTTTGGTGCATAGCCGGAACTCACAGCCTACAGCTCACCACACCACGAACTCATCCTAAACCTGTCTCATCCCTAATCGAACATGGCCAAATACAAATTGGAATACATCTGGCTCGACGGCTACACCCCGCTGGCCAGCTTGCGCAGCAAAACCCAGATCAAAGAATTTGCCAGCTTCCCGAAGCTCGCCGACCTCCCCGTTTGGGGCTTCGACGGCAGTTCGACGCAGCAGGCCGAGGGCAAGAGCTCGGACATCGTGCTGAAGCCGGTCGCCGTTTTCCCCGATTCCACGCGCAAGAACGGCGTGCTGGTGATGTGCGAGTGCTTCCAGCACACCGGCGTTGCCAGCCCGTCCAATTCCCGCGCCACGATCCCGGATGATCCGGACACGTGGTTCGGTTTCGAGCAGGAATATTTTCTCTGGAAAGATGGCGCCCCCCTCGGTTTCCCGACGGGTGGCTACCCGTCGCCGCAAGGCCCGTATTATACCGGCGTCGGCTACAAGAACGTCGGCAATGTGGCTCGTGAAATCGTTGAGAAACACATCGATATCTGCCTCGACGCCGGCATCAACCTCGAGGGCATCAATGCCGAGGTCGCCAAGGGCCAGTGGGAATTCCAGATCTTCGGCAAGGGCTCCAAGGGCGCCGCTGACCAGATGTGGGTCGCCCGTTATATCCTCTCCCGCTTGACCGAGGCTTACGGCATCGACATCGAATGGCGCTGCAAGCCGATCCTGGCGCCGTTCAGCCAGCCGCTCGATTGGAACGGTTCGGGGATGCACGCCAATTTCTCGACCAAGTATATGCGCGAAACCGGCGGGAAGGAATACTTCGAGAAACTCATGGCAGCCTTTGCCAAGAACCTGGACGAGCACATCGCCGTCTACGGCCCGGAGAATCATCTCCGCCTCACGGGTCTCCACGAGACGCAGTCCATCGACAAGTTCAGCTATGGTGTCGCCGATCGCGGTGCATCGATCCGCGTCCCCCACAGCTTCATCAATGCCGGCTACAAGGGCTACCTTGAGGATCGCCGTCCGAACTCCGCCGCCGACCCGTACCTGGTCGCCGGCCGGATTCTCAAGACGATCCTGACCGTGCCCACGACCTGAGGCACGCCCACGGATTCCAGTTTAGCACGGCGCCATCCTTCGCGGGACGGCGCCGTTTTTTTCGACGGGATGGGCCGTAGGCTTGCTGCGCCCGGTTTCGGGCCGAAGCGCGCGGAGCGACGACGCTCCTCCGAAATCGTGACGTTTTTTCTGGGAACGACGAAAGGCCTCCGCAACGTAGGTCGGATGCGGCCCGCCCGCATTTGCCCATGCCGACTGAGTCCATCTCCTCCCGCGCTTCCGTCTGGGAATGGCTCAGCGCCGCGCTCATCGTGGCGAACCTGAGCTGGACAACCCTATGTCTCGGCGGCTACCGGCCGGAGACGATGGTGGTGACGAGTGCGCTGAACGGTTTGCTGCTCGCCGTGCATTTAGTCGGACGGGCGTGGGCGGGAGACGGGAATGTGCGGCGATTTCATCCGGCCGGCTGGTGGCTGCTACCGTTTTTAGCGTACGCGCTGGTGAACGTGGGTTGGGTCACGCCGGTGCCATGGCTGGGTTGGCGGGACTGGCTGGGTTGGGCGCAGATGATTTTGATTTTCTGGGTCGTGCTGAACGATGTGCGAGCCACGTCCACGCGCACGGTCGTATTCGGCGGATTGGTGGCGGTGGCGGGTGTGGCGGTGGTGCTGGCAGCTTATCAGAGGTTCCTAAACCCGGCCTGGCTAATGCTGGGTCGCACGCAGGCGGATCAATTTATCGGACGTTCCAGCGGAAGCTTTGGCATCCCGAACAGCCTCGCGGCGCTGTTGCTGCTGCTCATCCCCGCGCTGGGTTGGCTGACGCTGCGACGAGGCGCCACGGCGGTTCAACGGATTTTGGGCGGTTATCTGACGCTCGTGCTCGCGTTCGGATTGATGCTGACAATCAGCCGGGGGGCGTGGCTGGCGCTCGGATTGGTGCTGGCGGCCTGGCCGGTGTTTGCGGCGCGTGGTTCGTGGCGCCGGCGAATCGGTCTGACGGCGCTGGCGGGGCTCGGCGTGTTGGTCATCGCGAGCGCGCTGTACATTTCACTGCCGAAGGTGCGCGAGCGTTTCCTGATTCTGAAGGCGGACGCCGGCGAGAAGACCCGGCCGATCATGTGGCGCGGCGCATGGCGCATTTTCCTTGAGCATCCGGTGATGGGCGGCGGTGCCGGCAGCTTCAATGTGCTTTTCGAGAAATTTCGCCCGGAGCGTTATCAGGATCAACCGCAGTGGGCGCACAACGATTACATCAACACGTTGAGTGACTACGGGGCCGCGGGCTTCCTCTTGTTTTTCGGCGCGGGCGCCGGCTTGGCGTGGCGCGCAGGGCGCGGACCAAAACCGCCCCGGCGCGACTGGCTGGACGAGCCGGCATTCGCGGGAGCGCTGGCGGCGGGGTTGGTGGCATTCGGGCTGCAGCTGTTCGTTGATTTCCATTTCAAGATTCCCGCGCTCGCCATGGCTTTTGCCATCATCGCGGCGCTTTGGGTGCAACTCGCTTGGCCCGCGGGTGCGGCGGCCGAGCCGGCGACGCGCGCGCGCCGCCTCCGGGCTCTCGGGAGCGCCGCGGCGGTGCTGGCCGTTATGGGACTTTGGGTGACGCCGTTCTATCGCGGCGAGGCGCTTCGCTATCGTGCGCGCCAAGCCATCAACCAGATGGCCGCGAACGGGGTGGGACGGGACGAGCAGCGCGCGACGCTGCAGGCTGCCCGGGTGGACTTGGCCCGCGCGGTGGCGATTTCGCCGGGTAATGCCCAGGCTTGGTCTGATCTCTCGTATGCCGACTCACTCTGGTCGCATGTGGAGCCGGACCGGGGAGTCGAACTCGGCCGCGAGGCCGAGCAGGCGGCCCAACGCGCCCTCGAGCTGTCCCAGATCGTGCCCGAATTCTGGCTGCGTCGAGGCGTGGCGCTTGATTTGCAAGGCCGCTGGTCCGACGCCGGAGGGGCATTCGCCAAGGCGTTGGCGCTCGCGCCGGCGAGCGGGAATGTATGGTTCTATCATGCATTTCATCTGGGACTTAATCCAACCTACACCGAACTAGCGGAAGCAGCGGCGGCGTTTTGCTTGCATCTTGACCCTGGCAACCAGCAAGCGCAAATTTTGCGCCAACGATTGGCAAAGAGCCTGCGGGGGTCTTGAATTTATTGATTTTTATGCGAACCAAACTCTTCTGTTTGCTGCTGTGTGGCGTCGGTTTGCTTTTCGCCCTATCCGCCCGCGCCGCGGAGTCCACCCGCACCCCCGGTCGGATCCTTGCCGCCAAGGTTCATGGCAACGTGATTGCGCTCAACAAGGCGGATAACTCGCGCAAGGAATTGCATGACAGTGACGCCCTGTCCGAGGGCTATGTCATCACCACGGCGGAGAAGTCCAGCGTGGTCCTGATTTTTGCCAACGGCGCGGCCGTCAATCTGGGCGAAAATTCCTCACTGTCCATTGATGAGTTCCTGATGGACCCGTTTGATCCGAAGTACTCCGTCGCCGATGCGAAGGATGAGCCCTCCACCTCAGTGACCTCACTCTCGCTCGCGCGCGGAGAGCTCGTGGGCAACGTGAAGCACCTGCACCGCGACAATGGCTCCTCATTCCTGATCAACACGCCAGTCGGCGCCGCCGGCATTCGCGGCACGACGTTCAGCCTCGTGTTGCACACGGACAGAAACGGCAAGGTGACTCTCACGCTCAGTACGTCAGAAGGTTTGGTCGTGCTGACCGATCTCGACGGTACGGAGCACCTGATTCCCGCCGGCAAGCAGATCGAGATCGGCTTCGACACCTTCTCAAATGACCCGTCGGGGCGCACGGGCATCGTTCCGGGCTCGATCCGCATCTCGGGCATCGCTGATCTGCCGGCCGAAACGCAGGCCGCCATCGCGCGGGCGGTGGAGCAGATCCTGGCGACGCGCCGCGTCAGTTTTGACACCTTCGGCGCACCGAATGCGACCCAACCGCCCGTGATGACGACGCCGGGCGACGGCCAGGGCGGGCGCTGATTGGCGGCGCCCTTGGTCTCCCGCCGGGTGGCATGACGGCGCGGGGCGTTTTGTTTGGCCGCCGGTGAGCCGGCGGCAAATCTGCTTTCATTCACCGGAGGCGCCCCCTAGCGTCCGCCGCCGTGGCCCTGCCGAAAAAGAAGAACGCGCTGTCGTTGCTGCGTTGGATGATTCTGATGGCGATACCGACGCTGTGGTGCCTCCTGAACACGTTTGATCTGTCCAATGGCCGGGTAGTCCGGAGCGAGCACGGAGTGCTCGGTTTTTTTGAGAACCGGACGGTGGACTGGCGGTTTCGCGCGCGCGGCGAACTCGATGCGCCCGTGAAACTGATCTATGTCGATATCGATACTGATGCCATCCACCAGTACAAGTGGCCCTGGAACCACCGGCGCTATGCGCAGCTGATCGACGCGCTGTTTGACCAGGGCCACGTCAAGGCGGTGGGCTTCGATTTGGTGTTTTCCGCGAACGCGCGCGCGGACTTTGGCCTGAAGGAGCAGAGCGAGGGCAGCCTGCTGTTCGGCAAGGCCATCCGAAAGCACCAGAACGTCGTGCTCGCGGCCAACTACGTGCCGGGACCGGGCACGCTGAAAGACGTCTTGCAGTTTCCCTTTGTCTTCGACGGCTTCACCGATCCGGCCAAGAACGACATTCCCGAGGCGCCGAGATTTCCCATCATCGGCCCCACGTGGGGGACAATCGGCCTGATCGACACCTACGAGGGCGAGGCTCGGATGGCGCCATTTTTTGCCGACACGCCTGTGGGCACCTTCTATCCGCTCTCGCTGAACCTGGCGCTGATGAATTGGGGCGTCGGGAAGGAAGCCATCCATCGATTCCCGGACCATCTTGAGGTCAGGCGGCCGGACGGCACCCTGCTGACCTCGATTCCGCTGCGAAGGGGCCAGCTCGTGGAGGCGAATTGGTTTTCCAAATGGAAATCGAGCAAGAACCCGCGCTTCAGTGTGGCGGACATCGGGGATTATCTCACCCAACTGGCCAGCGAGGATCCGGTGAAGCACGCGCGGGGTTTGGAATTTTTCGCGCAGTTCCAGGATGCGATCGTGCTCGTCGGGCCGGTGGACAGCCTGCTGCAAGACTTGGCCCGCACGGCATTCGACGATGTGCCGGTGCCGCAGGTCGGCTTTCACGGCAACCTGCTGAAGACGCTGACTTCCGGACTCTACCTCCGGCACGTGCCGCGGTGGGCAGAGTATCTGCTGATCTTCGTGTTGACGTTGGTGGTGAGCATCCTCGCGGCCACGGGTGGCCGGCGCGGCGTAGTATTCAAAATCGGCGCGGGCGTGCTGGTCGTGGCCTATGTGGGCGTAAATTTCTATCTGTTCTTCACCCGCCAGCTGGTACTGCCGCTGGTCGCGCCGCTGGGCGCGGTGTTCACCACGAGTTTTGCAGCGATCGGCTGGCAGTTGATCGAGGAAGAGCGGCAGAAGGGCCGCATCAAAGGCATGTTTGGCACCTACGTTTCACCGCAGCTGGTGGACAAGATGGTGAATTCGGGCGAAGAGCCGCAGCTCGGAGGCCATGAGGCGGAGATCACGCCGTACTTCAGCGACATCCAGGCGTTTTCCAGCTTTTCGGAAAAACTGCCGCCGGCCCAGCTGGTCGAGCTGATGAATGAGTATCTGACCGCGTGCACCGACATCATCCTCGCGCAGGGCGGGGCTTTGGACAAATACATCGGAGACGCGGTGGTCGCGATGTTTGGCGGATTGGTGCCGCTGGAGGATCACGCCTACCGGGCCTGCGTCGCGTCCCAACTGGTACATCGGAAGCTCGGCGAGTTGCGGGAGAAATGGCGGGGCGAGGGCGAAAAGTGGCCGACGATCGTCGGCCAAATGCAGTCGCGGATCGGCCTCAACAGCGGGCTTACCACGGTCGGCAACATGGGTAGCCATGCCCGGTTCAACTACACCATGATGGGCGACAACGTGAACCTGGCGGCGCGCATGGAATCGGGGGCGAAGGCCTATGGCGTTTATACGATGGTGTCGGAGGCCACCATGCTCGCGTGCCGGCAGCACGGCGGCGATCACGTGGTGTTTCGCTACCTCGACAAGATCGTGGTCAAGGGCCGCACCATCCCGGTGCCCATCTATGAGATCGTCGGCCTTAAGGAGGACATCACTCATCAGACCAACGAGTGCGTGACGCTTTTTGCCCAGGCCATGACGCGGTTTCTGGCCAAGGATTGGGACGACGCCGAAGCGCGATTCCGTCAGAGCGCCGAGCTGGAGCATTACCAGCCCGGAAAAACTCCCGGCGTCGAAAACAATCCTTCGCTGACGATGATCGCCCGTTGCCATTACATGCGCGCGCATCCGCCGGGAGACACGTGGAACGGCGTGTACGTGATGAAGGAAAAGTGAGCGGGGCGCTGTGCCCGCGCACGAAAAAGCCCGGGCTTGGGACCCGGGCTGAACTTTACAGGCCGTTGGCCTGACACGCGGACGCAGGCCGCGTCACTTCAGGATCATTTCCTTCACCGACTTGCCGGCGGGGATCATCGGCAGCACGTGCTCGGTATAGGGCACGATGACGTCCAGCACGTACGGGCCGTCGTGGTCGAGCATCTCCTGAATGGCGGCCTTGAGTTCGCTCTTTTTGTGCACGCGGCGGCCTTTGACGCCAAAGCCTTCGGCGATCTTCACGAAATCGGGATAGAGGCCGCCGAGGTTGTCAGGGCTGCCGATATTGGATTCGTTGCCGAGGATGGTGTTGCCGCGCACGCTGCCATAGAAGCGGTCTTCCCACTGCACGACCATGCCGAGGTGCTGGTTGTTCAGGATCATCGCCTTCGCGGCGATCTTCTCGATGTGCGCGGTGGCGAGCTCCTGGATGTTCATCATGAACGAGCCGTCACCGTCGATATCGATGACCTGCTTGTCGGGGCAGGCGACTTTCGCGCCGAGCGCGGCCGGATAGCCGAAGCCCATGGCACCGAGGCCGAGTGAACTGATATAGCGGCGGGGTTCATTGAAGCGGTAGAACTGCGCTGCCCACATCTGGTGCTGGCCGACGCCCGTCGTGATGATGGCGTCACCCTTGGTCAGTTCGTACAACGCGGCGATGGCCTCCTGCGGAATGATGTGCTTGCTCTCGTCATACCGGAACGGCGCCTCCTTTTTCCACGTGGCGATCTGGGCATGCCAAGCGGCGGTGTCGGGGGCCTTGAATTTGCTCGCCGCGGCGAGCTCATTGAGCCGGGTTAGAGCGGGCAGAATGTCGCTGACGATCGGGAGGAGGACGCGCTTGTTCTTGTTGTGCTCGGACGCATCGATGTCGATGTGGACGATCTTGGCGTTGGCGGCGAATTTGTTCGTATCGCCCGTGATGCGGTCGTCGAAACGCGCGCCGACGCAGAGCAACAGGTCGCACTGATCGACCGCCCAATTGCCGTAGGCGGAGCCGTGCATGCCGAACCACTGCATCGAGAGCGGATGCGTTTCCGGAAAGCCGCCGAGGCCCATCAACGTCGTTGCGACGGGCACGTTGGTCTTCTCGGCGAACGCGGTGAGCTCCTTGTGCGCACCGGAGGAAATAATGCCGCCGCCGGCGTAAAGCACGGGCCGTTTGGCCTCGCCGATGAGGGTGAGCACTTGATTGAGCTGCTCGTCCGTCGCCGTCTGCGTGGCCGTGGCGTACGGATTGCGGAATTCAACGGTGGTGGGAAACACCGGCTGGAACTTCGCTTGCTGCACGTCCTTCGGCAGGTCGATGATGACCGGGCCGGGCCGACCGCTGCGGGCGAGATAGAAGGCCTCCTTGAAGATGCGGGGCAGCTCGTGGACATCCATCACGAGGTAGGAATGCTTCACGATCGGCAGCGTCATACCGTAGAAATCCGTCTCTTGGAACGCCATCTTGCCGATGAATTTTGAATACACCTGGCCCGTGATGGCGACGAACGGGATCGAGTCCATGTAGGCGTCGGCGATGGCGGACACGAGATTCGTCGCGCCGGGGCCGCTGGTGGCCATGCACACGCCGACCTTCCCGGTGGCGCGGGCGTAGCCTTCCGCGGCGAACGATCCGCCCTGTTCATGGCGGGGCAGGATGGTGCGGATCTTGTCGGTTCGGGCGAGTGACTGATGCAGCTCCTGGGACGCACCACCCGGGTAGGCAAAAATAACATCTACGCCCTCGCGGATGAGGCACTCGACGACGGCGTCGGCACCCTTCATTTCGGGGCCGATCTCGGCCTTTGGAAACGCAGCGGGGGAGGTGTGGTCTTTTTTCATGGCGGGAAAGGGGACGTGGAGAGGCAAACTAACACGGATTGAGGGCCGGGTGGCAAGCTTCGGGGCCGGTTTCTGCCAAGTGTGGCGCGGGGTCGCCGAACCTCGCCAAGACTCTGCAAGCCTTCCCCCGGTTATCAGGGGTTGCGCGAATATCTTCTGTAATCCGCTTCGATCCGCGCGGTAATATGCGAAAGCGCTTTCTCGGGCAGTTGGCGGGGTTTGGCCATGCCGCCCTCCATAGCGAACCGTGTCATAACGATTTCGGCTGGCGGGGCGAAGGGGGGCCGCGCAGTTTGCCGGAATGGTAAGACTGCTTTTCATTGGCGACATCGTGGGACGTCCGGGCCGGGATATTGTGAACGAGCGGCTCGCGGCGATCCGTCGGGAACACAAGTTGGATTTGGTCATCGCCAACGGCGAAAACGCCGCCGCTGGCGCGGGCATCACGGGCACAATTGCCAATTCTCTCCTCGCGGCGGGGATTGATGCCATCACGCTGGGCGATCATGTCTGGGATCAGCGCGGATGGGAAACGGAGATCACGCAGATCGAGAAGTGCTGCCGGCCCGCCAACCTCCCGGCGTCTAATCCTGGCGAGGATCATGTCATCATCGAGGCGCGGGGATTCAAGGTGGCGGTGTTCACGGTGCTGGGTCGGACCTTTATGGGCCTCAAGGCGGACTGCCCTTTTCTGTGTGCAGATCGGATGCTGGAGCGGTTGAAGGGCCAGGCCGACGCGATCATTGTCGAGGTCCACGCGGAGGCGACGTCCGAGAAACAGGCGCTCGGCTGGTATCTGGACGGCCGCGTGACGGCGGTGCTCGGGACGCACACCCATGTGCCGACGGCGGACGCGCGCGTGTTACCGAAAGGTACGGCGTTCATTTGCGACGTGGGCATGACCGGGCCGTATGCGAGCGTGCTCGGCCGCGAAGTGGCGCCCGTGCTGGCCAAATTTGTGGACGGTATGCCGCATCGTTTCGAGGTCGCGACCGGCGACGTGCGCTTGTCAGGCGCGCTGATTGAAATCAGTCCCGCCATGGCGCGGGCGGAAAAAATCGAACTGCTGACGGTGCGACAGACGACGCCTTTGGCCTAGCGTGGATCGAGGGTGAGACGCGTTCGCCCCTCCAACGCATTGATCGATCCGTAGAACGCAAAGCCCCAGCCTTTCCACCGCAGCGCGCTTGAGACAGGGCGCTTCACCACTCAAACAGGCGGGATCAGTGATCCCGCGCTCCCAACGATCGCGATCAGCCATGGACCTTGCCGCCCTCGGTGTAGGAACCGAGCTTGCGGTAGCGGTCGTAGCGCGAGCTGAGCAGCGTCTCGACATCGAGTGAGCGCAGGTCGTTGAAATGTTTCTGCAGCGCGTATTTCAGCGCGGCAGCGGCCTGCGCAGGATCATTTTGCGCTCCGCCGAATGGCTCGGGCAGCACTTCGTCCACGACGCCGAGCTGTTCGAGTGTGCCAGCATTGAGCTTGAGGGCCTCGGCCGCCTTGGGCGCAGCGGCGCGGTCCTTCCACAGAATGGCGGCGCAGCCTTCGGGGGAGATCACGGAGTAATAGCTGTTTTCGAAAATCAGCACGCGGTCGGTGACGCCGATGCCGAGGGCGCCGCCGGAGCCGCCTTCGCCGACCACGACGGCGATGGACGGAACACGGAGCATGGCCATTTCCCGTAAGTTGACCGCAATGGCCTCCGAAACGTGACGGGCCTCGGATTCAATGCCGGGATAGGCGCCGGGAGTGTCAATAAAGGTCAGGAGGGGGAGCTTGAAGCGCTCGGCAGTCTTCATCAGCCGGAGGGCTTTGCGGTAACCCTCTGGCTGGGACATGCCGAAGTTGCGTTCGATGTTTTCTTTGGTGTCACGGCCTTTCTGCTGGGCGATAATCATAACGGCCGAGCCTTGGAAAAAGGCCGTGCCACCGACGAGGGCGCGATCGTCGTTATACTGGCGGTCGCCGTGCAGCTCCTGGAAGTCCTCGCAAATCATGTTCACGTAGTCGAGGGCGTACGGACGCTTCGGATGGCGGGCAATCTGCACTCGCTGCCAAGGCGTGAGATTTGAATAGATGTCGCGGCGGGTCTGCTCGAGGCGCTTTTCCATGCCGGCGACCTCGGCCGACAGGTCGAGGTTATGCTCCAATGATTTCTGATGAAGGGCGTCGAGGTCTTTTGACAGTTCGCGCAAGGGTTTTTCGAACTCGAGAACGTAGGCCGGTTTATCCATCAAGGCCAAAATTACGGGGTGGGCGGGAGGGGTGTCAACGGGTGGAGTATCACTTAATGCCATCCGCTTGCTGATCGGGGTTTTTCAGCTGGTCTTTCCATCCGCCGATTTTGGCCTGCGCCCCAAAATGCTCCGCCTTTGCCTTGTCACCGCGTTCCATCCAGATGCGGGACAGGGTGGTGTTGATGAAGAGATCCGCGGGTTGCAGCGCGTGGGCGCATTCGCCCGCGGCCAGCGCTTCGTTCAGGCGGCGCAGGGAGAAATTTACCTCGGCGAGGGCGTGCCACGCTTCAAACGAACCGGGCGCCGCCGCCGTGGCGCGAGCGAGCTTCGCCAGCGCGGCCTCGCTGTCGCCAAGCGCGTAGTCCGCGGTCGCATCCTCGATCAGGGTCTGAAGTTCGTCGTCGGTCATGTCTGGGTCAGGGTGTCTGGGGATGAGATAAAAGAAAGGACGGCCTTTGGGGGTCGTCCTGGAGAAAATGAAGGGGCGGGGAACGCCTTATTTTTTCAGATCTGCCTCGATGCTGATCGTCACCGTCACGTCATTGCCGATCGCCGTGCCGAGCCAGGCCGGACCGTCGATGCCGAAGTCGCGACGGTTGAGCGTGGTGGTTGCTTCCCACCCGGAAACATCCGCGCCCTGCAAGCCCGGGCCAAAGCCGAGCAGCTTCGTCTTGAGCACGACCGACTTGGTCACGGCCTTGATGGTGAGGTCACCGGTCACGTCGTAGGTGTTCTCGCCGGACTTTTTCCATGACGTACTCTTGAAGGTAATGGCCGGAAATTTCGCGGCATCGAAAAAGTTGGGACTCTTCAGGTCAGCATCCCGTTTCTCACTCGCAGTGGTGACACTGCCGATGGCGATGGTGGCCTCGACCGTGCTGGCTTCCAAGTTGGCACGGTCCACGGTTATCGTGCCGCTGAACGTGGTGAAACTCCCGGGCACATGGCTGAACACGTGCCGAATCTTGAAGCCGACGGAGGAGTGGACCGGGTCAATGGTGTAGGTCTCGATGGTGGCATGCGCCGGAGCGAGTAAACCGATGGCCGCGCTGGTGACGAAGAGGAAACGAATGAGGTTGTTCATGAGTGGGTTGGTGCGGGGGAGCAAAGGCGGGTTGGGCCGCAGCGCAACTCAGAGAATCACTACGGCCACCATGCTCGGGGGTGATGGCGAGCCGGCGTATGCACCGCGATGCAGCGTCGTCTGACGTCCGATTAAGAACCCTACAAAATCAACATGGCGTCGCCATAACTGAAGAATCGATATTCGCGATGGATGGCCTCTGCATAGATTTCCTGCAGCCAGGCGATGCCATCAGTCGAGCCGGGGGTGAGAAAAGCGGAGGTCAGGCAGAGCAGGGTGGATCGGGGTTGATGAAAATTTGTGATGAGCGCGTCCACCCCCCGGAACTGGCGCGGTGGAAAAATGAAGAGTCCAGCCTCGGCCACGTGGGTCGAGGCCAGTGGGACGGCGTGCGTGGTCAGGAAATCCTCGATCGAGCGCACTGACGTCGTGCCAACCGCCACGCGGCGGCCTGGCAGTGGCGGGAAGAGCGCCTGCTGGGTGGCGGCGGGCAGTTCGTAGAGCTCGCGATGGATTTGGTGTTCCTCGACGGTGTCGGTGGTGAGAGGCTTGAACGTCCCAAGGCCGACGTGCAGCGTGATCTCGGCGGTGCGGACGCCTTGCGCGCTGAGGGTGCTGAATAGTTCCGGAGTGAAGTGCAGCCCAGCGGTCGGCGCTGCGACGGCGACGGGTTGCGCGCGATCCGCGTAGACCGTCTGGTACCGCTCAAGGTCTTCGTTGCGGCGAGAACCGTCGGCGCGAACAATATAGGGAGGCAGCGGAATGTCACCCAGCTCGCGGGCGACCGCCGTAATTGTCTGGCCGCTTGGAATCGTGAATCGCACCAAGGCCGAGCCATCAGCCTCCTTCGCGATAATTTTGCCGAGGAAGGCGCCGGAAGGATGCTGAAACGTGGCGCCGACCGGGAGCTTCTTCCCGGGTTTGACGAGGCAGCGCCAGACTTGGTCCCCGTCGGCGGGACGCAGCAGGAAGCATTCGACTTGGCCGCCGGTCGGACGCTGCGCATGGAGACGTGCGGGCAGGACCGCGGCGTTGTTGCGGAAGAGCGTGTCACCTGCTCCCAAATACTCCGGCAAGTCGGCAAAGCGGCGATGCGTGAGCGTATGAGCACGGCGGTTGACCACCAGCAGGCGCGATTGGTCGCGGCGCGCTGAGGGGATCTGGGCGATCAGGCGCGGGGGAAGATCGTAGTCGAAGAGTGTGGTCGCGAGCGGAGGCACGGAAGGAAGAATGCAACGAGCAGAAGGCAGGGATAATTACTTACGCGGAAGCGACGGCTAATTTCAGGAGCGGATTTTAGATTATGGAAATCAGGCGATTAGGGAAGAATCTCGGAGCGCATAGCATCTTTTTTACTATCAAGCATTTGCAGGGACATCTTGCCGGCAGAGCGCGAAGGTCGCTAACAATCGTGCTCCATCCCGCGCCGTCGCAATGAAGAAAAATTTCCCACTCCTCACCTTGCTCAGCATTGCCGGCCTGATTCTGGCGGGCTGTGAAACCGCTCCAGTCGCGACGTCCACGGCGCCGAAGGCCAAGACGGCGGTGGGCACGACGGCAGATCGGGAGCGCCTCTACGACAACATCAGCGTCAGTGAAGCGAAGGGCGTCTCTTCGCCGTTCAAAACGGAGAAGGGCACGGTCTTTCCGGAAAACAAAATGGGCTACAAGCTAATCCTGACGAGCGATGTATCCATGCCCAATCTAGCCGCTACCATTCTCGATTCAAATGACATCCAGGTGCTGATGCGCGTTTATAACAGGGGCGATTATGACCAGACGCTCAACATTGTCTGCGCGCG
>JBDTJA010000180.1:0-6839 GCA_039936075.1 Opitutaceae bacterium | reverse complement strand
CTCGCGAACGTTTGCTGGATGCACCAGAAGCCGTTGACGGTGGGCAAGAAATATTGGCTGAAGCACACCACGCACAGTGTCCAGGTCGCGGTCACCGCCATCAACCACCGCCTCGACATCAGTACCTTCGAGCCCGAACCAGCGCCGACCGAACTCAAGTTGAACGACATCGGCGAAATCCGTTTGCACACCGCCGCGCCAATCTTTTTCGACGGCTACGAGACCAACCGCCTGACCGGCTCGTTCATTCTCATCGAACAGGGCACGCACGCCACGGTCGCCGCCGGCATGCTGGCGCCGCCGCGCGAAGTCGTGCGACCCGACGCGAGCGATTTCGTGATTTGACCGCGCTAGTCATTCTAAACGAAGTGAAGACTCCAATTCGATATCGTCGGGGACGGGTGGGCCGGGCGCTCCATCGCCCGGCAGATTGGGCCCCCACCGGCCGCGCGCGGAGCGCCCGGCCCACCTCTATCTATCGCCTGGGCGCCTCGTGAAAATCTCCGTGAAAGTGGACTATGCCTGCCGGGTGCTGGCCGAGATGGCCCGGCTGCATGGCACAGGCACGCTCGCGCAGATCGAGCAGCTTGCGCAGGCCGAGGCAGTGCCGGCCAATTTTCTCGCGCAGATCCTCGGCGGACTCCGCGACGGCGACCTGATCACGAGCAAACGCGGCGCTCAGGGCGGCTACGCGCTCGCGCGGCCGCCTGAGCAAATTTCGCTCTACGACATCATGAAGGTGATCGATGGCGAGTTGCTCGAGTTCAGCGGCAATTTCGAAGGTCGAACCGGGCGTCACATGAAGGAAGTCTGGACTCAACTCCGCGCTGCCCTCGATGAGAAGGCCAAGGACTACACGCTCGACACCTTCGTCACGAAAAGCGCCTCCGCGATGTATCATATCTGAATCGCGGTGATTCAGATGGAGTAAGAGGCGAGAGGTCATGGGTGAAGGGCGCAAGCCGCGACCGTGCCCGATGGAACGCGGATGACACACATCCGGCCGGATTTCCGTCCGCCCGGTTCGACTTTCAACTTTCAACCTTCACCTTTCAACTCCATGACTGCCTGCCGCTCCGCCGTATGAACCTGACCCCCATCAAGCAGGCTTTGCTGGATTCCTACCAGAAACACGGCGGCATCAACCATCTCGATGGCGTCAATCTGCCGGCGCAGGACTCGGTGCAAAAACTGGCTGCAGAATACATGCATCTGATGTTTCCCGGCTTTTTCGAGGCGACCGCGCTCGCCAAGAAAGACGTCCCCGCCCATGTGGAGAAATTACTCGCCGCGCTGGACCGGCGCCTGACGGCGGAAATCGAGAAGAGCCTTCGTTTTTCCAAAGATGCCGATCCGGCGGCCCACGCTCGCGCCATCGCCTCCAATGCGCTGGGGCAGCTGCCCGCGCTGCGGGAAATCATCCAAACCGACGTCACGGCAGCCTTCCAAGGCGACCCCGCCGCGCGCAGCTTCGAGGAGATCATTCTCGCCTATCCCTGCGTGCTTTCCATCTCCGTCCAGCGTTTTGCCAATGTGCTTTACCGCCTCGGAGTGCCGCTGCTGCCTCGCATGCTCACCGAGTACGGCCACGAACGCACCGGCACCGACATCCATCCCGGCGCGACGATCGGCACGCATTTCTTCATCGACCATGGCACGGGCGTGGTCATCGGCGAAACCGCCGAGATCGGATCCCATGTTAAACTCTACCAAGGCGTGGCGCTCATCGCGCGTTCCCTCGCCGGCGGCCAGGCCCTGCGCGGCCAAAAGCGTCATCCCACGCTCGAGGACAATGTGACCATCTACGCCAGCACGACGATCATGGGCGGCGACACGGTCATCGGCGCGGGCACGACCGTCGCCGGCAATGTTTTTGTAACCCACAGTGTCCCGGCCCGCTCACTGGTGGTAATGGAGGAACAGGGCGTGAAGGTCTTGGACAAGGACGCCCGTAAATCCGGTGGCCAAAATGACTGGATGATTTGAACGTCGCGCCGCCGGGGCGTGTAGGGCGGAATCGCCGTATCCCGCCCGGGTGGGCCGGGCGCTCCGCGCCCGGCAGTTCGGAATGTCGCGCGGGAAGCGCCCGACCCACCCAAACGCTCGAGCGCATTTGGAAAGGGTGTAGCCACGAGCGGGAGCGAGTGGAGGGAGCCGGCCACTCGCTCAAGCTCGTAGCTCCTTCCTGCCCCTGGCTATGACATTCTTAAAACGGCTCAAGGGCTGCTTTGCGCCGATCGCTCTCCGCTTACCCTGCACCACTCGCGACACAGCCCTGCCCGCTCACTTCTTCTCGGGCTTCCGGAAGTCCTTGTGCCCCGTCTTCATTATTTCGCCGACTTCGCTGATCAGTGTCTTTGCCGTCGCGATATCGTTGGCCTTCAAGGTCGTCTCCAGGACGGTCAACTTCTCGATTAACTTCTTCATCTGCGCCTCGTAATCAGCGTGGAATTTCGGGCGCTCCGCGAGCGGCTGGTCCGCTTCCAGGGCTGGCGTGAGTTTCGTGGCGGCCTCGGCACCCTTGCGCACGGTGGCGATCAAATCGGCGGTGGCGGGGGTTAATTTCCCTTCGCGCGCCTCCCTCCGCACTTGGCGCCAGGCCTTGTTCATCTTTGACATTGTCTTCTCCAACTCCGTTTCCGGCTTTTTTGGTTTGGCCATTGCCGGTTGGGCCGCGGAGGCGGAATTGTCAGCGGGGGCGGTCTTGGCATCCTCGGCGCGCACGCCGGAGACGGCAATCAGGGTCAGGGCAATTGAGAGAACGAGCAGGCGATTTTTCATGGGAGAGATTCAAAGGTGTGAGGCCGGAGCGCGAAAGTGGCGAATTTTTTCGCGCATGCGGGTCGAAGGGTTCATCCTGCAGCGCCGGATGCTGCAGTATCTCGCCCGGGAGGCAGGATCGGCGGCCGCGAGTTCGTTCTCCGTTTCTCCGTAGTGGATCGGGCTTTACGCCCGCCATCCGGAATTCAGAAATTGGGCATGAAGCCCGACCCACGCGGCTTTTTCCCTTGGCGATCGGCGTTCCCCAGCCTTCGCTGCCTGCATGAGCGACGTCCCGCGCAACCCGCTAAAGCGGACAATGCCGCCGAAGCTGGTCATCCCGTCCGAAGCGGAGCTCCCGCGGGAACCGGAGGCGACGCCGCGCACTTTCCGTTTCAAACCAACCGAGTTTGAGCGCGCGAATACCCCGTCGGACAACACTCCGGGCAACACGCCCATCGACGTGAAACAGCATTTCCGCCGGGCGGCAGCACCGAAATCTCCGGCGGCCGGCCTGACCCAAGCGAAAGCCGAGAACGAGGTCCATGCCATGCTGCGCGCCAACCTCGCAAAGGCCGAGGCGAAGGGTCTCAACGCGGTAAGGGCCCAGCCCCGACGCACTTCCCGCCGCACACGCGACTACTGGCTGCTCCTCATCGGGGGAAATCTACTCGTGATCGGTCTCCTCTGCGTGATGAGCAAAAACGTCATGACGCTCGCGTTTGGTTTCAGCGCCATGGTCTTCTGCAGCCTCGCGCTCACCTGGATCATGTGGGGCGTGCTCGACGACTACTGAGCGGCGTTGGTTTGTAAACTCGCAGGTTGGGCTTTACGCCCAACAAGCCTCATGGCGCTGGGCGTAAAGCCCGACTCACAGGACATCCGTCGCGATTGCACCTTGCAGGTGCGGCCCGCCCGGGCATTTGAATGGCGGTGGATGAAGCCCATGTACGATCTGCAACGCACGGCGCCGAAGCGCGTGATTTCACCCGCGGATGGCATGGTCGTCCGGGGTCTGGAGGAGCAATATTTTGATCTCGGCCGGCGCGCGCTCGAGCTTGTATTGCTCTCCGGTCAGCTCTGCGACAAACCGCACTACCCCGACATTCTTGACCTGCCCTGCGGCCACGGTCGCGTGCTGCGGTGGTTGCGGGCGCATTACGACTACGCGCGCATCACCGCGTGCGACCTCGACCGCGACGCCGTGGATTTCTGCGCGAAGGAGTTTGCCGCGACCCCGGTTTATTCGCAGCCCGACCTCTACGCGCTGCCGTTCAACGCGCAGTTTGATCTGATCTGGGTCGGCTCGCTTCTCACCCACCTGCCACAGGCCCAATGGTTGGCGGCGCTCGACTGCTTCATCCGCTGGTCGCGTGAGTGCGGTGTCGTGATCTTCACCACCCAGGGCCGCTGCTACACCAGCCTGCTCGCGCGCGGCCAGCGCAACGTCGTCGAAAACATCGACAAGCCGGCGCTACTCGAGGAGTTCTCCCGGACCGGGTTTGCGTACCAGCCCTATTTCGAGAGCAAAGCCGGCGAGTACGGTGTGGCCGCGACGTCACCCGAATGGCTGAACCGCGTGCTGCAACGCTATCCTGACATCATCGTGCGCGCCTATCTCGAGGAAGCTTGGGGTATGCAGGACGTCGTCATCCTCTACAAAAAAGCCGGCAACTACGAACCGATCCTGGGCGTACCCGAGACCCCTCTCTCCCAGCCGCCCACCGCGAGCAAACCCGGCTGGCTGCAAAAGCTAGGATTAAAGTAAAGCAGGGTCTCCGACCCGCCTTTCTGGGAGTCAGAGAATTAAACCACGGATAGCACGACGGACCCGAACCAATCCGATACCGTAGGGACGCCGACTCGCCGCGCCCTGCTGCCGTGATGCTGAGAGGGTGCAACAAGACTGTACCCATCCGAGGCGGTTGGCTCGAAAGCCCCGCCGCGCGCGGAGCGCACGACCCACCTCGCCGCCGGCCGGCCACCTCACCCGCGTCGTCCGAGCAATTCCCACATCAGCACGGCGGCCGCGACGGAGACGTTGAGTGACTCGACCTTGCCGCTGCCGGGAATGGTCACCAGCCGCGTGCAATGCGCCGCCACATCGGGCGCCAGACCCTGCTCCTCGTTGCCCAGCACCAAGGCAATGGGCTTGGGTCTCACCGCGGGGACAGCAGCCGCAGGCTTACCACCGAGTTTGCCTCCGCGCGTGGCGGCCCCGACAACCTCGTAGCCTGCGTCAACCAGCTCGCGCGCAAACGCCACCAGGCTCGGCACGCGCCACACGTCCAAAGCTTCGAATCCGCCCTCCGCCACGCGATGGGCCGCGTCGTTGGGTTTCGCCGCCGCCACATCGTCCGGGATCACCAGCCGCGGCACGCCAAAAAACGCCGCCGTGCGCGCGATGGCGCCGAGATTGTGGGCATTGCCGATGCGATCGAGCACCAGCAGCGAATCGCCCTTGCGCGCCCACGCGCTCAGGTCGTTCGTCGACGGTGTCTTCAATGGCGCGGGGATCACGACCGCCACAATGCCACCGTGATGAATCGAGCCCGCGATCTTTTCGAGCTCAGCCGGCTCAACGCAGCGGTAGATTTTCTTGGTCTGCGCGAGCATCTTCGACATCACGCCGACCTGACGGCTGTGCTCGAGGTCGAAAAACAGCCGTTGGATCGACCCCGGATCGCGCGCAAACCGCGCCCGCACCGCCTGCAAACCACATATCCTGAGCTCGTCCCGCGCCGGACCGCTGCGTGATCCCTTCAGCTCCGGTGCCGCCGCAGCGACGGGCTCGGATGCACCCGTTCCCCGTTCAGTCGGACGCGTGGAGGTCGGTGTCGCCGCCGCGGGCGCACGCCGCTCCTCCGCTTGCCGCCGGTCCCCTGCCGCGCCGCGCAGCCGCATCGGGCCGCCTGGCGCAATGAATTCACCGGCATTCTCCCGCGAGCGCTGAGGTTGATCGGAATCGCGACGGGAGAAGGAAGGCATGATCGGAGTTGAAGGTTGAAAGTCCGAAGTTGAAAGAACGAACCAGCGGCTGCTCAGTTGTAGGGCGGGATCGCCGTATCCCGCCTCAGGCTTCACGATGGCGTCCGTATCCGCCTCAGTCGCATGCGAGGGCTTGCCTCTCGCTCAAATGGAGCATGGCCTCGGTCGGGTAATCCCTCTTTCGCATAAGCACCCGGTCATGGACGAATCACCGTATTAGCAACCTCACCGCCAGCTTATGAACGACAACCGCACCATTGTTAGAAACTTCCTTGATTCGGTTCTCAACCGAGGAGACATCGAAGCTTCCGGGATTTTTTTTGGGAAGATATGGTGGAGCAGGTGCCCCTCCCCGGCCAAGGACCTGGCTTGGCTGGTTTGAAAGATGTCCTGCGCGGCATGCGGACGGCGTTTCCGGATATGCATTGGACCGTCGAAGAACAAATTGCCGAGGCCGACAAGGTGGTGACGCGGTTCGAGTGGACCGGGACCCATCGCGCGGAATTCTTTGGCGTGCCGGCCACAGGCCGCTCCGTCAAGGTGTGGGGCGTGGTCATTGACCGGCTTGAAGGCGGCAAAATCAAGGACACGCGCATCATCATGGATGCTCTCGGGTTGATGATGCAGCTTGGTGCGTTGCCAAGGGCCTAGAGCACATATAGAAAGGGTGTAGCCACGAGCGTGAGCGGGTGGAAGGAGCCGGCCACTCGCTCACGCTCGTAGCTACTTCCTGCCCTTCAGCTATGACATTGTTTAACGGCCCTAAGAACATCAGAAAGGAGCAGACGCAGATCCAACGTGATCTGTAATCAAGGAACACCTCTTCCCGTGCGCTCGAACGCTCCTGAGCGACGCACCCAATAGGTCATGTCGCCAAGAAGGCGGGGTTCAGCGACCCCGCCCTACATTCCGACCAATCGCCCATCACCTCTCGCCGATCGCCCAGTTTAAAACCCGCTGAAATGCTTCGGCTCTTCCGGGTCTTGGTAGCGGGTGGTGAACGTCTTGTTGCTGGCGGCGAGTTTTAGGAAGACGTCGAGCGGGACGACTTCCGTTGGGCCGCTGAGTTGCTTCACCACGGTGATCAGGCT
>JBDTJA010000179.1:0-2358 GCA_039936075.1 Opitutaceae bacterium | reverse complement strand
GCGCAGGTCACGATCAGGCCCGTGGGCTTGTGCACGATCTGCACCGCCGAGTCGGTCGTATTGACGCCCTGCCCGCCCGGGCCGCTCGCGCGCGTGACCGTGATCTCCAAATCCTGCGGATCAATTTGCACGTCCACATCTTCCGCCTCAGGCAGCACGGCCACGGTGACCGTGGACGTGTGGATGCGGCCATTGGCTTCCGTGACCGGCACGCGCTGCACGCGATGCACGCCACTCTCGAACTTGAGCTGCTTGTAGACGTCGGTGCCGGTGATGAGAAAGATGATTTCCTTGAACCCACCCCGCTCGCTCGGGCTGCTACTCATCGGCTGAACCTTCCACCCCTGCGCGTCGGAGTATTTGGAATAGATCCGGAAGAGTTCCGCGGCGAACAGGCTCGCCTCGTCACCGCCGGTACCGGCGCGAATTTCCATGACCGTGTTGCGCGAATCAGTCGGATTGGGTGGGATCATCGCCAGCAGCACCGCCTGCTTCAGCTGGTCCCGGCGACGCTGCAGCTCGGGCAGCTCCGCCGCGGCCAGCTCCTTGAGATCCGCATCCGCCGACGGATCTTTCCCCAACGCCATGCCCTCGGCGATCTCGCGCTCGATTCGCGCGTGCTCGCGATGCTCGTTCACCAGCTGCCGCAGCTTCTGCTGTTCGCGCGAAATTTCCGCCGCCTTCCGCGGGTTCGCATAAAACGACGGCGCGGCCATCTGCGCGTCGAGTTCATCGCAGCGGCGTTCAAACGGGGCGAGGTCGGGAAGTTGATCCATGAAACGGGGAAACGGCCAACGAGACAGTGATTTGCGAATTGCGTGGGCCTCCGGGAGCGGATTCGCTGCCGGGAGACTCCGTCCGGCAGTCTGCCTAACGGGATTGTTTAGCCATGGCCACCACGCTCTTCACTCAAAACATCATCGCCTGCGTCTGGGATTTCGACAAGACTCTTATTCCCGGTTACATGCAGGCGCCGCTATTCGCGCGTTATAAAGTGGACGAAGCGCGGTTCTGGGCCGAGACCAACAAGCTGGTGGAGTTCTACGCGAAGCGCGGCACGCGCGTCTCCGGCGAGATCGCCTATCTCAATCATCTCCTGACCTACGTGCTCGCGGGAAAAATGGGCGGACTCAGCAACAAGATCCTGCGCGAGTGCGGCGCAGACATTAAGTTTTACCCAGGCCTCCCGGAGTTTTTCGACCTCGCCAAAACCTTCGTGACGGAACGCCCGGAGTACCTCAAGCACGAGATCACGCTGGAGCATTACATCGTGAGCACGGGCCTCACCGAAATGGTGCGCGGGAGCAGGATCGCCGGCCATGTCGATGGTATCTGGGGCTGCGAGTTCATCGAAAACCCGCTGCAGCCCGGGTTCCTGCAGCAAAAGGAATTTGACCTCGGCGCCGAGGCCGAGATCGCGCAGATCGGCATGATGATCGACAACACCACGAAGACGCGCGCGCTGTTTGAGATCAACAAGGGCACGAACAAGAACGCCTCGCTCGAGGTCAATGCCAAGATCCCGGCCGATGACCGCCGCGTGGCGTTCCAGAATATGATCTACATCGCCGACGGCCCGAGCGACATCCCGAGTTTTTCTGTCGTGAAGGAACGCGGCGGCAAAGCCTACGGCGTATATAACCCAGAGCGCGCCGATGAGTTCAAACAGAACGACAGCCTGCGCGCGAACGGGCGCATCGACCATTACGGCAAGGCGGACTACCGCGAAGGCAGTGAGACCTTCAACTGGCTCAAGCTCCAGGTCCAGACGATGGCCGAGCGCATCGTGAGCGATCATGAGGCGGCGGTCGCCCGCCGGGTGGCGCGTCCTCCGCGCCACCTCAATCTGACCCCGGAAGAGGAAGCGGCGCGCCGCGCTGTCCAAGCGCCGAAACAGGACTCCTTCCTCGAGTAACTTGCCGAGGTGGATCCGACGATCCCCGCACAGTCATTGGGGTCGCGACGGATCCTTTCCGTGCGCAAAGCGACCGGCCCCCCCGCGGTCTACGGCGTACTTGCAGTCTGGGACTGGTGCAGGCTCTCCGCGATGTTGGACACCCGCTCCGCATAATTGTGGGTTGCGGCGGGAGCCGATCCGTTCACCACGGCGCTGAGGCCGCCGTTCCAGGCCATGGCGATGTTGTAGATCGAAGGTTCGAGGCCGTTGCGCATCAACCCTTGCTTGATCCATTCGTAATGTTTGATGGCCACGTCGTCCGAAGCCTTCCGGTTCAATGCCCGCGCGAAAGGCTCTGAGGTGTGCATCCGCCAGGTGACCGACCGAAATTGATAAGCGCCGAGTTCCCCATACGGACCCGGCCGCGAAGTGTCATGGGGATTTTCGATCCAATGAATAGC
>JBDTJA010000178.1:0-6635 GCA_039936075.1 Opitutaceae bacterium | reverse complement strand
GTGTGGAGGTAGCTGGCGAGCAGATTGACGCTCGTTTTGGCCTCATGGGCGCCGGCCTCCAGCAGGTCAAAAAACTTTTCCTCGCGACCGAAAATTTTCTTGAGCCATAAAATCATAGGAGGGTTGATTTGGGTAACGGGGGAGGGTTCATTGGCGAGGCAAAAACCTGACGAAGAAGAGGACAGGGAAGTTTGCCCGCGAACGAAGCGAATTGTCACGAATTCCGCAGGAATCACATCTTGGGGACTGCCGAATTTGCGCAAATTTGCGAAATTCGCGGGAAAAAATCAGATTTTACCCTGCAACTTCGCCCACGTCGTACCCAGTCGTTCGTAAACCGCCCACGTGCTCTGCTCGAGGCCGGAAAGATCAAACAGCCAGTCACTTGCGCGAAGTGGTCCGCTCGATCGCGAGAGAAAATCCGCGGGACAGGGTAGAGGATCGAGTCCCGCTCGACGCATCAGGCCCATCGCTCGTGGCATGTGCCACGCCGACGTCACCAAGGCGAACGGAACGCTCGGCCCGAGTCGCTTTTTTACGGCCTGGACCTCGTCGTCGGTGTCCCGCGCGGTATCGATCTGCACGATGCGCGCTGGCTCAATGCCGAGGGAAACGGCGGCGGCCGCCAGCACGGACGCATGCGTGGGTGATTGGCCACCCTGGCCCGGTCCGGAAACGATCAGCAGGGCATCGGGTCGAAGGCGCGCGAGTCGCACGCCCTCGGTGAGGCGCGACAACGCGGACATACTGAGTTTGTTGAGCGCCGAAAGCCCCGCCTGGTCCGAATGCCCGCCCCCGAGCACCACAATCGCGCGGCAATCCGCCAGGCGCGCGGGCAGCGGTTGGCCCGCGGCCAGTTCGGGTATCGCCGCATATTGGCTTTCCAGCGGCCGCAGCAGGGCCTGACCAACCTGCTTGTTGCTCAGCACAAAAAGAAGGAGCACACCCGTAATGAGCATCCGATGTCCGGTCTTGGGCCAGCGTTTGGAGCGCAGGAGCAGCAAACCCGCAATCATCAGTGCGACGCAGAAAGGCAACGGCATCAGCCAGTAACCAATCGCCTTTTTCAGCAAAAAGAGCATCGTCCGGCAGCATGACGGAGCGCGACGTTGGGGGGCCATCTCAAATCGTGCGGTGGTCCCGATTCGCGGAACTCCCTTTGATCTCCAAGGTTCAAACTCGATGCGCCGTTCGTTCGGCTGGAAGTGAAAACATGAGACCCCGACTCCTGATGGTCATCCTGGCCGCCCCGGCTTGCTTGAACGCGGGTGAACCCGGCCCGGCTAGACCCAAGGTCGCGCGCGAGTCACTGGCGCTGCTCAAGGAATCGTTCGCTTATCAACCGCCGTGCAATGCGGGAGCGGTGGAGAAAAAAGGAGGCGGTGACGAGGTGGTGAAGATGGCGCCTTTCATTGTCGTCGAGTCGCTACGCCAGCGAGAGCTCAACGCGAAGTTACGACGGGACGCGCAGAAAAAAAAGGACGAGCAGTTTACGCCCGTCAATGGCGGCACGATTTTAGAAACGAACCGCCTCAAGATCGGCACCTGGCCGGACCCCGAGGGCTATCCGCCGGGGTTCAAATTCATTAAGATCAAATTTTGAGCCCTCGTGATGCCGAAGCCAGTAGAGGGGTGTCATGCTGCGAATATTTGGGTCTCTGATTTAAAGCAGCAAGACTCGGCGGATCGCTATTCTGTTGTCCAAAATTTCGCAGCATGACCGCTGGCGGCCCTCCCTGAGGTGAAACCAAAAACATCCTTTCTGGCAAACTTGTGGCAACCTTAGGTCACCTTGATCAACATCGTTCCTTGCTGACCAAACTGCCGTAGTTCATCCTGCTGGTAAGAAGCCCGCTTCCTCAAGCCGGTCCAGCAGCATGTGAAAATAAACCAATCCGGCATAGGGATGCCAGTATTCCAAAGTGCGGCGGACTGTCTCGAAATCGGGTGGCTGTTCCAGATGCAACCAGCGCTTTAGATTATTCCGCGCGCCCCCATCATCACCCGGGAAAATGCGGATTCGTCCCAGGCCGCGCAGCAACACATACCCCGCCGTCCAGCGACCCACTCCGTGCAAGGAGCAAAGTCGCTTGATGGCCTCTTCGTCAGGCAACCGGGCCAGCCCTTCCAAATCCAGCGTGCCTCCTGCGACCGATTGGGCGAGCTCGGTTATCGCGTGTTCCTTTTGTCGGCTGAAACCGAGCGATCGCAGTTCGGACGGACGCAATCCTGCCAGATCTTCGGCGCGCGGAAAAGCGTGGGTGATCGCTTTTCCCAAGTGGAATGGTGGGCCATAGCGTGCCGTCAACTGGTTCAGCACGAGAATGCTCACCGTTCGTGACACTTGCTGGCTCGCGATTCCCACGACTGCGCTCTCGAAAACGGTTGGATAGCGCGGCGGTCTCATGCCCTGAAAACGAGCAGCCAATTTCCCCAGCGATTCCTCACGTGCGGCCAAACGATAAAATTCTGACAAATCAACCCGCAGGCCGAGCAGTCGTTCCAATGCCGCCGTGACGGCGGCTTTAACACTGGTGCGCGACGGTTGCCCATTCACTACAATCCTGAGTTGCGGGGATCCCGGCGGTCCGAGTTGGGTGACGGCCACTTCCACGGTGCCGGTCGGCAAAGGCAACACGCGCCTGTAAGTCGTACCATCCCAGCGATCCACCGTGTTCTCCGGGCGCCGCCGCAACGTCCAAACCGTGAGGTCCAACCGGAATGGCCACGTCGGCTCCAGAAAAAATATGTTTGGGCTCATCGCTCAGGTTCGTTGCGGTTGGTTCGGGCATTCTCGATCATTTGGGCGGATCGGCAAAACTGACCCCCCTACGATGCCCTGATGGGGCCGTTTCGCAAAATCGCGTCCGTGCGCACGGAGCGTTGGGACGACTGCAATTTAAGCTTTAGAGCGGTTTAACTAAAGTCGTCGCCGATGCGCGCGTCATTGCGAGGAACGGAGTGACCAAGCAATCCAGTTGGACGCGCCACGGCGCGCTTCGCGTCCCTCACGAGGACAAGGGAATTAATGCGGCTACAGTTCAATTTGAACCCCTCTGGCCTTCATCACGAGGTCGGACCCGGGTTTGACCTTTTACGGCTGAATCAGTGGCTTTCTTTCGAGCCTTTTTCGAGCAAACTCTTGGTCAGGAAGACCAGCCCGCCCATCTGCACCCATTCGGAAACAAGGTTGCCAACGACCTGTCCCCATTTGCTGTTGGCGTCCATTTTCCCAAACAAGACTGCCCAGCCGATGCCGGTCACCGTGATAAAGATCAGCAGCGAATGACGCCAAAGAAAATCGAGGACGACATTGTTCAGGTGGCCGCTCACGCGGCGACTGTCGGCAGAATGTGCTTCCAACAGATATTTCGTTCCGAGAATGATGATGACTGAACCGCTCCAATCGGCGATGGCGTTGCCGAAAAACGAGCCGAGATGCGTGGCCGGGTCGGAAAAGCAGTAAAGCGAAATCCAGAGCGCGAGCAGACTGATGCTGACGATGCTCAAGGAATGACGATGAAAAAATCCGCGAGAGTCCTTCGCTTTGGCCATGGAAGAGAGTGAGTGTTTCCGACGACCCAGTCGAGTGATCAGACATGTTTATTTTCGGGCAATGCCAGTGACCTCCTTGATGCCAACCCGCCCAACGTTCAGGCCCGGATCTTTGTGAGGATCATTTTGAAACGCCCGAGCGCTTTAACTGCATGCGGCTGGCCGGCGGGCATGCGAATTATTTCGCCGCTCTGCAAATGGTGGGGCTTCCCAGATATCATGATCTCCACCGCGCCCTCCACCACCTGCGCGATGGCGTCAAACGGAACGGTATGTTCGCTCAAGCCCTGGCCTTCAGCGAACGCGAAGATGGTCACACTGCCGTTGGGCTTCCTGATGATCTCGCGGCTCACGATCGCGCCGTCCTGATAGTTGGCCAACTCGGCGATCTTCGCCACTTGGGCGTCGGCCAGTCCTTTGGGTTTGGGTGAAGTGTCGTTTTGCATCGTTGCTCTGATTCTCTTTGGGTTTAGCGGATTAGCCGACCGGTCCCGCGTAGCCGCCGTGAAATGCGCGAATGGTCATCTGTTCTCGCATGCAAGGTAACACAGATTCTTAAAGCGTGCTCTGTTTCGAACAAAAAGAACCGTCGCTTCAACGCGATCCGATGCGCAGCTGTTAGACTGGGATGATGGGGAAAATCTAGTGTGAGCCACGACGGTACGGACAGCGCGAGCAGAGGGAGTCAGGCTGCGAGGATTTTCGTGAGCTGGACCAGACCTTGTCATCGGTTTGATGGTGTCAGTGATGGCGAACGCTTCGATGCTACCGACGGACGAAGTGGACAGGTCGCGGAAGTTTTTGGTGGGCGTAGGCGAGCTTGGGCCCATTTCGATGACGGTTCATCGCCGAGAAGAAGCCCAGCGGCTACTTTAACGAAAAGTCCCGCGATTTGCCCAAGGCCTGCGCCGGACAATGGTTGGCCGGTGCGGCTCGCCGCATCATTGCGACCGGACCCGCGCATTAAATTGATAGATCGCAACCAATATGCCCGTTACTGGGTCTCAATTAGGGCCTGTGTTCCAATATTATTTGCACAGGATTAAGTTAAGGGTGCCTCCCTCTGCAAGAAGCTGAAATAAATTGACGGCGTTTAAGTAGCTGCGCGAGAAGGTGTCACCCTCCGAGCCTTTCCCGATAAAACCCTACCGCGATGTCCTCATCCCTTTCACTGCTCGGTGGCACGCCGGTACGCTCCAAGCCTTTTCCCGCATGGCCTGTTTTTGGTGAGCCGGAGGAGGCCCGATTACTGCGCGCATTGCGGAGCGGTCATTGGGGCAAGCTGAGCGGCAAGGAAGTCGGGGAGTTCGAAAGGCGCTTTGCCGCCATGCACGGCGCTAAACACGGTGTCGCTGTAGTGAACGGCACCGTTTCGTTGCGGCTTGCGCTGATGGCGCTGGGGATCCGGGCCGAAGACGAGGTTATCGTTCCCGCGTACACCTTCCTTGCCACAGCCACGGCGGTGGTGGAGGCGAACGCGGTGCCGGTGTTTGCCGACATCGAACTCGACACGTTTAACCTTGATCCCCGTTCGATGGAAGCGGCGATCACGCCGCGGACGCGCGCGATCATCGTGGTGCACTTTGCCGGCCAGCCTGCAGACATGGATGCGATCACGACGATCGCCCGCAAGCATCGGATCGCCGTAATCGAGGATGCGGCCCACGCCCATGGGGCCGGTTATCGCGACCAGCCTGTCGGTTCAATCGGGTCGCTCGGCTCGTTTTCATTCCAGTCGAGCAAGAACCTCACCTGCGGGGAAGGTGGCATTATCACAACTTCGGATGACGAGCTCGCCGGGGTTTGCCGTTCACTTCATAATTGTGGCCGTACCCCGGGCGGCGCCTGGTACGAGCATCACATCATATCGGGCAACTATCGCCTCGGAGAATTCCAAGGGGCAGTGCTCAACGCGCAGCTCGACCGTTTTGAGGAACAGGTCGCGCACCGCGAGCGCAGGGGGCTCTATTTGGCGGAAAAGCTGAGCCAGATTCCCGGCCTGTGTATGCAGCGACGCATCACTGAGTGCACGCGACATGGGTATCATCTTTTCATGTTTCGCGTCGACGCCGCCAAATTTGGTGCGGGGCGCGACGCGATCCTCGAGGCACTCGTCGCGGAAGGCGTCCCGGTGGGAGCGGGCTATAAGCTGCCTCTCTACCGCCAGCCGCTGTTCCTCAACAAGGCATTCGGGCCGTTCCTCCCGAACGCGTCGCGGACCCTGGACTATGCCCGCGTTCACTGCCCAAATTGCGAACTCCTCTGCTACGAGCAGGGCGCCTGGCTTGAGCAGCGTATCCTGCTGGGGGATCAGTCTGACATGGATGACATCGAGGAGGCATTCACGAAGGTTTATGCCAATCGGGACGCGCTGCGCAAATGGTCAGAGAAGTCAGCGACCCCAGTCAAAATGGCCTAATCTCCAACCGTTGAGTTTTCCTTAGTTATCTATCGACCCAATTTATGACCCAGCTCGCGATCCAAGGTGGCAAGCCGCACCGAACCCAACCGTTTCCACCGCGTGCCCCCTTTGGGGACGATGATATTCGGGAGGTGACGGAAGCCCTGCGTTCGCAACAGCTGTTCTATAACGGCGGAAGCAAGGTGGCGGCTTTTGAGCGGGAGTTTGCCGAGAAATACGGCGTGGCCCACGCCGTGGCCTCCACTTCCGGAACGTCAGCCGTTCATCTGGCGGTGGCCGCGTTGCAGGCGAATCCTGGCGACGAGATCATCACCGCACCCGTGACCGATTTCGGCACGATTGCGGGCATGCTGTTCCAAGGTTTGATCCCTGTTTTTGCAGACTGGAAGGAGGGGACCTTCAATCTCGATCCCGACGCGATCGAACGCCAAATCACTCCGCGAACGCGCGCAATCGTGGTGGTGCACCTCTTTGGCAACCCTTGCGCAATGGACGCGATCGTCGACATAGCTAAGCGTCACAAGCTGGTTTTGATCGAAGACTGCTGCCAGGCTTTCTGCACCCCCTACCGTGGACGATGGGTCGGGACCTTTGGTCAGATCGGTTGTTTCTCTTTCCAGCAAAGCAAGCATTTGCCGACGGGAGACGGCGGGGTGAC
>JBDTJA010000177.1:0-2561 GCA_039936075.1 Opitutaceae bacterium | reverse complement strand
AGCGATCGCGACTGGCAGACTCCCTTGAGCTGGCGTTTCGCGAAGGCAAGGACCGGGTGGTCGTGCTGGCGCAGAAAACGCCGGATGCGCCCTGGCATGAGCTGGCGTTGAGCCAGTCGCTGGCTTGCGAAGTCTGCGGTGATGTTTTCGAGAAACTCACGCCGCGGCACTTCTCGTTCAGCCATCGCGAAGGCGCGTGTCCGACCTGCGAGGGTTTGGGCCGCAAGCTGCGTTTCGTCCCCGAGCTGATCGTGGCGGCCCCGGAAAAGTCCGTGCGGGAGGGCGCATTGAAACCCTGGCGCATCGGCGGAAAAAATCTCATCATCAAACACAACGCGTTGCTCAAGCAGCTGGCCGAGCAGCTGCCGTTCGATGCGGACGTGCCGTGGAACCAGCTGCCCGAGGCGACGCGTCACACGATTTTGCACGGCGCGGGGGACCGACTGTTTGCGTTCAAGCTGCGCCGGATGCGCGAGGCCAAATCCCAGCCGTTTGCCGGCGTGATCGCCGATCTTGAGGACAGTTTCCGCCATACCGACAGCGAGGGGTTTCAGGCGCGGTTGACGGCATTCATGGTCGCGGGCGAGTGCCCCGAGTGCCACGGCACGCGGTTGAATGCGCGGAGTGGGGCCGTGACGCTGGACGGAAAGACGTTCCCGCAGTTCATGCAGATCGACGTCGAGACTGCTCACGCATTCGGCCGCGAACTCGTGACGACCTTCGGGGGTAACGACGCGGTGAAGGATGTGGTGGCGGGGATTGAGCAACGGCTCTATTTTCTGCTCGAAACGGGTTTGGGCTACCTCGCGCTGGAGCGCGAGTATGCGACGCTCAGCGGCGGTGAAGCGCAGCGCGTGCGGCTGGCGACCCAGCTCGGCATGGGTTTGATGGGCGTGATTTACGTGCTCGATGAACCCAGCATTGGACTGCACCCGCACGACAACCAGAAACTGCTCGATACGCTCGTCGGCCTGCGCGACCGCGGCAACACCGTGCTCGTGGTCGAGCATGACGAGGACACGATGCGGCTGGCGGATGAGCTGATTGAACTCGGACCCGAGGCGGGGGTGGAGGGCGGACAATTGCTGTTTCAAGGCTCGCCGGTCGAATGTGCGAAACTCTCCGCGAAGGTTTCCC
This sequence comes from Opitutaceae bacterium, assembly GCA_039936075.1. Taxonomy (GTDB): domain Bacteria; phylum Verrucomicrobiota; class Verrucomicrobiia; order Opitutales; family Opitutaceae; genus Opi-474. The sequence continues at coordinate 1,424 of JBDTJA010000177.1, read as the reverse complement.
GCACCGGACCTTATCTCGCTGGCACGCTGAGCGTGATGAAGGACGCCAAGCTGAAAGCACCCGACGGAGCGTGGCTGACCGTGCGTGAAGCGCGGGCGAACAACCTTCGCGGCATCGACGCCAAGTTTCCGGTTGGGCTTTTGACGGTGGTCACGGGGGTCAGCGGTTCAGGCAAAAGTACGCTCGTGAACGATGTGCTGGCGGCGGCGGCTGGCCGGAAACTGAACGGCGCCAAGACGCTGCCGGGCAAACACCGCTCGATCGAGAACCTCGATTTCTTCGAGAAGATGGTGCAAGTGGACCAGGAGCCGATCGGCCGCAGCCCGCGGTCGAACCCGGCGACATTCGTAGACCTGATGACGTTGCTGAGGGATTTGTACGCGTCGGTGCCACTGGCGAAGGTGCGCGGCTACAAGGCCAGCCGCTTTTCGTTCAACGTCCGCGGTGGGCGCTGCGAGCGCTGCCAGGGCGACGGCGCCATCAAGCTCGACATGCAATTCATGGCTGACGCGTATGCGCCGTGTCCGAGCTGCGAGGGCAGGCGCTACAACCGCGAGACGCTGGAGATTCTGTTTCACGGCAAGTCCATTGCGGACGTGCTGGCCTTGACGGTACGTGAGGCGATCACGCTCTTCCGGAATATCCCGCGCGTGATCGACAAATTGGCCACGCTCGACGCGGTGGGGCTGGGTTACCTCCGGCTCGGCCAGTCGGCGACGACGCTTTCGGGAGGTGAGGCTCAGCGACTGAAGCTTTCGCTCGAACTGAGCAAGCGCACGCAAGGCGCCACGCTCTACATTCTCGATGAGCCGACGACCGGATTGCACTGGGTGGACATCCAGAAGCTCATGGACCTGCTGTTCAAGCTGCGCGACCAGGGCCACACGGTGATCGTGATCGAGCACAACCTCGACGTGATCAATCTGGCCGACTGGATCATCGACCTCGGCCCGGGTGGCGGGCGGCACGGCGGCGAGCTGATTTACGCGGGACCGCGGAAGGACATAGACGACGCCGAACGGTCCTTGACCGGTCAGGCACTCCGCCGCTGGCACAAGTGAAGGATTTTAGTCCGCGATGGCGCCGAATCGAACGGAGCCAGCCCTGTGAAAACCAAGCTAAGTCAGCCTCCACGATCCGCGGGCTTCACGGTCAGCTGCGCCCCGATCAGGGATGGGCGGAAAAGAGACGGGAACGAGGTTCCCCTGGTCCCATTTTTGGCGACTTCGGTAAACCCGTAGCCTCGGTGCGATAGAAAGGTAAAAGGCAACGCATGAGGTGGTCCTGCTTCCTCCGCCGCTCGTCCAGACCGGAGCCAGCGGGCAGTTGGTCGTGCGGGTCAGCCTGGAATTATTGTAGGGCGGGGTCGCCGAACCCCGCCTTCCGCCATCTCCGATCCATTTTACCACGAATAACACGAGCCG
>JBDTJA010000176.1:0-26611 GCA_039936075.1 Opitutaceae bacterium | reverse complement strand
TTTGATGTCCAGATGCGGCGCGCGGAGCGCACGGCCCACCTAATTTGAACAATAGGCCCGGTAATCCGTGGTTAAACGGATCGCATCTTTCGATCCCTTTCCACTGCTCGCTCTTCTTTAAATTCCGCGCCCCGGATGTCCGGCATCCTCGATCCTGGAAACGGCGAAGGCCCCGGACAGAGCCGGGGCCTGATTGCACTGATAGCCAGTACGATGGCTCGACGAAAAGAACCGGCACAGGCCGGTCGCGGCATCGGGGCCTCCGCGGTTGAGGTTGCGGGTGATTCACTGGCCTGGCCGCCACTTGCGTGGCGGCCAGGTTGGGCGAATCATGACAATCTCAGTGCGGGGTGGGTTAGGCGATCAACTTCAGCGCGCTCTGGGCGCTTTGGTTGGCCTGGGCCAACATCGCCGTGCCAGACTGCACGAGGATGTTCCACCGGGCGAGCTGCGTCGATTCCGTCGCGACGTCCACATCAGTGATGCGGCTCGTGGCGGCCTCGAGGTTGGCCTTGTTGACCGTCAGCAACTCCGAAGCGAAACCGAAGCGGCTTTGCTCAGCACCGTTGCCGGCGCGGAACGTAGCCACATTCTGGATCGCATCCGTGATGCTGGTCAACGCGACTGCACCGAGGTTGGTCGCACTGCTCGACGTGATGGCGCCAACGCCACCGGCCGTGCTAGTGAGATTGCGGCCCGCGATGGCGACCGCCGAGGTGGAGCTGCCATCTTCCGTCACGGCGACCGAAAGGCCGCTGGAACCGAAGAGGGCGACGCCGTTGAACTTCTCTGAGGACAGCGAGGTCAGCTGCAACTGGAGTTGCGAGAACTCGGAGTCGTAGTTGGCTTTGTCGCTGGCGTTCTTGGTTGGGTCCACGTACAGGGTCTTCAACTCGCTGATGCGGTCGAGGACCTTGCCCGCCACCTGGAGAGCACCGTCCTGCGTCTGCAGGAACGAAACGGCGTCACCGATGTTGGTCGAAACTGCGCCTTGGCGTTTGGCCGCCGCAGACAGTTTCATGGCGACCGCCAGGCCACCCGCGTCATCGGCGGGGCTGACGATCTTGGATCCGCTCGAGAGCCGGTTCAGGCTTTTCTGGAGCATGGCATTGGACGCGGCTAGATTGTTTGCAGCAATCGTCGCCGAGTAGTTAGTGTTAATCACGACTGACATGGTTCTTTCCTTGATCTTAATGCGACTATCCGTCGTCGCCACGTGTCCGGATAATCAGCGCCGGACCGAGCTGTCTGAGGCAAATGCCTCAAAGGGGATCCGCCTGGGAGAGGCGGAAAACTGAAGAACTGAAAAAGAACCCTGTCTCCACACCGGAGCCGACAACCGCGAAGGCTCGGGCACGGAACCGGGGGACTAGCCCGGCCCGTGGGGTGGAGTCAGGAGCGCGCCAGGGTTACTGGAGCAGCTTGAGCGCGACTTGGGCGCTCTGGTTCGCCTGGGCCAGCATGGCCGTGCCGGACTGGACCAGGATGTTCCACCGGGCGAGCTGGGTGGATTCCGAGGCGACGTCCACGTCCGTGATGCGGCTCGTGGCGGTCTCGAGATTGGCCTTGTTCACCGTGAGCAGGTCACCGGCGAAGCCGAGTCGGCTCTGTTCAGCGCCGTTCTGGGCGCGGAAGGTGGCGACGTTTTGAATCGCGCTGGTGATGCTCGTGAGCGTGATGGCGCCGAGGTCGGTCGCCGCGGAGGCGGTGAGCACTCCCACGCCGGTGCCGGTGCTGGCGAGATCGCGGCCCGCCAGGGTCACGGCCGAGGTGGAGCTGCCATCCTCGGTCGTGGTGACGCTGAGGCTGGTGGAACCGAACAGGCTCACCCCGTTGAATTTCTCGGTCGAAAGCTCCGACAGCTGAGACTTGAGTTGCGAGAACTCGGAGTCGTAGTTGGCCTTGTCGGACGTGTTCTTGGTCGGATCGTTGTAGAGGCTCTTCAGCTCGCTCATGCGCTCGAGCACCTTGCCGGTGACGGCGAGCACGCCATCCTGCGTCTGCAGGTACGAGACGGAGTCGCCGAGGTTTTGCTGGACGGCGCCCTGACGTTTGGCCGCGGCGGACAGTTTCATCGAAACCGCAAGGCCACCCGCATCATCGGCGGGGCTGACAATCTTGGAACCGCTCGAGAGCCGGTTGAGGCTCTTCTGCAACATTTCGTTGGAGCGAGCGAGGTTGTTCGCGGCGACGGTCGCCGAGTAGTTGGTATTAATTACGACGGACATGGGATCTTCCTTGATGCTAAGCGCAGCTTCCGTGCTGCAGTCGGACCCGGGGGAATCGGCTCTGGGTCGCGCCGGTTGGGGCTCTTGCCTCAACGTGGGGACTGATCGGAACTCCGCCGAAAAGGTTTATCGAAATCTGCAAAAATCTTTTTGGCGGCTCACGGAGCGGCTTCGCCGCATGGGCGCCCTTCATAGGGCTCACGGGGCCCATGAGCTGATGGGACCGATTTATGATCAAACGTCGTTCGATAAAATGCCCCAGTTTTTCCTAAAGATCCTTTCCAGCTGTCCGATGGTATTCTCCTAGAAAACCCTTCCATCCTCGCTATGTCCGGAATCCAAATCTCAGGCCTCCTTACCAACTCCGCCTTCGACTGGAAATCAGTCGTGGACCAGCTGATCACCGCCGATTCCGCCCCGATCACGCGGCTCACGGCGCAAAAGAGCACCAACACCGACAAGGTCACGGCACTCTCCGGCCTCCGGACCTCCCTGCAGGGTCTGCAGGACTCGCTCCAGGCCATCCGCGCGGGCGACCTGTTCTCCCTGCGCAACGTCAACTCCGACACCGCCGGCACCACGTGGAAATCGAACTCCGCCAGCGGCGCCACGGTCGGCAGCTACAAATTTGCCGTCCAGCAACTCGCGACCGCGACGATTGTCCAGGGCGCAGCTGACGTGGGCGCGGGGCTCGCCGCCACCAGTGATGTGAGCGGTCTTACCCTCGCCAACCTCAATACCGCCACCGCCGTCACCGCGGGCACCTTCACCGTGGACGGCCAGACCATCACGATCGCGACCACGGATTCGATGCAGGACGTGTTCGACAAGATTGCCACGGCGACCGGCGACGTGACCGCCAGCTATGACCCGGCGAGCGACCGCATCACGCTCTCCCGGCCGAGCGGCGACGTCGTGCTGGGTGCGGCGAACGACACCAGCAACTTTCTCGGGGCCATGAAACTCACCAACAACGGATCGGGCAGCGTGTCCAGTCTGGCCTCCCTCGGCACGCTCCGGCAGTCCAGCCCGCTGATCAGTGCGGGGCTGAAGGGTGCGCTTACGGGCGTGGATGGCTCGGGCAACGGCGCATTCACCATCAACGGCGTCAGTATCAGCTATAACGTCAACACCGACTCCCTTGGCTCGGTCATCTCCCGGATCAACCAGGCCGGAGCCGGGGTTACCGCCTCCTATGACGCCACGACGGACCGGATGAAACTCACCAACACCAAGACGGGTGACCTCGGTATGGGCGTGACGGATGTGCCCGGTGGGCTCCTTGACGCGCTCGGTCTCACCAGCCCGTCCAGCACCCTGGTCCGCGGTAACAATGCCCTCTACACGGTCAACGGGGGCCCGACGTTGACCAGCTCCAGCAACACGTTCGATGCCTCCACCCATGGCATTTCCGGCTTGAGCGTGACAGTGAATACCGTCGCCACCCAAACCGTAAGCGTGGAAAGCGACCTCTCCTCGATGACGTCGGCGGTTCAGACATTCATGGACAAGTTCAACGCCGTGCAGGACGCGATTGACGCCGCCACCAAGACGACGGTGGCTGGCGGTGCGGTCACGACCTCCATTCTCTCGGACAACCGCGAGGTGCAAAGCTGGGCGAGTAATCTCCGCTCCATGGCCTTCGACGCCGTGAGTGGCGTGTCGGGGACGGTGCAGCGCCTGGACAACCTCGGGATCGATTTTGATTCCACCAGCGGCCACCTCACGCTGAAGAACCCCGACAAGCTCGCCAATGCGTTGCGGGACAACCCGGACGATGTGAAGGCATTTTTCCTCACACCCAACACGGGACTCGTCTCGAAGGGATATGGCTACCTCACCAACCTAATCAGCGCGGATTCCACCCAGCAGGAGAACCTGAACAAGACTTCGCGGGACATTGACAAGCAAATCGCGACCTTGCAGGCGCGCCTGGACGCCGAGCGCGTGCAATTGACCAACTCATTCATCCTGATGCTTGACGCGCAATCCACCGCGCAGAGCCAGAACACCACGCTCACCAACGCGTTCTTCAACAAGAACACCAACGGCTAAACCATGAGTGCTTCCGATCTTCTCCGTCGTCTCGCGGTGCCAGGGGGCCTCGCACTCTGGTTGGCCCTTGCCGCCGGTTGCGAAAATGGATCCTGGAGCAAGTCCGCGCACGCCGGATCGTATTACGCTCCCGCCAACCACAGCGGAGATGCCGTGCTGCCATCCTCGATCCGGCGGGTCGTCCTGCTGCCCCTGTGCGGTGGCCAGGTCGTGCCCGAGTCCAGCGTGACTGAACTCGATCCCGTGGTGGCCGCCGCCCTCCAGCAACAAAACCGCTTTGAGATCATTAGCCTCTCGCGCGATGACTGCATCCGTCTGTTTGGCGCCAGTGAACTTTCTTCGGTCGCAGCACTCCCGGCCAATTTCATGGCCACGCTCCGTCAGGAATATGCGGCGGATGCGGTGCTCCTGGTGGATATCACCGTGTTCCATGCGTACCGGCCGCTCAGCATCGGCTTCCGCGCGAAGCTGGCGACGGTGCAGGAGGCGCGCCTCGTGTGGACCTTCGACAATTTGTTTTCCGCCGCCGACCCAATGGTCATCAACAGCGCCCGCCGGCACGTCTTGACCGCCGGCATGCCCGATACGCCAGCGGACCAGAGTGCCGCCGTGCTGCAGTCGCCATCGCGCTTCGCGGCCTACGCGGCCGAAACCATGTTTGCCACCTTGCCCCCGGTTTCCGCGGGTCCCAACCCGACCGGCGCAAATCGCTGATTTAAGTTAAAGCGCCCGGAGATCCGGCCGATTAAACTCTTATCAACGGCGTTCCCTGTATCCGAACCATCAGTGGCAGACCGTTTCGCAGTTCGAATCCATCCAATGATTCCCTCCACGCCTCCTCCTGATCGGACCGTCCGCCCGGACGTCCTGGCCGGCACGACGCAGATCCACCACCGCGCCAAATCCGCGCGGCCTGACCAGCTTTCGACCGCCAGCGCCGCGGCCCTGGATGATTCCCTCGCCCGTGATCCCGAGATCCGTCCGGCCGAAGTTGCCCGGGCCCGCGCCCTTGTGTCCGACCCGAGCTATCCCTCGGTCGCGATCATGAAACGCGTGGCCCAGCAGATTGTTGCGGCGCCCGATCTCAGCGAAGACGAATCCTGATTCCCGCCATGGTCGCCCCTGCCTACGCGCAGATGTACCGCAATACTGCGGTCCTCACCGCCAGCCCCGGTCAACTGGTCCTCATGCTGTATGATGGGGTGCTGAAATCCCTCGCGATCGCTCGCGACGCCTTTGGACGCCCGGCTGACGACCCGCGCCGCATTGAGACGATCAACCACCAGTTGCTCAAGGCGCAGATGATTATCGCCGAGTTGCAGGGTGGGTTGAACCTCGAGGCCGGCGGCGAATTCGCCGCCACGCTGCACCGCCTCTACGATTATCACAACCGCCGCCTGCTCCAGGCCAACCTGCGCAAGCAGGTCGACCCCGTGATCGAGGTCGAGCGTCTGATCCGCGAAATCCGCGACGCCTGGGCGGAAATGCTCTGCAAGCAGGACGTGCCTGTCACGGAACAAGTCCGGGTCGTCGCCTGACATGACACCGTCCCGGGACACTTTCCTTCGCTTGCTCGGCACCCTCGAGCAGTTTGCCGCGCAGGAATCAATCGAGCTCGTCGGCGGAAATTATTCCTCTGTGCGGCAGATCCAGGAACGCGCCGCGCCCGTGGTGGCGGAACTGTTCCGTCTTGGCCCGCAGACGGTAGCGGCGACATTGCGGCCGCGGCTGGATGCGCTCATGGCCCTCCGCCGGCGTAACGGGGAAGTGCTGAGCCAGCAGATCTGGCATGTGCGCAAGGCCCTTACGCAAACTCAGGTTAATCTCCGCACCGTTGGTCAAATTGCCCCGGTCTATGGTCGTCAAACCCAGGGTGACGGGCTGCGGTTGCAGGGTGGGACCCGCGCGGTCGCCTGATTCTGGACGCGCGAATCTCCGCGGGCTGTTTTTCTCCCCGCTATACCGTTTCGCCCGCGCCTGACCTGGTTGGGGCGTGTTTGCAAATGCGGTGTGTCATTCTTGACGAAATGAGGAATCCAGTCGGATGCCGCAGGAGCCAACTGCAGAGTCTCACTGGATCCTTCGCAAGGCTCAGGATGACAATCGCCGAATCCGCGCTCTAAAAACGCTCCCTGGAACGAAAGGCGGGCGCTCAACCAATGGCGGTTTTGAGTCCGCTGCGCGTTGAGGCAATCGGCTCGGAATCGATCGCGGTTATAGCCGATGGCCCTCGGAGCCACGTTGAGGCGATTTGCCGGGCTTCCGCCACCCAATCGGGCGCAGGCTTGGCTTGTACGGCCAGCGCAACCCCGGACGCACTGCCATCCCAGTTCAAAATGGCTTTCAGGCTCATCGAGCCATCGGCGAGTAGGAACGTCTGCACGAGAATGGAACCGCCCAGAACCCCCGCTCCGCCGTTTGACGGCTGACGGGCCAACGTCATGCGCGCCAGTCCGTCTTTGAAATTCACCATGCGCTGGCAGTCCCAACTGGCCCCGGGCTGCGCGTTCGGATCGTTCAACAATGCTTTCTCGATATCTGTCAGGAAGGAAAGCAGTCGGGTGGCCATGGGAGCGCGGATAAGTAAGTGGGACGACGGGTGTCCTTGGTCAAGTATCGGCGCAGGGCCCGCTGACTTGAGACGATTTTTCGGTCGTGGTTCAGTTTGGCGTGGGTCGGATCCTCGGCCGACAGGGCCACTCGATTGTTGGAGGGTTCAGGACGCCTACAAACTTACCGACAGCCAAGGTATTCCCCGACCCACGCTTTAGTGAGACTAAATACTCTCTAGTGTTTCGACCCTACCTGCTCACTGAGGACTTTTTCTTTTTCGCGCGGCGTTTACTTATTTGGGTGGTGGATTGAGCGCATTTGTTTGTATCGGGTGGGTAATTCCTTCTTTTCGAGACTCTTCCTGACTGTTGTTAGCTTCACCCCCCTGTTGCATGTCGCTTGAAAAAATTCTCGTCGTTGAGGACGAAAGTATCGTTCGAAATTTGCTTCAGAGCATTTTCGCCCGCCACAAATATACCGTAATTTGCGCCGAAAACCTGGCCGAGGCCAGTGCCGCGGTATTGCGCGAGTCGTTCGACCTTATCATGCTCGATATCCGTCTGCCGGATGGCGACGGTCAGAAATTCCTCGAGCAGATGGCTGCGTTGCCGGAGCGTCCGCCCGTGGTGATGATCACCGGTTACGGCACGGTCGAGTCCGCCGTCGCCTGCATGCGCGCCGGGGCGTTCGATTATGTCCTCAAGCCATTTTCCCCGAGCCAGATTGATGTCATTCTCCGGAAGGCGCAGAACCATCGCCAGTTGCTCGGCGTCAATCGCCTTCTCACCGACGACCCCGAGGATGCCGACAGCGTCCTCGTCGGTCGCAGCCCCGCGATGCAGCGCATGCGCCAGTTGATCGACCGCGTGGCCCCGACCGATGCGACCGTTCTCGTCACCGGTGAGAGTGGCACCGGGAAGGAAATGATCGCGCGCGAGTTTTTCCGGCGCAGCCCGCGCCGCAGCCAGCCGTACATCAAGGTGAATTGCGCGGCCGTCTCGGAGAACCTGATCGAAAGTGAGTTTTTTGGCCACGAGCGCGGCGCTTTCACCGGCGCCACCGAGCGTCGCGAGGGCCGCTTCGAGTTGGCCAACCAGGGCACGCTGTTGCTCGACGAGGTCAGCGAAATTCCCCCCGCGCTGCAGGCCAAGCTGCTGCGCGTGCTGCAGGAGCGCGAATTCGAGCGCGTCGGCGGCAACCGCACCATCAAGGTCAACGTGCGGATCATCGCGACGTCGAACCGCGATCTGCTCAGCTACGTGGGTAAAGGCGATTTCCGCCAGGATCTTTATTACCGCCTCAACGTTTTTCCCGTCCAGGTGCCCCCGCTCCGCGAGCGCGCCGAGGACATCCTCTTGCTCGCGGATCATTTTCTCCGCCGCTTCTCGCGCAAACATGGCGTGAAGCCGACCGGCCTCAGCGATTCCGCGCGTTCCGCCATCATGGTTTATCAATGGCCGGGCAATGTCCGCGAATTGCAGAACACGATCGAGCGTGCCGTGATTCTCTCCGAGTCCGGCCGGCCTGTGACCGCCGCCTTGCTCGGCCTGCCGGGTGACCTGGCGCTGAGTGATTTGCTGCCGCTGGACGAGCCGGTGCTCGCGCTGGAACCGCCGACCGACGCCGCTGTGACGGGCCGGGATGGCGCCGTACTACCGCTGGCTGAGATGGAGAAGCAGGCGATCCAGGCGGCATTGCGCCAGACCGAGGGCAACCGCACCCAAGCCGCCGCGGCGCTCGGGATCAGCATCCGCACCCTGCGCAACAAACTGCAGGAATACCGCGACGCCGGGGACCCGGTGGACGCGAACCTCGATCCGGTTCGAGGCTGACGCGGGGAGGGGACGGCCCGCGGCTGCGGCATCGGGCCGCGGATTTTTAGGGCGGCTCCGGCGCCCCGCACTTCTCGGTGGCGGCATAACTTGCCGACGCTTCGCTTAGGAAAAGCACGGTCTGAGCCGATACCTACGCATGCCCTGCCTGCTGCTCACCGTGGACGATTCGAAGACCGTCCGGACGATCGTGCGCAAAGCGTTCAAGGGTTTCGATTGCGCGATTTTTGAGGCGGGCAACGGCTGCGAGGGACTGGCGGCTGTCGCACGTCAGCGGCCCGATCTCATTCTCCTCGATGTCACCATGCCTGTGATGGATGGCATGACGATGCTCACGCAGTTGCGCGCGGATCCGAAGCTGCAGGACATTCCCGTCCTCATGCTAAGCACTGGTGCGGGGCCTGACATCGCAGGGCTGGACGTGCGGGATTACCTCGGGAAGCCGTTCAAGGAAGACGAGCTGATCCGAAAGGTCCGCGGGATCGTCGATCTCAAGCCGCGCCTCTTCCACGCGTTGTGAAAGGGTTTGGTGCGGAGCGTATTTTCAAACTCCAGATTCAGCGATTCTGATCCTGAGCCTCGCGAAGGATCCAGTGAGTCTCCCCATGGGCTTCGACGGTTTCTACCTGAATTCGTCAATTAGTCCCGAATGACAATCCGGGTTTGAGAACACGCCCTCTATCAATGAGCCAATTCAGCTGTAGACGAGCAGGCGCTGGCTGATCGGCATCACCTGGTTGTGACTGCGGATCTTGGTGATCGTGCCCGGGCTGAGCGCCTGGCCTTCGCCGATGAGCAGCAATCCGTGCGGGCTGTAAATGCCGTTGGCGAGCACCATGCCGGGCTCGAGTTCGTGGAGCAGGATTTCGCGCACCTGCCGGGGCAGCTGAACGAGGTTGCTCACCTTGAGAAAGAGCCGCACGGCCTCGGGATCGTAGGCTGAGCCGGAGCGGGCCAACACCGCCTCGAGCGCGGCGGCCTTGGGTAGGCCAGATTCGACGAAACCCACCGCGACGGCGAGACAGCGCGCCGGCCAGGAAATCCCGTCGCCCGCGAGGCCGTCGGGGTAACCGTGACCATCGTAGCGCTCGTGGTGTGCGCGGATGACTTCGCCCGTTTCGGGGCGGGCGTCCACGAGGGCGGCGAGCGTCTGGCTGTAAACGGGGTGGTTGTGCAGCATGCCGCGCTCGTGCTCGCTCAGCTGATCCGCCTTGGTGCGGAACGCGCGGAGCATTTCGCGGGGCATGCCGATGAGCCCGAGGTCGCAGAGGCGGGCGGCGGCCCGGAGGGCGTGACGCTCGTCGTCGTTGAACTCCTCGGTGGCCGCCATCTGCTCGGCAAATTCCACCAGTGCCTTCGCCTGGCTGCCGAGGATGGGATCGTAGGCCGTGAGAATGCGGCGGCAGAGCTCAAGCGAGTGATCGTAATTTTCCGCCAACTCGCGATTGGCGGTGTCGAGGCGCTGGCGCTGGCGCTCAAGATCGGCGACTTGCGCGGCGAGGGAGGCGTTGGCGTTCGTCAGTTGCTCGTTGAGGGTGGCGGTCTCGAGCTGGAGCGCGGCGTTGTGCGTCACCAGTTCGTGGCGCTGCACGGCGTTGCGAACGGTGGCGATGAGTTCCTCCCGCAACCATGGCTTCGCGACAAAGCGAAAAATTTCCCCCTTGTTGATCGCGTCGACGATCGTGGGCAGCGCCAGCACCGCGGTGATGAGGATGCGGGAGGCGTCCGGACGGATCCGGCGGCACTCGATCAGGAAGTCGAGGCCCAGCATCTCGGGCATGCGCTGGTCGGAAATGATCACGGCGAATTCTCGCTCGGCCAGGATGGACAGCGCCTTGAGCGGGCTCGGGCATGCCACGGTCGCAAAACCCTGGCGCTCGAGCGTCTCCTTCAGGGCGGAAAGAACGACCGGCTCGTCGTCCACAATCAGAATGCTCGGCCGCGGGGCCGCGGCAGCGGGTGAGGCGTTCATGGCTGGCGGGTGACCGGGCCTCGGGGCTCGCGGCGAAATTCTGACTCATGGTTGCTCATTGAGAATCTTGGATCAATCGGCGCATCCGTGCGCAAATGAAGCGGGCTTTTTTTCTGGGCGCAGTGCATGTGATTTAGACTCGGCAAATTTTTCCACGTGCCACCGGCAGCGTTCGCTCCCGGACCACCGAGTTAACCAAGGCAACTGTATTTATATGGGGAACAGCAACTTCCATAGGCGGGTGCGAGACTGGCACCGCCCTTGCTAAATCGCGTCCATGATCGATCCCATTTTCCAAACCGACAACTACCAGTTGGCGCGGAAACTTCTTGATGCGGCTGCGCTGCGCCAGGAGGCGATTGCCTCGAACGTGGCGAACGTCGAGACGCCCGGATATCACCGGCTGGATATCGCGCCGGATTTTGCGCAGCAGCTGAAGGCGAGTGCCGCCCGCGGAGATCTCGGATCGGAAGTGGAGAACCTCACGCCTAAACTCGCCGAGGACACCAACGCGCGCACCATGCGCCCCGACGGCAACACGGTGGAAATCGAGCACGAGCTCCTCGCGATGAATCGCAATGCCGTCGAGTACGACTACCTCAGCGAGGTCGTCTCGAACAATCTGAAGCAACTCAAGCTCGCCATCACCGGCCGCAGCGTCTGACCGGGCCGTAACGTCCCGCTCCACTCCCCACCATGAATCTCATTGCTGGCATCGACGTGACCGCAGGCGCCCTCAACGCCCAGAAGACGCGCCTCGACATCGTCGCGCAGAACATTGCCAACGCTCAGACCACGCGCACGCCTGAGGGCGGCCCGTACCAGCGTCAGGTGGTCTCCTTTGAATCCGAGCTCGTGCAGCGCGAGGCCGGCGGCGGCGCTCCCATGCAGAGCGTGCGGGTTTCCGGCATCACGGCCGACAAGACCCCGGGCCAGAAGGTGTACAACCCGCAGCATCCCGACGCCGGCCCCGACGGCCTCGTCACGATGCCCAACGTCAATCTCGCCTACGAAATGGTGGACCTCATCACCGCCTCCCGCGCGTACGAGGCCAACCTCTCCGTCGTCAAGAACGCCCGGGCCATGGCCATGAAGGCCCTCGATATCGGCAAGTAATTTTGCGCCATGAACCCCGTTGGATCCATCAACCCTCTCGCCGCCTCGGGCCTCACGCGCCTCGACGCGCCGTTGCCGCCCGGCGGGCTCACGATGCCGGGCGCGACGTCGGGGATTCCGGAGGGTGGCTTTGGCAAGGTGCTCGACGGCCTCGTCGCCGTCGTGGATGGCAAACAGGCCAATGCCCAGGCGGTCACGCGTCAGGTGTTGCTCGGTGATTCTGGCCAGCTCCACCAAAGCGTCATCGCGATGCAGGAGGCTTCCGTCGCTTTTTCCATGATGGTCGAGGTGCGCAACAAGCTCGTCGAATCCTATCAGGAACTCATGCGCATGCAGGTGTGAGACTCATTAATTTTAAACCCGTCCGATGAAAAATTTCACGCACTCCCTCCTCGAGCTCTGGAAACAGTTTGGCATCAACCAGCGCGTCTCGCTCGTCGTCACCGCGCTCGCCGTCATCGGCGGCCTCGTGGGCGTCGTGCTGTGGTCGCAACGCCCGGATTATCAGCTGCTCTACGCCCGCATGGGCGAAAAAGACGCCGCGTCGGTCATCGGTTATCTCCAGTCCCAGAACATCCCTCACCAGGTTTCCGCCGGCGGCGCGGCCGTGCAGGTGCCCGCCAACATGGTTTACAAGCTCCGCATGGATCTCGCGGCCAAGGGTCTGCCGAGCGGCGAGGGCGTCGGCTTCGAGATCTTCGACAAGGGCCAGTTCGGTCTCTCCGACTTTGTCCAGCGCACGAACTACCTGCGCGCGATTCAGGGCGAACTCGCCCGCACCATCGCCCAGTTGCAGGGCGTGCAGTCCGCGCGCGTCATGATCGTGCAGCCGGAAAACCGCCTCCTTCTCACGGACCAGGGCATCAAGCCCACCGCCTCCGTCTTCGTGGATGTCGGCGGCGGCCGGCTCGAATTGGATCAGGTCAATTCCATCCGCCATCTCGTCGCCAATGCTGTCCAAGGCCTGCAGCCGGACCAGGTCGCCGTCGTGGATAACCGCGGCCATGTGTTGTCTGAGGAGTTGCATCAGGATCCCACGCTCGGCAGCGCGTCGAGCCAGATGCGCTACCGTGAGCAGGTGGAGGATTACTTTTCCAAGAAGGTTGAGTCCATGCTCGCCAGCGTCATCGGTCCCGGCAACGCCGTGGTCCGCGTGTCGGCCGAGATCGACACCGACGCGACCGTTTCCACGCAGGACAAATATGATCCCGAGGGTCAGGTGGTGCGGTCGCAGACCGTCAGTGAGGATAGCAACAACACCTCTGAAACCCGCGCGTCGGGCGGCGCCGTGGGCGTGAGCGCCAACGTCCCGGAAAAAGCCGGCACCACCGAGGCCGCGGCCAAGCCGGTCTCCAACTCCGAGCAAACGCGCAAGAACCGGACGACGTCGTACGAAATCAATCACACCATCACCAACGTCACCCGCACGCCGGGCACGGTGAAAAGCCTCACGGCGGCCGTGTTTATTGCGCCCCGGACCCTCGCCGCGCCGGCGATCGGCGCCGATGGCAAGCCCGTCGCGGCCTCCACGCCGGCGCCGGCCCCCGTGAAGCGCACACCTGAAGAACTCACGGCGTTGCGCCAGATCGTGGTCAACGCGCTGGGGCTCAAGCCCGCGCCCGGCCAGACGCTCGAGTCCATGGTTTCACTGCAGGAAATGGAATTTCAGGCCCCTGATCTCACGCTCGCCACGCCGATGGCCGCGATGCGCAGCGAGGGCAAGCTCTCGAACTGGATGGATCTTGCCAGCAAGTGGTCGGCCATCGCCGGCGCCGCCGTGATGCTGCTGATTTTCTGGCGAACCCTATCGAAGCAGAAGCCTGAGCCCGTTCCCGTGGAAGTCCTCTCGATGTCACCCGACGCCGCCTCCCGGTCGTTGCCAAGCGCCAGCGCAATCACGCCCGAACTGCTCAACGAATTGATCCGGCAGAAGCCCGCCAACGTCGGCGTCGCTCTGCGGGACTGGGTCGCCGCCCCCGCCGGCAAAAACTAACCGCCCATGTCCGCCGAATTCGATTACCCCAAGCTCAACCGCCAGCAGAAGCTCGCGGTTTTCCTCATTGTCATCGGTCCCGAGGCCGCGGCCGAGGTCCTCCGGCAGTTTGACGATCCCGAGATCGAGGTGCTCTGCCGCGAGATGTCCAATCTCGCCGTCGTCCCGCAGTCCGTTCACCGCCAGGTGCTCGAGGAATTCTCGTCCGTCCTCGCCCAGAGCGCGGGTTCCACGCTCGGGGGCGTCGCCTACGCCCAGCGGACCCTCGAAATCGCCAAGGGCGATTACAAGGCGTCCGCCATCATCGGCCGGGTGGGGGGCGCGCCCTCCGCGTCGTCCATGGATGTCGTCAAGGACATCAGCGAGATGGAGGCCCGTCAGATTTTTAACCTGATCCGTCACGAGCAAGCCCAGACGGTCGCGTTTGTGCTCTCGTACCTCGATAGCTCCAAGTCCTCGCAGGTCTTCAACCTGCTTCCTCCCGAGCTGCGCGAGGAAGTCCTCGAGCGTCTCGGGACCATCGAGTCCACGTCACTTGAGCTGGCTGGCAAAATCGCCCAGAGCCTGGGCAAGCACATGGACCGCAAGGCCAAGCCGGCCTTCCATCACAGCGGCGGAGTGCGGGTCGTCGCCGACTTGCTTAACCGGCTCGACAAGGAAATGAGCAAGGGCCTGCTCGCCCGCCTCGAGGAACGCAACGCCACCCTCAGCGCCGAGATCCGCCGGAAACTCTTCAGCTTCGATGATCTCATCCGCCTGCAGCCATCGGATTTGCAGCGCGTGCTGCGCGAGGTGGATTCCGCGAATCTCGTCATCGCGATGAAGTCCGCGAGCGAAACGTTGCGCGAAAAAATTTACGCCGGAATCAGCAAGCGCGCCGCCGAGAGTCTCCGCGAGGAGCTCGGCCTGCTTGGTCCGGTCAAACGCAAGGAAGTGGACGCCGCCCAGGATGGCATCATCCAGGTCGTCCGCCGCCTCGAGGAGGAAGGCCAGGTCACCCTCGATACCGGAGCCGCCGCGGGGCTCGTCGCCTGACCATGGCCCACGCCCGCCTCATCGCCTTCGATCGCCCGCTCGGCGGCGCCGTCATTCTCGGCCAGACCGGCCGCCTCTGCTCGGAGGTCGAACTGGCCACCGAGTCCCAGGCCGCCTATCGCCGCGGCGTGGACGCGGCGCGCGCCCTTGCCGACCAGCAGATGGTCGAGTTTCGCGCCGATATCGGCCAGCTCAGCGATGGCATTTTGCAGAAGCTTTCCTCCCTCGAAGAATCGCTCGTCGGCCAGCTCCGCACGGAGTTGCCCGCGCTCGCCGTCGAGATCGCCCGCCGTCTGCTGGCCGG
This sequence comes from Opitutaceae bacterium, assembly GCA_039936075.1. GTDB lineage: Bacteria > Verrucomicrobiota > Verrucomicrobiia > Opitutales > Opitutaceae > Opi-474. The sequence continues at coordinate 11,523 of JBDTJA010000176.1, read as the reverse complement.
CTACGAACCGGCACCCGAGGTGGTGTCCAAACTCTGCGCCGAGGCGCTGGAGGAACTTTTTCCCGAACGGGAGAATCTTGAACTCGTGGTCAGCCCGCGCGACGCCGCTTTGCTCGAGAAAATCCGGCCCGAGTGGCAGGACCGTTATCCGGGCCTTCGCATCCGCAGCGACGCCTCGCTCACGGTTGGCGATTGCCAGGTGCGCAGCCGCTTCGGTCTCACCGATGCGCGACTCTCGACGAAGCTCACGGCCCTCACCCACAGCCTCGCGCCCGCATGAACTCCCTCGTTGCCCCACTCGTTGATGTGCTGCGCACGCAGGTGCGCCACCTGCCGCCGATCCAACGCGTCGGCACGGTGAGTGGCGTGCAGGGGCTCATCATCGAGTCCGATGGCCCGAATGTCGGCCTCGGCGAATTGTGCCGCATCCGTTCCTCGCGCGACGAATTTCAGGTCGATGCCGAGGTGGTGGGCTTTCGTGAACACCGCGTGCTGCTCATGCCCCTCGGCTCGGTGACCGGCCTGCACGTGGGCTGCGAAGTGGTGGCGAGCGATCATCCGACCTTGCCGACGCCCGGCCCCGAAATGCTCGGTCGCGTCCTCGACGCCATGGGCCGCCCAATGGATGGGCGCGGCTTGCTGCCGATCTCCCGCACTGTCACGCAGGCCCCGACCTCGCCGCATCCACTGCGTCGCCAGCGCATCAAGACCCCTTTTGTGACGGGGGTGCGGGCCATTGATGCGTTCACGCCACTCGGCCGTGGCCAACGTCTCGGTCTCTTTGCCGGCTCCGGTGTCGGCAAGTCCACGTTGATGGGCATGATCGCCCGCGGCTGTGAAGCGGACGTGATTGTCGTTGCGCTCGTCGGTGAGCGCGGACGGGAAGTGCGGGAATTTATCGAGAAGGACCTGGGGCCGGAGGGCATGAAACGCGCGGTGGTCGTCGCCGCGACGTCGGACCAGCCCGCGCCTCTGCGCCTGCGCGCCGCCACGACCGCCACGGCCATCGCCGAAGCCTACCGCGATGAGGGCAAGAATGTCTTCCTGATGATGGATTCGGTCACACGCTTTGCCATGGCCCAGCGGGAAATCGGCCTCGCGATCGGGGAGCCACCGACCACCCGTGGTTACACGCCATCGGTGTTCGCCATGCTGCCGCGCCTGCTCGAGCGCACGGGCGCCGGCGAAGTGGGCGCCATTACCGCTCTCTACACCGTCCTCGTCGAGGGTGATGACATGAACGAACCCGTGGCGGACGCCGTGCGGGGCATTTTGGACGGTCATTTGGTACTGTCGCGTCAGCTGGCTCATTTCAACCACTACCCGGCGATTGACGTCCTGGAGAGCGTGAGCCGTTTGACGCGTGATGTCTGTATGCCGGCCGAGGTCGCGCTGGCCGGCCGCGCGCGCGAGCATCTCGCGCTCTACCGCAAGAACGAGGATCTCATTTCCATCGGCGCCTACCAGAAGGGTGGCAACTCCGCCCTGGACGAGGCGATCCACCGCCAGCCCGCCCTGAAGAAGTTTCTCTGCCAGTCCACCGAGGAGCACACCTCGCGGACGGACACGTTTCACCAACTCAAGACTCTCCTCACATGAAGCGCTTCCATTTCAATCTCCGCCCGGTGGCCGTGATTCGGGCTCATCATAAGCTGCGGGCCCGCGAAACCTGGGCCGCGTCCATCCGACTTTATGACGAAGCCATCGAGAATCTCGGCCGGGTCCGGGCGCGCAAAACCGCCTTTGAGGTCGCCGTCCTGGACAGCCGTCATGTCCGCTTTGATGCGACCGCGGCGGGTCCGGCGCTGGTGGCCTACCGGAGTGTCTGCACGGAGGAAACCGAAACGGTGCGCGCCTTGAACGCCGCTCGCGATGTCATGGCCGGGCACCGCGTGGCCTACATCGCGGCGCACCGCCGCCTTGAGGCCGTCAAACGCCTGGAGACCAAGGCGCAGCTTGCTCACCGCGAGGTCGAGCGCCGCAGCGAGCAGGCCGAGTTTGACGACTTTGCCGGCCTCGCCTTTCACCGCCGCCTTTCACCGCTATGATCAGTAAACTGCAAAACCCAATCACGGCCATGGCCGTGAGTCTCGTGCTGAGCATTACGCTTGGCGTCGCTCTGTGCTGGCGCGCCGCCGGTCCCTTGCTGGCGCTGGCGGCGGCCGCCGTGCCGAAGTCCGTCAAGGTCGAGAAGAAGGAAAAAGGTTGGGATTTCTGGACGATCGAGATGGAAAACCTCTCGACCGACCTGAGTGAGGAACGCACCCGTCTCCGCAAGCGGTCCGACCAGCTCGACCAGCGCGCCTCGCGTCTGGACGCCGAGCAGCAGGAGCTCGCCAAGATCCGCACTGACATCGACGGACTGCGCCAGGAGATCGCGAGCAAGGTTATCGCGGTGGGCGCGGATGAGGCGAAAAATCTCCGCACCCTGTCCCAGACCTACACCAATCTGACGCCCCGCGCGGTCGTGGCGATTTTCCACGAGATGGATGACGTCACCGTCGTTAAAATCCTGTCGCTCATGAAGCCCGACGTCGTGGGCCCGATTTTCGAAGAAATGACCCGCAACGCCGCGGACAGCGCGACGATCCGCCGCGCCGCCGTGCTTTCGGAAAAACTCCGCCTCGTGAAAGCCGCCAAGCCACCCAGCTCAAGTTAATCCCCAAAATCCCGCGTTCATGGATGGACGCGGCGAGCACCACGGAAGGCGCGCGCACTATGCAACTCACCCCTTCCACTGCTTCCGCTCCCTCTGATTCGTCCATGGCCGCCTCGCCACTGTCTGGCCTCGCGGCGGCCGACGCGCCCGCGTCCAAGGGCGCGGACTCGCCCAAGTTTGATTCCCTGCTGCCGGCTAAAAACCAGCGGTCGTCCCAGCGGGGAAAGAAAACCTGCGATGCCGCCAGAACAGCCGGTAGCCCCAAGCCGGACGATGGCGCCAAAGCAGCCGACAATCCCGCCGCCTCCGCGGTGTGGTCCGCTTGGTTTGCAGCCCTCACTCCCGTCCAGGCTCCGCGCGCCAAGCCGGCGGGCAATGACACCAGCGATGGTGCTCTGACCGGCGAGGGCGGCGCGGCGAAGAGTGGGGGCGTGCCCGATAAGACAACCGCCGCGAGTGGGGTGATGCCTACTCCCGGCCCGATGGTAGGCTCCGACAGCGGGGAGTTGCCGGCCACCGGAAAATTTGTGCCTGGTGTCGCCAAAGTGGGCGAGGCCACCAACACTCCGGGTCTGCTTTCCGTGCCGGCCGCCGGAAAACTCCCCGCGGATGGCGTGAGCTCCGTCGCGCTGGCAGTTGCGACCGCGGCACCGCTCACCGCTTCATCTCAGGCCGCTGCACCGATCGTCCCTCCTACAACCGTCCCTTTGCCTGCACCCGTGGCGACTGATGCTGCCGCCCAAATGGTCGCTGGCACCCCGGTTCAATCGGGGAGCGGCGTGCCAGCCCCAGCGACTCTGACTGCAACCAAGGGAAAGCAGGCAGTTTCTGACCTGGCAAAATTTGCCGCCCTGCCATTGAAGCCGAATTCGACCGCCGTAAATCAGAAATGGGACGAAGATAAAAAAATTCTAAGCGTTACAGATAAGGATGTTACGTTGCATGAATCCGAGGTTGGCACCGACAATGCTTTTGTCGCGTCCGTGCCGACGACTGTTCAACAAACTTCCCTGCCGACTGACGCTGCCCACGGCCATGTCTCGGCCGTGTCGTTGCAGCCAGTGACGACCGCCGCGCAGCCGGTGAACAGCGGTGACCTCTCGCTGCTCGCGCATCGGGCGGTGGACGCCGTCATGACCGCGACGGACCGCCTCGACATCGGCACCCGCTCCACGGTGCGCCTCCAATTTTCCGTGGGTGACGCGAGCCTCTCGGTGCACGTCGAGCTGCGCGCTGGCGAAATTCACGCGACTTTCCGCACGGATTCGAGCGACCTGCGCACCGCGCTGGCTTCGGAGTGGCAGACGATGAGCGGGGAGTCTGGTCGCGCAGTTCGCCTCGCCAATCCGGTATTTGCCCCGGCTACCACGAACGAGCACGCGACCGGCTTCGGCGATGGCGCCGCGCAGCAGCGCAATCCCGGCGACCAGGCATCTGCTGAAAAATTTTCCACAGCTGGATTCGCTCCGGCTTCCGTCCGCGCCGCCACTTCGGCGGAACCCGCCGCCCCCGACCGCCGCCCCGCGCCGCGGACTGCCAACCTCAACCTCTACACCTTCGCTTAATTCCCATGTCCACCGTTCCTCCAGTCAACGCGGGTTCGAACATCTACGCCAATGCGGCCTCCACGGCCAGCGCCACCACGGGCCCGAAGGCCCTCGGCCAGGCGGATTTCCTCCAGCTGTTATCCACCCAGTTTCAAAATCAGGATCCGATGAAGCCGATGGACGACACCGCTTTCATCGCGCAAATGGCGCAATTCACCTCGCTCCAGCAGACGCAGACGCTCACGCAGCAGATGACGCAGCTCCGCGCCACGCAGGATCTCACGACGGCCAACAGCTATATTGGCCGCAAAGCTACGGTGGACGCCGGCGACGGCACCACCACCGCGGGCAATGTCACCGCTGTGGATGCGAGCGGCGCCTCGCCGATGCTGATCGTCAACGGTTCATCCTACGCTCTCTCCGCTGTGCTCCGCCTTGAGCCCGGCGTCGTCCCGAATCCCGCGGCTGCCACACCGTAATTTTTAAACCCAATACTACCATGTCACTCATCGGCACAATGGACAGCGGCGTCAGCGCCTTGCGGACCTTCCAAAAGGGTCTCGAAGTCATCGGCAACAATATCGCCAACGTTAACACGACCGGGTTCAAAAGCTCGGGCGCGAGCTACGGCGACAGTTTCAGCAACATTCTCCAGGCCTCGGCGCCCGCATCGGGCGCCGCATCCAACACGCCCACCATCGCGGTCGGCACTGGCGTCAGCCTCTCGGGGATCTCGACCAATTTCGGCCAGGGTTCGCTCACGAGCACCGGCAACGTCACCGACCTCGGCGTCTCCGGCAACGGGTACTTCATGGTGAAAAATCCAACCGATGGCAGCGCCTACGCGACTCGCAATGGCAACTTCCGCATGGATTCCGCCGGCCACCTCGTTACGCAGCAGGGCATGCGCGTGCAGGGCCTGACCGGTGGCACGCCCCCGACCACGGTGGGTGACATCACGCTCAGCACACCGCCGTCCGGCACGGAACTCCAGTCCGTCACGATCGACAAGTCCGGCAACCTGATCGAGTTCTACTCCGACGGCACGTCGGCGACGACCAATCAGCTGCTGCTCCAGAATTTCAAGGACCAGAGTGCGCTCACCAGCGAGGGCAACGGTATGTTCTCGGGCCTGACGTCCGCCGGCCCGATCAGCGGGTCTGTCACCCTGACCGCGGCCGATAACACGCCCGGCACCGTCGGCATTGGCACGATCCAATCCGGCACCCTCGAACTCTCGAACGTCGACCTCACGCAGCAGTTCTCCGACCTGATCACGACCCAGCGCAGCTTCCAGGCCGCGTCGCGCCTGATCACTGTCTCGGACACCGTGTTAGAGGACATCGTCAATCTGAAGACCCGTTAATCCTTCGACATGGCCGCCACCAAAGAAGCTTCGTCCACGACCACGCCGCCGGTACCGGCGCCCGGTGCCGCACCCGCGGCTGCCGGCGCTCCGGCTGCTGCGGCCAGTCCGCTCAAGGCCTGGCTGCCGGTCATCGCCGCGCTCGTGCTGGCTCCCGTCATCACGTTCGCGACGGTGGAATTTGTCCTGTTGCCGCGCCTCACCAAGAAACTGACCTCCGCAGCCGCCGCACCGGCTTCCGCGAAGGAAAGCGGCGGGAGTAGCGGCGAAAAAGGCGGCAAGGAAGGCAAAGAGGGCAAGGAAGGAAAGGATAGTAAGGAAGGTTACCAATTCGAGAATGTCGTCGTGAATCTCGCCGGTACGATGGGCACGCGTTACCTCAAGACCAGTTTCCTGGTCACGGGCGCTGATCCCACGATCAGCGGCGTGTTCGAGTCCAACAAACCCAAGCTGACCGACGTCACGCTCAATGTGCTCTCGTCGCTCACGCTGGCCGATCTCGAGGAGCCCGGCGCCAAGAACGTCATCCGCGAGAAACTCGTGACGGCCTACAACCAAACGCTTGGTCACAAGATCGCTGATCAGGTTTATTTCTCCGACTTCGTTGTCCAGTAAGGAAATCCCGCCATGGCCGACGAAACTCCCCAGCCTGCCGCCGAGGTCCTCAGCTCCGCTGAGCCCGCGACCGCGTCGGCGCCCGTTGGGGAATTGTCTGCGCAACCCGTGCTGCATGCCGATGGCCGCCGCACCGGCGCCCGCGTGGTGCCGTATGATTTTCGCAATCCGTCATTTCTCTCAGAGGTCGAGCTGCGTCGCCTGCGTCTGCTGCACGAGGACTTCGTCAGCTACCTCGGCGCGCGTCTCTCGCTCTACCTGCGCATGGAGTTCGGTCTGAAACTGAGCGCGCTGACCACGGTCACCTACGCAAAGTTCACCGAGACTCTGGCCAATCCTACGCATCTCACACTCTTCAAGGCCGAGCCGCTCACTGGCGTCGGTCTGCTCGACGTCACGCCTCGCCTGGCCCTCGCGCTCGCCGACCGTCTGCTGGGCGGCCGTGGGTTGTCTGGCAAGGCCCAGCGCCCGCTGACCGAGATCGAGATCGCGTTGCTCGAGGACGTCGTGGGCATCCTGCTTGAGGAATGGTGTGGCCTGTGGAAGCCGGAGTCCGACCTGCGCATCGTTGTACTGGGTCACGAAAACAGCGGACGCTTTCTCCAAACTTCGCCGAAGGACGCCGTCATTCTCGCACTCAAGCTGGAAGCGACGTTCGGCGACTGCGCCGAGACGATCCAGATCGGCGTTCCGTATTACACGATCGAGCCGGCGGTGAAGAAGATCCAGGATCGTCGCCAGACTGAGGCCGCGACGGCCGCCACGGATCGTCGCCCGCCTTGGCAACCAGCTTACGACCTCGTTTCGCTGCCGGTCCGCGCCGAATGGTCCTATCTCGAACTCACCTTGCGCGAGCTCGCCAGCCTGCGCGTCGGCGATGTCCTCGAGATGCCGGCTTCCCTCTTTCACGAAACCCGCGTGCTGCTTAACGGTACGCCGAAGTTCATCGGCAGCGTCGGCCATGATGCCGACCGCGTTGCCGTGCAGCTCACCCGCCAACTCCCCCTCGAGGAAACCACCCATGCCCACTCCAATGATGGAAGAAAAGACCCTTGATATCGTCCTCGACGTCAAGGTGAAGGTCACCGTGCAACTGGGCTCTGTCCAGCTGCCCATGCGCGATGTGCTCGAACTTGCGCCCGGCTCCGTCGTGCAGCTCAACCAGCACGCCAGTGATCCCGTGGGCCTGTTCGTCAACGACAAGCTCGTCGCCTACGGCGAGGTCGTCGTGGTCGAGGACAACTTCGGTATCAAGATCACGCAGCTCGTCGGCGCAGCCAAGGCATGACCTTTCGCCCGCGCTACTTTCTCGCGGTCCTCGGTCTCGGCCTGGGCGCCCTTGCGGCGTCCGCGGCCGACGAAAGCCGGGTGATCTATCCCGGCGCCACGACGGCGGACACCGCCGCGCACAAGTCGGATTCCAGTTTCGGCGCGGTCACCATCCTCGGGGCCCTCGTCCTCGCTGGGGCCGGCGGCTGGATGCTCTGGCGCGGCAAAAAAATCCCTTTTGTGAACCGCGACCTGCGCAAGCTCGCGATCGATGAGACGCGCTCGCTCGGCAGTCGCCAATATCTCGTGGTCGCTTCGTATGAGGGCAAAAAACTTCTGCTCGGTGTTTGTCCTGGCCGGATTGACCTGCTCACGTCGCTGGATTCGCCGCCCAATCGGGAGTCATCGCGATGAACGCTTGTTTGCGACTGATTTTGTCCACGGTGCTCGCCGCGGCCCTGTGGGCCGCCCCGGCGACTTCGCTGCACGCCCAGGCTGGCACGGCGAACTCGACGGTCATCATGCCCGAAGCTCCGACCCCGCCGAATGGAGCTGCTCCGGCGCCGGCGGCGACGGCGTCGGCCAAATCCAGCGATCCCTTTCACCTGAGCATCGGTCTCGAGGGCACGGGCCAGGCGGGCGGGCAGGTGAGTGTGGCGGTGCAGATCGTCCTCATCATGACGCTGCTCTCCATCGCGCCGTCGATCGTGCTGCTCATGACGAGCTTCACCCGCATCGTGATTGTCCTCGGGTTCGTCCGTACCGCGCTCGGCACGCCCGCCGCGCCGTCCAACCAGATCATCGTGGGTCTCTCGCTGTTCCTGACATTTTTCCTGATGGGCCCGGTGTTCGACCGGGTGCAGAAGGAGGCGCTGACTCCCTATTTGAACAACCAGATGACCTCCACGCAGGCCATTGACCGCGCATCCGTGCCGCTGAAGGAGTTCATGCTGAAGCAGACCCGCACGCGCGACCTGGAATATTTTCTCGAGCTCGGCGGCTTTGGCCCCACGGCGGTGAAGGATCTCCCGATGCGGGTGGTCATCCCTTCCTTTGTCATCAGTGAACTGCAAACGTCGTTTCAGATGGGCTTCCTGTTATTCCTGCCGTTTCTCGTCATCGATTTCCTTGTGTCGTCGGTGCTGATGGCCCTCGGCATGATGATGATGCCGCCCACCGTGGTCGCGCTGCCGCTCAAGCTCCTGCTCTTCGTCCTCGTGGACGGCTGGCATCTGGTGGTGAAATCACTCGTGCAAAGTTTCGCCCACTGACGCGCCATGAATCCCGATCTCGCCATCGATATTTTCAAGACGACCGTGATGCTTTCGCTTTACGTCGTGGCGCCGTTCCTCGGCGTGACGCTCGTGGTCGGACTGCTCGCGAGCATCGTGCAGTCGGTCACGAGCATGCAGGAGCCCACGCTGACCTTCATTCCCAAGCTGCTGGCACTGTCCGGCATGGCCCTGATCCTGACGCCCTGGCTGCTGCGCACGCTCTCGGAGTTCGCGATCACGATGATCACCCGCATGGGGACGCTCGGGCATTGAGCCACGGCCGCCACCACCTCCACCGGATGCTGCGCGCGGCCTGTCCGCCGAAGCTGCGGTGAAGGCAGAAGCGCACGGCCCACCACACCCAACTCCGGAGCCATGAGCATCGTCTACGTGCTGACCTGGATGTTTGTCTTTCTCCGCTCGGTGGGGCTGCTGCTCCAGCTGCCGGTGCTGGCCGGACATGCCTTGCCTGTGACAGTGCGGCTGGGACTCGGGGTTTGCCTCGCGACTCTGGTCGCCGGCATCATCCCGCCCGCCGTGGTTCCGTCGAACCTGATTGATCTCGGCTTGATGGTGGCGAGCGAGGTGATGCTCGGTCTGGTGTTGGGCTTCATCTCGCGCCTGGCGTTTACCGCCGTGGAGATGGCGGGCCGCATCATGTCGTCGGAAATCGGCCTCAGTGCGACGCCCGGACTGGGCGTGCCGGAGCCTGCGACTGAACCCTTGGCGGCCCTCCTTTCGTCGTTGGCACTCGTGCTTTTTTTCCTGCTGGGCGGGCACCACACGCTGATCGAGGCCTTTGCCCGCAGCTTTGCCGTGGCAAGGGCAGGGCGGGCGGCACTGGATCCGGTGGCGGCCGAGGTGCTGATTCGGGCGACGGGACACGTGATTGAGCTCGGCGTGAGAATGGCGGCGCCCTTCATCGCGATGAATTTCCTCGTGACCCTCGCGTTCTCCGCGCTTGGCCGGATGGTGCCGAAGATGAACGTGTTCATCCTGAGCTTTTCGGTGCGCGCCGTGGCGGGTCTTGCGCTACTGAGCGTCTCGGGTGCGCTTCTCGCCCGCTACCTTTACATCGAGTTCGCCGATGCGCCGCTGCAGATGCTGCGAGTGCTCGGTCCGCGTTGAAGAAATTTGGCTACGGGTTAGAACTTTTTTGACGCTGGAGGGCGGCGACGTATTGGGCGTCGTCGTAGGCGACGCGGTCTTGCCAGCAGCGCCTGAGGATGCGGATCCACTTGAAGGCGAGGGCGCGCAGGATCGTCTGGTGATGTTTACCGGCGCGCTTTTGCTGGAGGTAATACGCCTTCGCCCAGGCGCATTTGGGGATCGTTTGGCCGGCCCATTCGACGAAGGTCTGGCGCAGGAACTTCGGGGCGTTCCAGCGCCAGTGGACCCACAGTTGGCGGCCGCTTTGCTCCTTCACCGGCGCGACGCCGGCATACTTCTGAAGGCTGGCCGCGTCGGGATACCGGGTGCGGTCGGTGCCGAAGGCGACGAGCAGGCGCGGGGCGAGCGCGGGCCCGGCCCCGGGCAGCGCGCGGAACAGAGCCGCTTCGAGATGCGCGGCAAACGCGGTGGCGATTTCGGCGTCGCCAGTGCCAATGTCCGGGCTAAATTCTATACTATAAGGGGACATACCTTGACTGTTGACAAAAGTGCCGCCGGCGGTGGATCGTCCCCTCTTTGTTGTAATGAAAGCTCCCGGAAAAGGGGTCGGGGTTTGGGGTTTGTGATTTAGCTGATCTTTCGGAGGAGAAGGGGACTGGTCATACGCCGCCGCTTCTAGACTTTACGGCTGACTGCATCACGTTGGCCCACTTATGTTGCGACGAAACTGACGGGCGCTCATTACGATCGACGGAGGCCGTGCGAGCAGAGGTTTTGGGACAATGAGGCGCTTCTGGGTCAGGCAAGCACATCGGCTTTCTCCATCGGCCAGCTAATGGTTCCACAAACCCCAAACCCCGACCCCTTTTCCGCCCCCTACGGCAGAAGCCACATTAGACTATGAATAAATTGCGATGGGAAATCGGCGTTTCGGCCGGGACGGAACTCAACGAGTTGAACGGGGTGCACCCGGACTGTGTTCCCGCCATATGCCGGGATGGGGACGGCAGCCTATGGGCGATCGCGGGTCACTCGGGTCATGGAAGCTTCGGTGTCTTCAAGGGCCGGAATGCCGACGACCTTAAAAAGCTCTATGATGCCGAACTCTTGTTCCCCACCGGGCCCGCGGGCGCGGCATTCGGTGGTCTAGCCCACCCTTATCCCGACGGGCCTTTGCCTCGCGGCGAGGTCTGGGCGACCGGGCTTTGGATCGTGCCTGAGAACGCCACCCAGTGTCCGGGCCGGTTCTATGCTCTGGTGCACAACGAAACAGGCTGGGGCGCGGGTTCGACTGGCTATACGGCCTATGCGCGCGAGGACGGGGAACCCGACTTCAGGCATATCGGCCTGATGTCGTCCGACGACCGGGGAAAGACTTGGAATTTTCACGCCTGGGTCATCACCGCGGCCGAGCCTTGTTACACCGAGCGGTATCGACCAGACGGCATTATCACCGGAGGCCAGGAAGCAGGTATCATCAATCTTGGCGCCGGGGATTTGTCGGTTTTCTACAAACCCGATGAAGAGATGCTCTACTGCTTCTATTCCATGATTTGGTACAATATGGGCGACCGCAGCGTGGTCGCGGACAAGATCTATGTCGCCCGGGCAAAGATGCGGGCTACCGGCGAACTAGGTGGGTTTGAAAAATATCATCAGGGCCGCTTTTACACCCCGGGGAAT
>JBDTJA010000175.1:0-2959 GCA_039936075.1 Opitutaceae bacterium | reverse complement strand
GCGGCGGTCGGAGGTGTTCATGCCCGAGGGGAGGCGGGAGACACAAATGAGAGGGGGCTCATCGGGGTGTTTATTTCTCACATGCCAATGTTAAGTTTTAACATGGCAAGGGAAAAGCGGCGTGACGGCGACAGCGCTTCGCTTTTCATGTCCCAAGCCGGCGGGCGTTAGGGGCGCTTGCGCAGGAAGACGTGCGTCGCGCGCTCGCCGGTGACAGATTTCGCGACCTCATAGCCCAGCGTACGCAGGTCGAGGTCCTTGAAAAGGTTTTCGCCTTGGCCCAACAACACGGGACGGACCGCGAGATGGAGGTCATCGATCAGTCCGGCCGTCAGGTATTGGCGGAGGGTGGAGACTCCACCGCCGACGCGGACGTCGCGGTCTCCGGCCGCGGCTTTCGCCTGGGCCAGCGCGGATTCGATGCCGTCGGTGACGAAGATGAATTCCGTTCCGCCCTTCATCTTGATTGGTGCCCGCGGGTGGTGGGTGAGCACGAAGGTCCGGACGTGGTACGGCGGCTCGTCCCCCCACCAACCCTGCCAGCTTTCATCCAGCCATGGCCCGCGCACGGGCCCGAACATGTTCCGGCCGAGGATCCACGCGCCGATGTGATTGAAGCCTTCTTCCGCCATCTGGTTGTCGACGCCGGTCTCGCCCCCGGCTCCGCCGTGCATCTGCTGGAAGGCGCGCGTCGGGAAGAACCATTCGAAGATCTCCGGCCCCATCACCCCGAGTGGGTGCTCCAGGCTCTGGTCGGGACCGGCGCTGTAGCCATCGAGCGAAACGCCGAAACTGAGGACGCGAAGTTTGGACATGGGAGAGGGCAGCGGGGGTAGGTCGAGTATCGTGAGGTCGTCGGGGTTTCTTTTCCGCAATGCGTTCCACCGAGAAAAAGCGGAGGCAAAGTCCTGCACTGCAGCAAATCTCGGCGGCGCAGGGTGGCGACGTGGAACTGGAATTAACCGATCTTGGACTCGGCGTACATGAACTCGACCAGCTTGGGATCGGCCCCGGCTAGGACGCGCTCCAGAGCCGGAGTGCGGATTGCCCCGCGGAGGCGATACGCCGGGTTGTCGCCCCGGGCGTACTGCAGCTGCATCAGGTAGCGGGTGCGTTTACCGGTGTTGGGGCTGCCGCGGTGCCAGACCTGGTGGTTGAAGAGATAGATGTCCCCGGCGCGGCAGAAAACCGGCTCGGCTCCGCGGCCCTCAAAGACGGGGTTTTCCTTGGGCGGCGCCCGCCCGGAAAAATGGCTCCCCGGGACGATTTCCGTCGGACCATCCTCCTGGGTGAGGATGTCGCTCAGGGGAACCTGCACGCTCAGCCACAGGATCGGCAGGCGGACGCGGGCGTCCCAGCGCGGGATGTCGGGCGGCAGCGGGTGCTCCACGCGGTCATCCACATGCCAGTGCGAGATGGACTGGCCGGGCTCGTTGCGGATGATGTTCGAGGCGCAAAAACGGGCGTCGGGCCCGAGGATATTCCGCATGAGCGAGAGGATCGGCTCGCGGATGAACAGCTCGGCGAAGGCGAGCTTCTGCTCCTCCGGGTTGCGAATGACGAAGTGCGGATTGTTTTGGACAATTTCATCGGTCACCGCGCGCAGCCGGGCGCATTCGTCGGCACCGAGCACGCCCGGCACGAGGACGCAGCCGTCGCGATAGAATCGATCGAGGATGTCCTTGGTGGCAGTTTCTGACAACGGAGCGGTCATGCCGGGGGCGGTGGTCATGGGTAAAAGGAGTGAGAAGGGCTAGGGATGAGCTGAGGCTCATTTACAAAGACGAGATCCAGGCAAATTTCCACTCAGGAAATTTCGTGGGGTAAATCGACAAATTTAAGATTAAGCGCGAAGACGCCAAGGCGCGAAGGTCGGAGGAAGAAGACCGCCGGATTTTTTGACTAGGGATCACCCGGATGACCACGGATCAATCTTCCAGGGCATCCAGAAGTGCCGGCGTGGTTGCAGGCCCGAATTCTGATCCGGGTGCATCCGGGTGATCCGTGGTTAAAATTCGGTTGTTCGAACTTTGCTCCGTTCTTCGCGTCTTTGCGCTTAAATTCCGGATCGGCAGTCGACGCGGCATTTTCCCGCGTTGCAACCCGGCGGGGAACTTCCTGCTATGGCGGGCATGTCATCCCAGAAAATCCGCTGCGGTGTGGCCGGTGTCGGCTCGCTCGGCCAGCATCACGCGCGCATCTACTCGACACTGCCGGGAGCGGAACTGACCGGCATTTACGAGACCAGCGATGCCCGGGCGAAGGAGATCAGCGAGAAGTTCAACTGCCGGCGTTTCGCCACGCTGGAGGAGCTCGGCGAGGCCTGTGATGCGGTCTCGGTCGTGGTGCCGACGGACCAGCACGAGCGGGTCGCACTCCCGCTGCTGGCGAGGAAGACGCATTTGCTGATCGAGAAGCCGATCTGTGCGTCGCTGGCCGAGGCCGAGCGGGTGCTGGTGGCGGCGCGACAGCAGGGCTGCCTGGTGCAGGTGGGACACATCGAGCATTTCAACCCGGTGATGAGCTTCCTCGAAAAACATATCGATGAACCCCGCTACATCACAGCCGAGCGACTGGCGCCTTACACCACGCGCGGCACGGAGGTGGGCGTGGTGCTCGACCTCATGATCCACGACATCGGCATCGTGCTGGAGTTGGTGAAGTCGCCCATCGTCAAAATCGACAGCGTAGGTGTGACGGTGCTTTCGAAGAGCGAGGACATCGCCAATGCGCGGATCCAGTTTGAAAACGGCTGCGTGGCCAATCTGAGTGCGAGCCGGATGAGCACGAAGAAAGCGCGGGAAATCCGCATCTTTCAGTCGGACGCCTATCTCTCGCTCGATTTCATGAACCAGGCCGGGCATCTCGTGAAGAAGAGCGACATCATTGCCTACGGGTTGAAGATGAAGATCGGCCTTGTGAAAGCGGGCGATCTGAGCGCGATCCCGGTGAAGGAAAT
>JBDTJA010000174.1:0-3879 GCA_039936075.1 Opitutaceae bacterium | reverse complement strand
AAACTGGGTTGATCGGATCCGGGTAGGGCAGGGTCTTTGACCCGCCTTCTGAGGGGCCGAGGGGGGGGATCGCTGATCTCACCCTCGCAAGGTGAACGGGGCGCTTTCGCCCTTCGCCGCGACTTCGGCGGACAAGCTGCGCGCGGCAGTTCGATGCCCTTTGCCCAATCTGCCGTGTGGCGGAGCGCCCGGCCCACCCAAGGCAGGTCAAAGGCCTTGCCCTACCTCTGATCGTCCGTCTGCGGGCTTGCCCGCCTACATCGCCCGCCTACCCTGAGCCACTCATGAAAAAGGCTCTTATCACCGGCATCACCGGCCAGGATGGCTCTTATCTGGCGGAGTTGCTGCTCGCCAAAGGCTACGAGGTCCACGGCGTCATCCGCCGCGCCTCGACCTTCAACACCAGCCGCATTGACCACCTGTATCGGGACCCGCACGTGAACAACGTGAAGTTGTACCTCCACTTCGGCGACCTGGCGGACTCGGTGCAGATGGTGAAGCTGCTCTATGAGCTCCAGCCGGACGAGATCTACAACCTCGGTGCCCAGTCGCACGTGCGCGTGTCGTTCGACATCCCGGAATATACGGGCGATGTGGACGGCCTCGGCGCACAGCGCATCCTCGAAGCCATCCGCGAGGCCGGTCTCGTGAAAAAGTGCCGCTATTATCAAGCGTCGTCCTCCGAGATGTTTGGCAAAGTCCAACAGGTGCCACAGGTGGAGACGACTCCGTTCTGGCCGCGGTCGCCGTATGGTTGCGCCAAAGTCTACGCCCATTGGCTGACTGTGAACTACCGCGAAAGCTACAATCTCCACGCGTCGAGCGGCATCTTGTTCAACCACGAGAGCCCGCGCCGCGGTGAGACGTTCGTCACGCGCAAGATCACGCGCGCCGCCACGCGCATCAAGCTGGGCCTGCAGGATTCGATTTATCTCGGAAATCTCGACGCGAAACGCGATTGGGGTTACGCGAAGGAATATGTCGAAATGATGTGGCTGATGCTGCAGCAGGACACGCCCGGCGATTACGTGGTGGCGACGAACGAAGCGCACAGCGTGAAGGAATTCTGCCAGGAAACCTTTGGCCTGCTGAACCTCGATTGGGAAAAATACGTCGAGCACGACCAACGCTACGAGCGTCCGGCCGAGGTGGATTTGCTCATTGGCAATCCCGCGAAAGCCCGCGCGCAGCTCGGCTGGGAGCCCAAGGTGAAATACAAGGAACTCGTCAAGATCATGGTCGAGCACGACCTCGAGTTGGCCAAGCGCGAAGCGCAGATCGCGAAACTGCCGAATCCTTCCAAGGCGCCATTCGCATGAAGAGTTGGCCACCAAAAGGCGCAAGGTCGCCAGGACTGCGGCAATGTCTCAGTTGCACCTATAGGCGCGCGAGAGATTGGATTCAGAATTCCGGATTTTTTGGAGTTTTTTATGCGTCTTCGCGGCCAACCCGTCTGAGTGCCTTTTCGTTTTCCGTGTATTCAGTGTGTTCAGTGGGCCACTTCATTCTGCCGTGAAACTCTACATCGCAGGCCATCAAGGCATGGTGGGTTCAGCGCTCGTGCGGCGGTTTAGCCGTGAGCGGGATGCAGCCTTGCTGCTTCGCACGCGACAGGAACTCGATCTCACCTCGCAGGAGGCTGTGGATGCCTTCTTTGCCGAGGAGAAACCCGACGCTGCCATCATTGCGGCGGCCAAGGTTGGCGGCATCCACGCCAACAACACCTATCCGGCGGAGTTTCTCTTCGTGAACCTCGCCATCGCGTCGAACACGATTCACGCCGCGTATAAGCACGGCGTGAAGCGACTGCTCTTCCTGGGCAGCTCATGCATTTACCCAAAGGCTGCGCCTCAGCCGATGACTGAGGATTGTCTGCTGACTGGACCGCTTGAGCCGACCAATGAGGCTTACGCCATCGCCAAGATCACGGGACTCAAGCTCGCCCATTTCTACCGGAAGGAGCACGGCGTGCTGTTTCACTCGGCGATGCCGACGAATCTCTACGGGCCCGGCGACAACTACCACCTGCAGAACTCGCATGTGCTGCCGGCCTTGATCCGCAAATTTCATGAGGCCAGGATTGCCGCGAAGCCTGAGGTCATCGCTTGGGGCACGGGCACGCCGCGCCGCGAGTTTCTTCACGTGGATGACCTGGCCGATGCCTGTGCGTTTCTTCTGCGGGTCGAAAACCCACCGGACTGGGTCAACGTCGGCACGGGGACGGACGTCACCATCAAGGAACTTACGGAATCCGTGGCGGCGACGACCGGTTTCAAAGGCAAAGTGGCGTGGGACATTACAAAACCCGATGGCACGCCCCGCAAACTACTCGATGTCTCGCGCCTGACCGCGCTCGGCTGGCGGGCAAAGATTGCGCTCCCGGATGGACTGAAGGCGACCTACGCCAGTTTCCTCACGGAATCGTCGGCCGGAAGGCTACGCAGTTAATCACCCAAGCCTTCCAAACCGGTGCCCGCGAATCATGCGAATTTACACGAATGGCGAAAAAAATCCCGGATGCATGGTTCGAACCCAACTGCATCCCGGTTTGATTCATTCCGTCTGTCGTCCATTCGCGTTCATTCGCGCAATTCGCGGGCAACTCAGGTCTGCTGCTTGAACTGAGATGAACGACGACGAGGAATTTCTGCCCGAAGGTGAGGAGGCCGGCCCGAAAAAATCATTCTGGGCTCACCTCAACGATCTCCGCGGCGCGCTGATGAAGTCTGCGATTGCGATCGGCATCGCCTTGGTGGTGTGCCTGCTGCTGTCGCCACAACTCGTCCAGCTGCTTGAGTATCCGCTGCAGCGGTTGGACATGTTCGAAAAGCCGAAGCCCACGGTGGCCTTCAAGATCGGAGACACGGAAATCGGGCCTTACGTCGTGACGCGCGAGCAATTCCCCGCGCTACCGCCTGGCGATGCGCCGCATGCCGTTTACCAGGTTGGGATCACGCAGGTCGGACAGCAGCAGTCGATTTCGCTGAAACTGCTGCCGGACACCCCGAAAAACCACTCGAGCCTGCGGATCAAGCTGCACAACTTCGCGCCGGCGGAAGCGTTCTTCATCGCGTTCCACGTTTCAATTTACGCGGCGCTGATTCTTTCGGCACCCTTCTGGGCTTTCTTCATGGGCCAGTTTTTCATGCCCGCGCTCAAGATTCGGGAGCGCAAGATGTTCTTCACCTGGGTCGGCTGGAGCGTGGTGCTGTTTTTTTCCGGTGTGCTGTTGACCTATTACATCGTGCTGCCCCTCGCTTTGCGGGCCTCGGTGGAATATTCCGATCTGCTGGGTTTCAACGCGCTGGATTGGCGCGCCGATGATTATATCAGCTTCGTGGCCAAGTTTATCTTCGGCATGGGCCTCGGCTTCCAGTTTCCGATCGTCGTGCTGCTGCTGGTGAAGCTCGGATTGGTCACGCACAAGCAACTCACGCACTACCGGCGCCACGTGATTGTGCTGTCCTTCATCCTCGGCGCCGTGCTGACGACCCCCGAGGTCATCACCCAAGTCTGCATGGCGGTCCCGCTCTGCCTCCTCTACGAAGCCTGCATCTGGATCAGCTGGTACTGGGACCGCAAGAAGCGGCGGGCGGGCGAGATCATCGATGTGTGAGGTAACTAGCCATTCATCCAATAGGAAAATATAGCATGTCCCCATTTCCTATTTGTTCGATGCCTGGATCGAAGATGAGATTAGCGTGCATCGGAGTTTGTCTGCTCGGTGCAGTGGCAGCTCTAGATGGACCAGTCGGCTATAGCGACAAATTAGGCTGGTTGATTGTGCCTGCTTATATCCTTACGGCGATAGCCGTGGTGACAGTGCGACCTACCAATCGTGCTTGGCTGGGGATAATCATGACCATTGCAATTATTACT
>JBDTJA010000173.1:0-17637 GCA_039936075.1 Opitutaceae bacterium | reverse complement strand
TCTCATGCCGCGCGGCGGAGCGCCCGGCCCACCTCACCCGCGGGCGATCTTCTGCTGCAGGTGCGTCACGCGCTGTTTTGATTCACTGTTGCGGACGGCCATGGCGTAGGCGGCGGGTTCGCCGACGATCAGGACTTTTTTCTTTCCACGGGTGATCGCGGTGTAGAGCAGGTTGCGCTGCAGCATCATGAAGTGACCTTTGAGCAACGGGATGATCACGACCGGATATTCGCTGCCCTGGGACTTGTGGATGCTGATGGCATACGCCAGCGCGAGGTCGCCGAATTCGCCGCGGTCAAACGGGTGCCGCTCGCCATCGAACTCCGCCTCGAGCGTGCCGGCCGAGGCGTCGATTCCCGTGACCGTCCCGATGTCACCGTTGAAGAGGTTCTTGTCGTAGTTGTTGCGCAGCTGGATCACCTTGTCTCCCGAACGGTACTCAGCGGTGAGACCGCGCAGGCCGCGTTCGTGGGGGTTGAGCGCCGCTTGCAACGCGAGGTTGAGATTCGCCACGCCGGCCACGCCTTTGTGCATCGGCGCGAGCACCTGGATGTCTGCGGCTGGGTTAAACCATTTCCATAGTTTGGGTATAAATTCCGTGCAGAGCGCGGTGACTTTGCGCAGGCAGTCCTCGGCGTCGGTCGCGGCCACAAACGTGAGATCACTCCAAGCTTGGATGTCGGTGAGTTCGGTCACCGTGGGCGGTAGCGAGGGATCGCCGGAGTTGATGGCGTGCGCGGTGGTGACGATGCCACTCTGCTCCTTCTGGCGGTAGATAACCGAGAGGCGGGTGACGGGGATCAACGTGACCGGATGATCTGTAGTGCCCGAGCCTGCGGAAATGAGGTCCTTCAATACATTGCCGGCCCCGACGCTGGGGAGCTGATCGGTGTCGCCCACCAGGAGGAGGTGGGCCTTGGCCGGCACGGATTGCAGGAGTGCGGACGCCAGGCGGGCGTCGAGCATGGAGGCCTCGTCGACGATGAGGAAATCCGTCGCGAGCGGACTGGACTCGTTGCTCGTGAAACCACCGTTGGACGGATCGAATTTGAGCAGACGGTGAATGGTGGACGCGAAACCGCCGGTGGTTTCGGCGAGACGCTGCGCGGCGCGGCCCGTCGGTGCAGCGAGGTGCACGCGGACCTTTTTCGCTTTCAGGATATCGACGAGCGCGCGGAGAATCGTGGTTTTCCCCGTGCCGGGGCCGCCCGTGAGGATCGTGAACTTGTGCGTGAGCGCATTGCGGACCGCGATGCGCTGCAGTTCGTGAAACGCGAAGCCGGCTTTTTCCTCCGCCCACTTCACCGCGGCGTCGGACTTGATCGATGGCAACCCGCTGGGCACGCGATTCAAGCGCGAAACGACGTCGGAGATTTTCTGCTCGGCGCGGTCGTTATGCGGGAGCTGGAGGAGCGCGGTGCCGGGCAGCGGATTGTCGACCCCGGCAGGCCAGTGACGGATCAGCGCCTTGGACTCGACGAGGGCGTTGATGCGGGCCTCGACGAGCTTGGAGTCAGTCTCGAGTTGGTTCGACGAGTAGTCGACGAGCCCGGCCTCGAGAAACGCGGTGTGACCCTCCTCCTGCAGCGTTTCGAGCGCGAAGATGAGGCCGGCATCGAGGCGCGGAGGAGCGTCGTTGGCGAAACCGAGATTGATGGCGATGCGGTCGGCAGTCTTGAAGCCGATGCCGTCGATCTCACGGGCGACGCGGTAGGGCTCGTTCAACAACACCTGCTTGGCCGACGGACCGAAATGTTTAACGAGTTTCACGCACTGCGAGGGCGTGACGCCGTAGGTCTGGAGGAAAATGTAGAGTTCGCGCTCGGTGCGTTTCTCGTCCCACGCCTGCTTGATCGACGTGGCGCGTTTTTTGCCGATGCCCTCGACGTCGCGCAGCTTGCCGGACTCCTCGCTGAGCACGCGAAACGTGTCGGTGCCGAATGCATCCACGATCTTGTTCGCGTAAACCTTGCCGATGCCGGGGACGAGGCCGCTGCCGAGATATTTGCGGATACCGTAGACCGAGGCAGGCAGCTCGGACTTGAAACCCAGGACCTTGAACTGCGCGCCATGCTGCGCGTGTTTGGTCCATTCGCCGGTGAGATGCAGGGTTTCACCGCATTCGACGCCGGGCAGCGCGCCGACGATGGTGACCTTGGCCTCGGCATCCTTCGGGTTGGCGGCATCGGGGCGGAACTCCGCGATGGTGTAATGGTTTTCCTCGTTGAAAAAGATGATGCGCTCGAGAACGCCGGTGAGCGAAGCGGACGAGGGGGAAGCCACGGATTACACGGATAAACGCGGATGAAGGGAAGGAAAGCGCGGAACGCGTTATCTATCCGCAAAAAAGCCCGCCGGACGGCCGGCGGGCGGAAAGCAATGCGGGACGCGGTTCGCGGTTACTTCGGGGCGTCGGCAGGTTTGGCGTCGGCCGATTTGCCGGCGGCTGACTTGGCCTCGTTCGCAGTGGCCGCGGCGTTGGCGGCCTTGGCGTTGTCGAGCAGTTGCTGAACCTTGGTCCCGAGCGAGCGCTGCATCTCCTGGAACTGCGGACGAATCTGCGCCATGATCTGGGCTTGCTTGGCCATCATGGACTGGCCCTCGGGTGAGGTGAAGAAGGTCTTCATGGCATTCAGTTCCGCATCGGTGTAAACCGTCGCGTAAACCTTGTCCAAGTGCGCGGTCAGGCCGGTCGTGCCCTGCATCGCGAGATCCATGATCTGGGTGCGGAGCGCCTCGGCCTGAGTCTGCTGAGCCGGCGTGGCGGTGGGCGGGAGGGCCGTCAGCTCCGTGCTGGCCTGCTTGGTTTGGGCGAGCGTGGTGTCGAACATATGATCGGCCCGCATGGCGACGATGACCTCGTGGGCGAGGGCCAGTTTGGCGGGAGTTTCCTGGGCAAAGGCGCCGGTCGCCAGGGCGGCGAGCAACACGGGAACAAGGCGGATGGTTTTCATAGAGAGTGGGACGATCCGTCCACGTTCACGGAGCGGAGGCGTCGAGGCAATGCCAACTATGCTCAGGCGCCGTCATCTTTGGGCGGCGGTTGGCGGAGGGTTTTGATCAGGGTGCGGATCTCGCCGCCGGCCTTGAACCCGATGTAAAACACGAGGAAGCCGTACCAGGCGATCGAGCCGAAAAGTAGTCCCAGCCAGAAAAGTACGAGGGGGTCTTTCATGTTGCAGCAGGGGAGACTGCCACGGCTTGGGGTGCGGCGGTCGCAAGCGAGCCGATGATCATGCCGAGAAAAGCGAGGCCGAACGACGAGGCCCCCGCGACCTCGGGGCGGATCTGGTGGGACTTTTCCACGACCGCGTTGACGACGAGGAAGGTGAGGGGGCCGACGGCGCCCAGCACGAGCGCGGCGTAGGCGCCGGTGGCGTTGGCCCGGGGCCAGTAGAGGCCGGTCACGAGCAAGGTGAACACGCTCGCGAGGTAAATGTTACCGGTGACGGCGAGGTAATCCCAAGCGTTGCCCGGCAGTTCGTACGAGAGCCCATAGATCAGGAGGAAAACGCTGATGCCCGCGACCAAGCCGCGCGTGAGCCTGAGCGAGCCGCGGGGGGAGAGCGGGGTCTTGAGGCAGGGCGTGATGAGGTCGTTGTAAATCACGGTGGCCCACGTGAGCATGTAGCCGCTGTCCGTGCTCATCTCGGCGGCGAGCATGGCGGCGACCACGAGCCCGATCACTCCGACCGGCAGGATGGTGGAAAGATACTGGGGCATCGCATTGAGCGTATCGGCTGGCGCGGTGTGGCCAGCCGAGTGGAAATAGAGAAACGCCGCCGCACCCCACAGCCCGGGCAGCAGGTACCGGCCCACGAAATAAAAGGACGTTCGGCGATACATCCGCTTGGCCGTATCGGCATCCTTCGCGGCGAGCACGCGGCTGATTTGCGTCTGCCACGTGGTGGCCACGGCGATCTGGGTGACCACCATCCACAATAGATAGCCAACCCCAAAATTGGACGAATCGAGGGGATTGAACGGATGAGATTTGAGCGTACCGGCGGCCCAGGCGGCGTTGAGCCCGTCCACAATGCCGAACCACCCCGTGTGCATGAGCACGATCACCGAGGTGATGACGATGCCGATTCCCATGACGAGAAACTGCAGGTAATCGGTCACGAGCACGGAAAGCATCCCGCCCAGCGCCGTGTAAATCAGCACGAGCCCGAGGAGGCCGGTCATCACCCACTCGAGCCAGCCGGGCGGCATGCCGGTGACCGAGATGAGGAACTGGCCGCCGAGCCGCAGGAAGATGCCCATGTTGAGCAGTCCGCCGAGCACAATGAACAGCCCCGCCAGCCAGCGCACCCGGCCGCCGAAGCGTTTTTCGAACAGCTCGGGGATCGTCAGCACTCCCGCGGTGCGCAAGGGCCCGATCACAAAGCCCGTCTTTCCCACGATCCAGACGGCCGCGCACATGATCACGCCGATGGCCGCGCCGGCCAGGCCCTTTTCGTAGCCCAGCTGTGCCGTATACATGATCGTCACGAGCCCGAGCTCCGTCGCCGCGAGCGAAGCGATGCCCAGGTTGACGTCCATCTCGCGGCCCGCGACCGCGAAATCCTCCACGCCGCGGACGAAGCGTCGCATCCCCAACCCGGCGGCAAGACAGCCGGCCAGGTAACCGAGAATGATGATCCAGTCGATCAGGTGCAGCGTCATGAGTACGTGAAGCGGGCCGGAAACGGAGAAACGGGGGTACCGGCCGCGTTACGTTGCCGCAACACCCCACCGAGTGAAGCGGAAATTCACCCGAAGGCAGCGGCACCCATCGGGTTGCTTTGTCCGGGTGGGCCGTGCGCTCCGCGCGCGGCACGCATTTTCCAAACCACCGCGCGCGGCGTGTCCGCCAAAGCCCCGGCGAAGATGGAAGCGCACGGTCCACCTTTGCCAGTTTCGACGGCAGAATCAGATCCGCAGAAAAAGCTCCACTGGACACCTCCCGAAGGCCGATTACGTTAAGCAAGCCGCCATGAAAAAATCCGCCGCTCTCTCCGGTCTCGCTGAACGTTATGCCCGCGATGGCTTTGTCATCGTGCCCGACCTTTTCACCGCGGAGGAGTGCGATCGCCTGAAGGCCGAGGCCCGCCACGTGCTCGACACGAAGGCCAAGCCGGGTTCGTCGGTGTATGTGCACGTGTCGGTCGTGAGCCCGCAATTCCGCGCCCTCGCGGAGGATCCGCGCGTGGTGGACGTGCTGGAGCAGGTCATGCCGCAGGGCGTGATGTTCCTGAGCGACAAGATTGTCTACAAGTCCGCCAGCAAGGCTTTCGCCACGCCGTGGCACATCGACTTCTTTTACTGGCGCAACACGCGCCCGAAGCTCTCGGTCTGGATCCCGCTCGACGACGCGACCGCCGCCAACGGCACGCTCACGGTGGTACCTGGCAGCCACAAGAAGGACTGGAACATGGTCAAGATCGGCCTGCCCAGCGGTGACTTTCAGTACGAGATCAACGACAACACGTGGAAGGAAGGCGACATCGTGACCTGCAACATCAAGCGCGGCTCGATCATCGTGTTTTCCGATCGCCTCGTCCACGGTTCGACGCGCAACACCGCCGGCCAGGACCGCTTCGCGATCATCAGCACGTATCACTCGCCCGCATCCGACGAGCCATTCGATCTGGATTTCCCGGCCCGCAAGGTGCTGGTGGAGACGAGCTGAGTGTAGGACAGCGCGATCAGCTCAGTCTTGCAGAAGGGATACAGCCTCGGTGCGTCCTTCCGTGGGCGTTACCAAGGGCGCAGCGAGTCTGCGCCCCTACAACGCTCCCGCTTTATCGCGCAACGCCGCGCCGAGTGTGGCTAGATTCGGAAAAACCCGTTCTACCCCGGCATCCCGCAACTGCGCCTCATCATGCGTTCCGGTCGTGACGCACCAGCAGGGGAAACCCGCGTTGCTGGCGGTTTCGACATCGAAGGGGGAGTCGCCGATCATCAACGTGTTCGCAGCGTCGGCGCCTAGTTCGCGTAGCACGTGATCGGTGAACTCGCGCTGGGGTTTGAGCCAGGGTGTGTCACCGGCTCCATAGACACCTTGAAAATAGTGCGACACGCAGAGGTGCGCGCAAATGCGACGGGCGTTGCTGCCGAATTTGTTGGTGTACACGGCGAGCCGCGTGCCGCGCGCATGTTGCGCGCGGAGCAGATCGGCGGCGCCGGGCAGGAGGCTCACGTCCTCGAGCAGGATCTCCTCGGTGTAGGCGGTGTGAATTTTGCTCGCGGCCGGAATAAGCTCCGGCGGCAGGAAGTGCCTCATCGCATTCGCCAGGCCACCACCGACGGCCCGACGCACCTCGGCCATCGTCGGGGCGGGGCGGCCGAATTGCGGTAGGGTGTGGACGTACGCGCGATGGATCGTCGTAAACGCGTCTACGAGCGTGCCATCGAGATCGAGTAGGAGGGTTTCAAAGCGTCGCATGGTGTCGGGAAAGTCGTTCCAGCCCATTTCCAAGGATTGTCATCCTGAGTGCAACGAAGGATCCCGTGCGGCACTTCGACCGGCTTCGATGACGCCTGAGTAGCTGTGGAACCAGCCGGCTGGCTCAGACGGCGCTTCGTTCAAAATTACAGATGGACCATCCGGCTGGATTGCCACGTCGCCGCCTCTTCGAGATGACAGACAGAGATTTGGTTTGGCGGCGGGCCTTGTCATGGGTGAAGTGACGGTATGCCTGCCAGTCCGGTCCCCTTGAACGCGCGCGTCGCGCTCACCTCCGAGGGTGATGTGTTGGACGTGGCCCTCGCGGGGACGTGGCAGGTGACCGAGACTCGTCCCGCGTGGACTGAAGTGCTGGGGACGCAAAGTCCCGGTCGGATTCGCCTTCGGGTGACCGAGGTGGAGAAATGGGATAGCTCGCTGCTGCTTTTCCTGTTCGCGGCGCAGCAGTGGTGCCGCGCCACCGGCGCCTACTGCGAAACCGACCAGCTACCGGAAAAGATCCGCACGCTCCTCGGTCAGCTCATCGCCTCACATGAGACGAGCGTGCCGTTTGACCGGTCAGAGACTTTCCTCACCACGGTCGGCCTGGCCACGCAGGATCTCATCGGGAAAATCCGCGCGATCTTCCAGTTTGTGGGCGAGTGCGTGCTGGCGACGCAGCAGCTGTTCCGGCATCCGAAAAAATTTCGTTGGCGCGACTGCCTCGAAGAAATGCAGCAGTGCGGCGCGATGGCCCTCCCGATCGTCAGCCTCGTCAGCTTCCTCGTCGGCGTGACGCTGGCCTACACGGGCGCGGTGGTGCTCCGCCAGTACGGCGGTGACATCTACATCGCGGACCTCATTGGCCTCTCGATGGTGCGCGAAATGGGCGCGTTGATGACGGCGATCGTGCTGGCGGGCCGCACGGGCGCGGCGTTTGCGGCCACGCTGGGCAACATGAAGGCCAACGAGGAAATCGATGCACTCGAGACTCTCGGCATCCCTTCAGTGCAGTTTCTCGTGCTGCCCCGGATCATCGCGCTGGGGGTGATGATGCCGCTCCTCGCGCTCTACGCGAATGCACTCGGCATCGTCGGCGGACTCGCGGTGGCGTATAGCCTGCTGGGAATTCCGCCGGCGGGTTTCTGGGTCGAGATGCTGACGATCGTGGATCTGTCCGACATCTCAACCGGAGTCATCAAGGCGATCGCGTTTGGCCTGATCATTGGCTTGGCTGGCTGTCTGCGCGGATTGCAGGCGGACCGCAGTGCCTCCGGCGTCGGTCGCGCGGCAACCTCGGCGGTCGTCACCTCCATTTTGCTCATCATTATCGCGGACGCGATTTTCGCAGTCCTCTTCAACGCGCTCGGAATCTGACCCATGGCCGATCTTATTCCCAACAAACCGCCGGCGCCGGGTCCTGCGATCGAGGTCAAGGGCCTGGAATGCGGCTATGATGGCAAGGTGGTCTTGAAGAACATCTCGTTCACGATCCCGCGCGGAGAGATATTCTTCATCATTGGCGGCTCGGGCTGTGGCAAAAGCACGCTGCTGCGCAACATGGTGGGTCTGCACACGCCGACAGCGGGCACGGTGAAGTTTTTTGGCGAGTCCTTCACGGAGGCGGATACGAACGCGCGCCGCAACCTGCTGAAAACGTTTGGGATGCTGTTCCAGAGCGGCGCGCTCTGGAGTTCACTCTCGCTGCGGAAAAACGTCTCGCTGCCGCTCGAGGAGTACACGTCTCTCTCCCCACGAGAGATCGAGGAAATCGCGACGTTGAAACTCGCGCAGGTCGGCCTGACCGGGTTCGAGGATTATTATCCTGCGGAAATCAGCGGGGGCATGAAGAAGCGCGCCGGTCTCGCCCGCGCGCTGGCACTGGATCCCTCGATCGTGTTTTTCGACGAACCCTCCGCCGGTCTTGATCCGGTGACGTCGCGCAAGCTCGACGAGCTCATCTTGCAGATCCGCGAGACGTTCGGGACGACCATTGTCGTCGTGTCGCACGAGCTGGGCTCGATCTTCAGCATCGCCGACCGCGTCATCATGCTGGACCGGGGCGAGAAGGGCATCATCGCCGAGGGACCCCCAAGGGACCTGGCGCGGAACAGCCGCGACCCGCGGGTGACCGAGTTCCTCCGGCGGACCGATTTGCTGGTGCAATAGACTTCCCCTCATTTCTCCAATCGCTACGCTGCGCCCCACGTGAAAACGAAAGTCAGTCCCGCCATTGTCGGCATGTTTGTGATCGGTGCCTTTGCGCTTGGCGTGATCGGGCTGCTCACGTTTGGCGGGGTGAGTTTTTTCAGCAAGCCGCAGCGCTTCGTCGTGTATTTCGACGAGTCGGTCCACGGTCTTAATCTCGGCTCCTCCGTGCAGCTGCGCGGCGTGCCGGTGGGCCGGGTGGTGGACCTCAACGTCCATTACGATGGCAAATCTCACCACTCGGTCGTCGCGGTCGTCTGCGAGTTCAGCAAAAACAAGGTTACCGACAGCAAGGGCAACGCCATCGACGTGGCGAATCGGACGGAGTTGCAGAACCTGGTGGATAACGGCCTGCGCGCCCGCCTCGATGTTCAGGGTCTGGCGACCGGTCTGCTGTTCGTGGAACTCGAGTTTCTCAGCCCGAAGGACTACCCGGCGGACAACCACATCACGGAACTGAAATACGTCGTGGTCCCTTACGTTCCGTCGGCCATCTCGGAGTTTCAGACCAATCTCACGGAGATCCTGAACGACATCAAGAAGGTGGATTTCGCCGGCATCGGCAAAGAGGTGAAATTGCTCCTGGCCGATGCGCACAAGCAGCTTGACGGTCTCGATATCAAGGGGCTCGTGGCCCAGTGGCAAAAAGCCGGCGCCTCGGTGGACAGCCTGGTCAATTCGCCTGAGACGAAGCAGACGCTGGCCAATCTCAATTCCACGCTCATCGAGCTGCACGCCGTGCTGGTGAAATTGGACGCCCAGGTGGACAGCAATGGCGACGAGCTCAAGGCCACGCTAGTGCAGACGAAGGAAACGCTGGCGTCCTTCAATGCCGCCGCCGACACTGCGCGCCGCTTCATCGCGGCGCAGGGCAACCTCGGCACGGATGCCGGCCATGCACTTTCGCAACTCTCGGACGCCGCCGAGTCCGTGCAGCGGCTGGCCGAATTCCTCGAGCGCAACCCCCAGGCCCTGATCAGTGGCAAGCGTCCCAGGAAGTAGCTTTTGTCCCGTAACCTCCGCCCAATCCGATGAAGCTGCGCCCTCTTTCCCTTTCCGGCCTGTCGCTCGCGGTGCTCGGCCTGCTGGTCGCGACCGGCTGCAGCCTCATCCCTCCGGTGGCGCCCGATGCGACGCATTATTACGTGCTGACGACCACGCCGCCGAAACCCGCGATGATGACATTCGCGGGTCCGCATTGGACCTTGGCTTTGCGACCGGTGGAGATTCCGAGCTTTCTTCGGGGCAAGGCGATGCAGGTGCGTTATGCGGGCAACGAGATTAGGTACGTCGATGATGCGCGCTGGGCGGAAAACCTTGAGGCTGGAATCAGCCGCGTCCTGCGCGAAAGTCTCGAAGGCCGCGGCTCGGTGTCGCACGTGGTGTCGTCGCCGGGCGAGGATCACGATTATGAAATCGCCGTGCGCGTTTTGCGCTGCGAGGGCGACAGCGCGGCGAAAGTGGCGCGCTTCACCGCCGTGGTGGAAATCTTTCCCCCGGGGGCCGGCTCGGAGCGGCTTGCGCGGGACACCTTCACGATGGAAGTACCCGGCTGGGATGGCAGCTACGGGCAGCTCGCGCTCAAGCTGAGCGAAGCCGTGGATGGCCTCGCTGACCGCATCGTCACGCTCCTGCCGACGGCGGAGAAGAAGTAGGATTTATTTCACGCCAAGGCGCGAAGCCGCAAAGTTTAGGCAACGGGCGGACCTGGTCAGGTTTCCGAACTTTGCGACTTCGCGGCTTGGCGTGAAATTCCGAATGGCGGATTTACTTGAGCGCGGCGGCGATGCGCGCAAGGGCGGTCTCAACGTTGGCGCGGGAATTGAACGCGCTGATGCGCACGTGACCTTCGCCGCACTTGCCGAAACCGGCGCCGGGCGTGCAGACGACCTGCGCTTGGTTTAACAGCATGTCGAAGAACTCCCACGAGTCGCGGCCGGTGTTGACCCAGATGTACGGCGCATTGTCGCCACCGATGCACGGAAGGCCGAGCTTGCCCATCGCCTCGCGGATGAGCTTGGCGTTGCCGAGATAGAAATCCGCGAGGTCGCGCGTCTGCTTCTGGCCGGCCGCGGTGAAGACGGCTGCGGCGGCCTTCTGGATCGGATAGGCGACGCCGTTGAACTTCGTCGTGTGGCGGCGGTTCCAGAGCGCGTGCACGGAGTGGTCCTTCCCCGCGGCGTCGTAGGCCTTGAGCGACTTTGGCACCACGGTATAGGCACAGCGCGTGCCCGTGAAACCGGCGGTCTTGGAGAAGCTGCGGAACTCGATGGCCACGTCGCGCGCGCCCTCGATCTCGTAGATGGAGTGGGGTATCGCCGGGTCGCGGATGTAGGCCTCGTAGGCGGAGTCAAAGAGGATGATGGCCTGGTTCTTCTTCGCGTACGCGACCCACTCGGTCAGCTGCGCCTTGGTGGCCACGGCGCCGGTTGGATTGTTGGGGAAACAGAGATAGATCAGGTCGGCCGCAACCGCCGGGATCGCCGGCACATAGCCATTGGCCGGCGTGGAATCGAGATAGGTCACGCCCGAATAGCGCCCGTCCACGTTCCCGCCGGTGCGGCCGGCCATGACGTTGGTATCGATGTAAACGGGATAAACGGGGTCGGGAATCGCGAGGCGGATATCCTGACCGAAAATTTCCTGGATGTTGCCGCAGTCGCACTTCGAGCCGTCGGAGATAAAGATTTCATCCGACTCGATGGGGCACTTCCGCGCTGTGTAGTCGTGGGCCGCGATCGCGTCGCGGAGAAACGCATAACCCTGTTCCGGGCCGTAGCCCTTGAACGTCTCACGCTTGGCCATCTCGTCCGTCGCGGCGTGCAGCGCCTCGATACAGGCGGGGGGGAGCGGCTCGGTCACGTCACCGATGCCGAGGCGGATGATCGGCTTAGTCGGATTGGCGGCGACGTAGGCGTTCACACGCTTGGCGATGTCCGTGAAAAGGTAGGACGCCTTGAGCTTGGTGTAGTTTTCGTTGATGCGGATCATGGGGGAAGGAGGGCAGTGTCATTGCGAGAAGCGGAGCGACGACGCAATCCATCTTCGGCGGTCAGACGTGATTTTTCCGCAGTCTGTGCGGATTTTCGCGGATTCAAGCCCGGGAATTTGAGCGAGCCACCCTCCAGTTGAGTCTCGAGGATTGAATCCGTGTTCATCTCCGGGATCCGGGGGAGAGGTTTTGGTCTTGGGACGTTTCAACTTTCAACTGGGAGCTTTTATCTGCAGGATTTCCCGTAATCTCAGGTTTGTCGCCCATGCAAAAAATCGAGTCTGTGTCCGAAATGCGCGCTGTTGCGGCGCAGCTAAAAGCCCAGGGCAAGACCATCGCCCTGGTGCCGACGATGGGTGCATTGCACGGGGGCCAGGAGGCCTTGATCAAGGCGGCGGTGCAGAAGGCGGGCGCGGTGATCGTATCGCTATTCGTGAATCCCCTGCAGTTCGGGCCCAACGAGGTGATGGCAAATTACCCGCGCAGCACGGCGGAGGATCTCGCGCTGTGCGAAGCTTGCGGGGCGGAGGTGGTGTTCACGCCGACGGTCGCGGAGATCTATCCGCGGGGTTACTCAACCTATATCAGCGAAGAGCAGATCGCGAAGACGCTCTGCGGCCTGTCGCGGCCGGCGCATTTTCGCGGGGTGACGACCATGATGGCCAATTTTTTCAACATCATCCACCCCGACTTTGCCTACTACGGTCAGAAAACCGCCCAGCGGGCCGCGATTGTGCGCAAGATGGCGGGGGATCTGCATTTTGGGGTGGAGATCGTGGTCGTGCCGACAGTCCGGGACGCGGACGGCCTGGCGGTGGGCGTGAGCAATCGCGACTTCACCTCGAGTCAGCGGTCGGAGTCTCTCGCCTTGAGCAAAGCCCTCAAAACGGTGAAAGAGATGACCGAAGCAGGCGTGCGCAACCCCGATCGCCTGATCGCCGAGGCGACGCACATTCTCAGCCAGCACCGCCGTGTCCGGATCATTTACATTTCGATCGTGGACACGACCACGTTGGAGCCAGTCCGCGAAGCCACGGCGGGGACGACGATGCTGGCACTGGCGGCTTGGATTGATGAGGTGCGGTTGGTCGACAACGTATTGTTGTAGGGCAAGATCCGTATGGCGTAGGACTAAAAATATTTCAGGACTTCTGACCACGGATTTCATGATAAGCGTGGATCACTCCAGTGCGTTCGTTACGGGTGTTTGTCGTTCTGAGCTCAGCGGGAAATTGATTTGAAGCCGTTTCTCGACCTCCCAAAGGACTCTTCGCTGCGCTGAGGATCACAAGTCTCTCATGCGATGATGTGACGATGAATCCGTATATCTAAGTGAAATCCGCGACTAAAACTCCCCATTCCCGCCGCTGAGAGATTGTGGTGGAAATCTATCATAATCTATCATCTCCTGTCGCTTTATGCCCATCCCGCCCGACCTGCTTTCGCGCCTGCTGGAGCTCTCGCATCAGCTCGGCCGTGAAGAACGCAAACTCGCCATCCTCGGCGAGGGCAACACCTCGGCGCGCCTCTCCGAGGGGCGGTTTCTCGTCAAGGCCAGCGGCTCGAATCTCGCGACCCTCGCCGCGGCCAATCTGACTGAGTGCCGGTTCACCAACCTGCTGCCGCTGCTCGACGCAAAGACGATGACGGACGTCGCGGTGGATGAGGCCCTGCTCACATCGCGCGTCAATCCGACCGCGAAGAAACCTTCCGTGGAGGCGATGTTCCACGCCTGGCTGCTCACGCTGCCGGGCGTGAATTTTGTCGGCCACACGCACCCGGTGGCGGTGAACCAGATTCTCGCGACCAGGCACGCGAAGGTTTTTGCGACGAAGCGGCTGTGTCCCGACGAGATCGTGTGCTGCGGCGCGGAGTTCGTGCTCGTGCCTTATGTTGATCCCGGCCTGAAACTCGCGCAGGCCATTCGGACGGCGGTCACGGTGTATGTGAAACGACTGGCGCGTCCGCCGCGCGTCATCCTCCTTGAAAACCACGGCCTCATTGCGCTCGGCGGCACCGCCGAGGCCGTGATGGCCGCCACCCTGATGGCGGTGAAAGCCGCCGAGGTTTTTCTCGGTGCGAACGCGCTCGGTTCGGTGCGTTTTCTGTCTCCCGCGGTGGCTACGCGCATTGCGGGACGGCCTGATGAGCACTACCGCGAGAAGATGCTCGGGATCCGGTGATGAGGCTTTTTTACCAAGGTTATTGCGGGAAGCCCGCGAAGGGGACGGCGACCGGTTTCGCCATCGCCGCCGGGCGACGGCAGGAGCACTCTTGCCCCGCGACGGCGCTCGGGGCCCGGCGCTAGCGATGACCCAAAACCGCTGAATTTTACCTCTATGAAGTCCTACAAATACGTGAATCATGTTTGGGATGACGCCAAGGCGTCCTCGCTCGATCAGGTCGGTCGCCTCGTCTACCGCAGCAATCTGCTCGGTAGCGACCAGCGCGTCACCAACACCGGTGGCGGCAACACTTCCACGAAGGTCACCGAGAAAGATCCGCTGACTGGTTCCGAAACCGAGGTGCTGTGGGTCAAGGGCTCTGGTGGTGACCTGCGCACGAGCACGCGTGAAAATTTTTCCTCCCTCTACCAGTCAAAGCTGATCGGCATGCAGGCGCTCTATCTCGGCCGCGCCGACAAAGGCCTGAAGTCCAATGCCGAGGACGAGATGGTCGCGATGGCGAGCCACGCGACCTTCAACCTGAATCCGCGCGCGTCCTCCATCGACACGCCGCTGCACAGCTTCATCCCGGCGAAGTTCGTCGATCACATGCATCCGAACGCGATCATCTCGATCGCCGCATCCGCCAACTGCCAGAAGCTCACCAAGGAAATCTTCGGCGGCGAAATGGCTTACGTGAAGTGGATGCGCCCCGGCTTCGAGCTCGGCCTCGCGATGCAGGAGATCTGCCGTCAGGACCCGAAGGTAAAGTCCATCATGATGGGCCAGCACGGCTTTATCTCGTGGGACAACGATGAGAAGGCCTGCTACACCTACACCCTCGATTGCATCGAGAAGGCCGCAGCCTACATCGAGCAGAAATACGCCGCCAAGGGCGGTGACGCCGCCGCCTTTGGGGGCGCCAAGTACTCCACGCTCGCGCCGGAAAAGCGCGCCGCGCTGTTCGCCGGCATCCTCCCCTGGCTGCGCGGCCAGGTATCATCGCAGAAGCGTTTCATCGGCACCGTGCAGGAAGATGAAAAGATCCTGCGCTTCGTGAATTCGAAGGACGCCGGGCGTCTCGCCGAGCTCGGTACGTCCTGCCCCGACCATTTCCTCCGCACCAAGATCAAGCCGCTGTACGTGGACTGGAATCCGCAGGCCGACGACCTTGCGACGCTGAAAAAGAAACTCGCGGCCGGCCTGGAGGCCTATCGCAAGGACTACGCGGCGTACTACACGAAGTGCAAACACGCCAACTCGCCCGCGATGCGCGATACCAACCCGACGGTCGTGCTCATCCCGGGCCTTGGCATGGTGGCGTGGGGCAAGGACAAGTCCGAGTCCCGCGTTACCGCCGAGTTCTACAACTGTGCCGTGGAGGTCATGCGTGGCGCCGAGGCCATCGATACCTACATCGCCCTGCCGCAGCAGGAGGCGTTCGACATCGAATACTGGCTGCTCGAGGAAGCGAAGTTGAAGCGCATGCCTGCGGAGAAGGAACTTGCCCGCCAGGTCATCATCGTGATCGGTGCCGGTTCCGGCATCGGCAAGGAAACCGCCCACCGCATTTCCAAGGAAGGCGCCCACCTCGTCTGCGTGGACATGAAGCAGGAAACCGCGGACGCCACGGCGAAGGAAATCACCGACAAGCTGGGCCAGGGGATTGGCGTCGCCGGCTCGGGCATTTCCGGGTGCGGTCCGGCCATCGGCCTCGTCGGTAACATCACGGATCGCGCCAGCGTCCGCGCCATGCTCGATCAGGTCGCGCTGGCCTACGGTGGCTTCGATTCGATCGTCGTGACCGCCGGGGTGTTCTGGCCGAGCGACACCACCGGCCACATCCCGGACGACAAGTGGTTTTTCACTTTCAACGTGAACGTCACCGGCAGCTACATTGTCGGTGACGAAGCCGCAAAGACGTGGAAAGAGCAGGGTCTTAAAGGCCAGCTCGTGCTCACGACCTCGGCGAATGCCGTCGTCGCGAAGAAAGGCAGCATCGCTTACGATACATCCAAAGCCGCCGCGAATCATCTCGTGCGCGAGCTCGCGATCGAGCTTGCGCCGCTTGTGCGCGTCAACGGCGTCGCGCCCGCGACGGTGGTGCAGGGCAGTGCGATGTTCCCGCGCGACCGCGTCATCGGCTCGCTCGCGAAGTACAACATCGCCTACACCGAGGACGAAGCGACCGATTCACTCGTCAAGAAACTCGCGCAGTTCTACGCTGATCGCACGCTGACCAAGGCGCCGATCACCCCGGCCGACCAGGCCGAGGCGTATTTCCTTCTCGTGAGCCAGCGCCTCAGCAAGACCACGGGCCAGGTCCTCACGATCGACGGCGGACTGCACGAGGCGTTCCTCCGCTGATCACGGCAAATTTAACCGCGAAGGTCGCGAAGTACGCTAAGATCGATCCTCAAACTGGTTGGGCTTCGCGAACTTTGCGCTCTTTGCGGTTAAATTCATGATCCGGTGAAACTCGGCGCGCACATCTATCTTTGGACTGAGCGCTGGTCAGATGCTGAAGTCGGCCTGCTGGATCGCGCGCGCGGACTCGGCCTCGACACGCTGGAACTGTCGCTGGGTCTCGATGTGAAATTCTCCACCGCGCTCACACGCCGAGCTGCGGAAGCGGCGGGGGTTGGTCTGATTGTCGGGCCGGGTGGGGAATGGCCGGCCGGCGCGGACTTGTCGGACGATGACCCCGCAAACCGCCGCTCGGCGCTGGAATTTCACCGCTCAATCATCAACCAAGCGGCGGAGTTGGGCGCCGTGGCGTATGCGGGTGCTCTATACGGCCGACCGGGCAAAGTGTTGCGGCGGCGCCCGCCGCCGGACGAACTGCCGCGCGCGGCGGATGGTTTGCACACGCTGGCGGCGCATGCGCAGGCGGCCGGGGTAAGACTCGTGATCGAGCCGATGAGCCGGTTTCGCTCGCATGTCGTGAATACTCCCGCCCAGGCGCTGCAAGTGCTGAAACTCGCGGCTCATCCCAACCTGCGCATCCTGCTCGATACCTACCATCTCGTGACTGAGGTGCGCGATTACGCGGAGGCGATCCGCACCGTGGGCGACCAGCTCTGGGGACTGCATGCCTGCGAGAACGACCGCGGTGTGCCCGGGGGCGGCTTGCTGCCGTGGGCGGAGATCTTCGGGGCGCTGCGCGCGACGCGGGCCGAATATCTGGGCTTCGAGGGTTACAACACAGGGTTCGGCGATTTTGGTTTTCGACGCGGGATGTTTCAGAACGTTTGCCCTGACGGTGACGCCTTCGTGCGGGAGGCCGTGGCGTTCACGCGAAAGCAACTGCAGGGGTAGGGCGGCGTCTCGGCCCCGCCATTTAGCGCACTTTCAAAAATGTCAGAGTCGAAGGGCCGGAAGGAGCTACGAGCGTGAGCGAGTGGCCGGCTCCATCCACTCGGTCACGTTCGTCGCTACACCCTTTCTCAATGCGCTCTTGGCGGCCACTGTTCCGTGAAGGCGCGCGTGGGTTGCCCTTGGTTGGGTCGCGGACGGCGAAAGAATCCCTGCCAACCTGCGTCCTTGCGGGTCAGGCACCTCCAGAATTCGGGGTGCGCCTGGTCAAGGCGTCACGGCGGGACGATCACTCACCGCGCGGGGTCGTCGCGCCCGGTCCAGCGACCAGCCATCGTACCGACGCGTTGCCATCAGCGCGGCGTAGAAGCCCACGTAAATAAGCTGGGTGCCAGCGGTATTCCATTGCTCGCGCAGGCAGGTGCCGGCCAAAAGCAGGAGCATGAGCAACTGACCGGCGATCAGCGCGCTGCGCAAACCGAAGCCGAAGAGCACCAGCAGGCCGATGATGGCTTCGCCGAAGACGA
>JBDTJA010000172.1:0-10751 GCA_039936075.1 Opitutaceae bacterium | reverse complement strand
ACACACTTGGCCACCTGCGCACCCTTTACGCCCAGTGAATCCGAATAACGCTTGCAGTCTCTGTATTACCGCGGCTGCTGGCACAGAGTTAGCCACTGCTTCCTCTCCGGGTTAAGTCAGGCTTCAAGCTATTAACTTGAAGCGTTTCTTCCCCGGTGACAGAGGTTTACAATCCGAAGACCTTCATCCCTCACGCGGCGTCGCACCATCAGGCTTTCGCCCATTGTGAATGATTCGAAACTGCTGCCACCCGTAGGTGTCTGGACCGTGTCTCAGTTCCAGTGTGGCTGATCATCCTCTCAGACCAGCTACCCGTCTTAGCCTTGGTGAGCCGTTACCTCGCCAACTAGCTGATAGGCCGCGAACTCCTCTTCTAACGTCAGGCCTTGCGGTCCCTGACTTTGGTATGCCTCTCATGCGAGAAGCAACCACATGCGGTATTAATTCGCCTTTCGGCGAGCTATTCCCCATTTGAAGGTAGATTGTTCACGTGTTACGCACCCGTTCGCCACTGCTTTTGCTATGTATTGCTACACAACAAAAACCGTTCGACTTGCATGTCTTAACCACGCCGCCAGCGTTCATTCTGAGCCAGGATCAAACTCTCCGAAAAGAGTTCTGAACCTAGTGATTCTGAACTACTATTTTTGTGAGCCGAAGCTCACATCTTATTCTTTATATGGAATTGTTGATTGGGGGTCCCAATCAATCGCACAAAGTAAATTTCAAAGAGCCTTCCGATTAGGGAAAGAGAATCAGCAAGAATTTTTTCGGAAGCTCCGTCAACACATTTTCCAAAAATTTCTTTTTGGACTAGTCGCCAAAGCCTTTCTCACACCGCCCTTCGATTCACTGCTGCCAACATTTCTGAGGACAAGTCAATCGAAGGGACGCGCAACATGTTAAGTGTTACGCATGGTTCAAGTTCTATTTTGTGTTTTTCTATAAAAACGCGATAACTCGCAGTTAACAAGCAGTTTAGCAGATCGCATTTCCCGTAATATTTCCACTCGCTCGCTGGAAGTCCGGTGGGTGGATTGCGTTTCCTCAATCAACGCGGCGATCATATATCGGCGTATCGGATACACTCAATTCGTCCGTTCCGTTTCTGCTCTCGCGATACTTCGTTCTTAGATATTTCCCGAGCGTGAAAACGTTCGCACCACAGGTCCGCGCGACCGTGCGCCATCGGCTGGGATTTCCGTACGTACTCATGGCATTGAGTTAATTGGTGATCTCGCTGGACCATGGCGTCTCTCCATTCGGCGACTCATCCTCGCTTTTTGGAGACGCAAGGTGGCCCCCGCCAACGATGAGTTTTGCTTGTGCCTTAACGGAGACCCCCGCCTCGCGTCAGGCTAACTCACCTAGCCAGCCGTTCCAGATCTTCAGAGTTTTGCACATTCTCATTCGACTGAAAACAGATCGAGCAGCCGCTTATCCCCGCCACCCTGGA
Organism: Opitutaceae bacterium; assembly: GCA_039936075.1. Taxonomy (GTDB): domain Bacteria; phylum Verrucomicrobiota; class Verrucomicrobiia; order Opitutales; family Opitutaceae; genus Opi-474. Next base: position 9,295 of record JBDTJA010000172.1, on the reverse strand, counting down.
TGAGGTGCATTACACGGTTCGATTCCATAGGTTTTTCATGCTTTGGGCCCAATTTGTTCCAGCTATGGGGGAAAATGGCCTGAATTTGGTCCGTCTCATTAGAATTCAACGCGGCGTTTTGTGCGGCGATTCTTGAGATAAGTCATCTGCGTGTATTTTGGCACGTTCTCGCGGTTTCTGGGCGTTTTTCTGGATTATTCGGCTGAAATTCGATCATTGCTAAGGTATTTCAAATCCTTTTGAACGAGATCCTTCATTTCTCTACTAACCCCCCGAATACCTAACTCAACCAAGGCAATTTTTGGACTTAAAACAGATCAAACAAATCATCGAGCTCATGAAACGCTCCGAGCTTAGTGAGTTCGCGGTGGAAGAAGAGGGGTTCAAGCTGAAGATCCGCCGCGGTGGCAACGGATTCCCCATGATATCGGGCGGGCGTGGGTCAAATTCTCCGTTCCCCTTGGTTGAATCCAGTGCGGCACCACAACTCCTAGGAAACCCCTCGAGCGCCTCAGTCCCAGCTGCTGCTGGTCCCGCCAAGGAAGAGGAAGGTATCATCTACGTTAAGTCTCCAATGGTAGGTACTTTTTATCGCGCTGCCTCCCCCGAGAGCAAAGCCTTTGCCGAAGCCGGCACCAAGGTCGCCGAAAACACCGTGGTCTGCATCATCGAGGCAATGAAGATCATGAACGAGATCCAAGCCGAGATCAAAGGCACGGTCGTCGAGGCCCTTGTCGAGAATGGCCAGCCGGTCGAATACGGCCAGCGACTCTTCAAGGTTAAACAGGGCTAATCCCCGCCTGTTCCGGCCAGAGACTTGGGTCGTCCATCTCGTACGCCCCATGCCTCGCTGCCTGAGGACAGACTCCTGCATTCCACATGATCCAGAAAATCCTCATCGCTAACCGCGGTGAAATTGCCCTCCGCATCGTCCGAGCCTGTCGCGAACTAGGCATCAAGACGTTGGCAGTCTACTCCGAAGCCGATGTGCAATCCCTGCACGTTCAGCTAGCGGATGAAGCGATCTGCATTGGTGGGCCCAAAAGCGCCGATAGCTACCTCCGCGCGGACCGAATCATCAGCGCCGCCGAGATCGCTGACGTGGATGCCATCCACCCGGGCTACGGCTTTCTTTCGGAAAATGCTAAGTTCGCCGAACAGTGCGAGTCGTGTAACATCAAATTTATTGGTCCCAAGTCCAAATCCATCAAGATGATGGGCGACAAGGCCGTGGCCAAGGACACTGTCAAGAAGGCCGGCGTGCCCATCGTACCCGGCTCAGACGGTCCCGTCGAAAACGAGACCGAGGCGGTCAAAGTCGCTCGCAAGATCGGCTACCCAGTTATCATTAAGGCGGTCGCCGGCGGTGGCGGTCGCGGCATGCGCATCGCCCACAATGACATTTCCTTCGCCAAGGAATACCACGTGGCCCGTAACGAGGCCGAGAAAGCCTTCGGTAACGGCGCGGTTTACATCGAGCGTTACATCGAGAAGCCCCGCCATATCGAGTTCCAGATCCTGGCGGACTCCCATGGGAAGGTCCTCCATCTCGGCGAGCGCGACTGTTCCGTGCAACGCCGCCACCAGAAGCTGATCGAGGAGTCGCCCTCGCCTTTCCTCACATCCGACCTCCGCAAAAAGATGGGCAAGGCCGCCATCCGCGCCGCCGAGGCCGCCGCCTATGAGAACGCGGGCACGATCGAGTTCCTCGTCGATGCGAAAGGTAACTTCTACTTCATCGAGATGAACACTCGCATCCAGGTGGAGCACCCCGTCACCGAGGAATGCACCGGTATCGACCTCATCAAGCAGCAGATCCTCGTCGCCAACGGCGAGAAACTTTCCTTTGACCAGGGCGATATCAAGTTCGAGAAACACGCCATCGAGTGCCGGATCAACGCCGAGGACCCGGCGCGCAATTTCGCCCCGTCCCCGGGCACGATCGGCCTGTATTACGCTCCGGGCGGCCATGGCGTGCGCGTCGATTCCCATGCCTACAGCGGCTACACCATCCCGTCGCACTACGACTCGATGATCGGCAAACTCATCTGCTTCGGTGACACTCGCAAGGTCGCTCTCGAGCGCGCGTACCGCGCTCTGAGCGAATACATTATCCGCGGCATCAAGACGACCATCCCTCTCCACAAGGCCATCATGTCCGACCCTGTCTTTATCGAGGGCAAGGCCACCACAGCCTACATGGAAGACTTCATGAGCCGCACGCCGCCGGACTTGTTCTCCTGAACACCGAGCTCGCTCCCATGATTTTTCAAGGCCGGCCTCACCGCCGCTCTTTTTGCTGCCAACCTCAATTCAGCCGGGTCAAAACCACATCGCTCCAGTCGCCCAGGACCCGTGAATTGATCTTCCACCCTGGCGCCGCCGCCGAAAAAGCCTGCTGCACCTGCGAGGATTCCACCGCCAAAATCCCGCTTAGAACCAACGTGCCACCCGGCGCGACCGCCGTCACCAGCTCCGACGCGAAACGGATGAGCACGTCAGCCAGGATATTCGCGAGTACGACCTCGGCGCTGCGGCCGGACAATCCGCTCACCAGGTCACCGACATAAAATTTCACTTGGCCCGCGAGTTCATTGAGCGCGGCGTTCTCCTCGCTCACTTTAACGGCTTCAGGGTCGTTATCGAAGCCCACGACATCCCGAAACCCCAGCTTGGCGGCGGACAGCGCCAAAATTCCCGAGCCACAGCCCGCGTCAATCACCCGCCCCTTGGGTTTTAGTTCGGTCAAACGCTCCACGCAAAGCCGCGTCGTCTCATGATTCCCGGTGCCAAACGCCATGCCCGGGTCGAGCCACAACACCTCATCGTCCTTCGGCAGAACAAAACTCGCCCGTTCCCACACCGGAACCCAATGCAGTCGGCCAAACCGCCACGCCTTGAAATGCGCCTTGTAGCTGTCGCGCCAGTCGCTGTCAGCCATCACGCGAATCAACGGTCTTCCCAACGCTATGCCCGGCAATAACTTATAGACATCTTCCCATCGGCTCATCGCCTCCACTTCATTTGGAAAAATCCCGACAACCCACGCCTGCTTGGCAACCACGTCTTCCAACAGGCTCCAAAGGTCGATGCCGAGTTCCAGCAACACATTATCCACCTCGTCCGCGCGACCCGGGGGTATCTCGATTTTGATTTCGCACAAATCCATCCCTGCAAAATTCCTGCCACCGCGACGCGCCGCAATGCCAATCCTTTAGGCTGAACTCCGCTTTTCGCGGTACTCGCGCGGACTCAACTTTGTCACCGTTCGGATGGTCTTGTTGAAAAAATGCAGGTCCGGGAGGCCCACCTCGCCCGCGATCGTTTTCACGGCGAGCGTCGTGTGCGCGAGCAGGTGCAACGCGTATTCGACGCGTCGCTGGCGGATGTAGCCCTCAATTGTGACACCAAACTGCGCCCGAAACAGTCGCGTGAGATGATTGTGCGAAATATCCGCCTTCCGGGCGATCGACGGAATCGCCAGCGGCTGGGAAAGGTTCAACTCGATCTCGCGCACCGCCCGGCTGAGCGCCGGATGCTGGCGTTGGTGCGGCACGCGCTCAGCCATCGGCAGTCCCGCCAGTTGCCACAAGATATCCCACAATCGGACGGACGCCCGTCGCGGTTGCGAAGGTAGCCAGCCGGCGGCTTCCTCCAACGCCCGGGTAAGCGGATCAAACGCCTCGCCCACGTCCTGCAACACCGGCATTGCCACCAGATCCCCGCCCACGGGCAAACGGAAATGCGCAAACGTATGCTGCGATTCCCCGCGAAACCGGTAAACAATCCGCGCGTTGGGCGGTGTCACGCCGCCCCAGCCCGGTGCGATCGTAAACTCGCGGCCATCAATGCTGACACTCCCGTCGTAACGATAGAGGTGCAGGCACCATAGCTCGGGCAGTTGGTATGCTTCGACCGCCAGCTTGCGGCCGTGCAACGCACGGCCGGCCTGCACCAACTGAGGCGGGTTCTTTAGCGGCATCTGCCAGACAGCGGTGGCCATGCCGGAGAACTCAACGAGCGCTCAACCGCGCGATAACTTTCGGGAGCAGCACATGCTCAGCCGTGTGGACTTTCTCCATGAGCATTTCAAGCGTGTCGCCGTCTTCCACGCGAACCGTCGCCTGATCAAGGATTGGTCCCCCATCCACTTCGAGCGTAACCGCATGCACCGTGCAACCAGTGACTTTCACGCCGCGTCGGAACGCCTGCCCGATGCTGTCCAGCCCGGGGAAACTCGGCAGCAGGCTCGGATGGAGGTTGATGATTTTTCCCGCAAACGCGTTAAGAAAACCCGGCTTGAGCACGCGCATGAAGCCCGCCAGCACCACGAGATCTGGCGCGCAACCGCTGACCGAAGCGATATAACGCGCCTCGCCCTCACCCTCGAGCTTGGTCTTGAACGGCGCCGGATCCAGATAGGTCGCGGGCACGCCAAACCGCGCGCCGTGCGCGAGAATTCCCGCTTCAGGACGATCGGAAAAAATCTGCACCACGCGGGCTTGGCCAAGCTGACCGGCCTGCTGCGCCGCGAGAATCGCCTCGGCATTGGAGCCGCGACCAGATCCGAGAATGACAACGCGCATGGTTTTCAAAGTTCGCCCGCAGCTTTCATTTTGGCGATGGTCGCCGTGGTGCTGTGTCCAGGCAGGAACGGCACAAACTCAATCCGCGACCCCACTTCATCCAGCGCGCGTCGTTCCTCCTGGTTGAGCGTGTCGACCGTGTAATCACCCGACTTGCAGTAAACATCCGGCCGCAATGCGCGGATCTCCTTCGTCAATCGTGGCTCGTCGAAAATCACCACGCCATCCACCTCCGCCAGCGCGCCGAGAGCCTTGGCCCGCTGCTGCTCGTTCTCGACTGGCCGCGCCGGCCCCTTGATCGCCTTCACGCTGGCATCCGAATTGATCGCCACAAACAGTGCATCGCCCAAAGCGCGGGCGGCCTTGAGGGAATGCAAATGCCCCTGATGCAGCAGATCGAAAACTCCGTTCGTCAGCACCACGCGCCGGCCCGCGGCACGCAGACGGTCGCGCACGGCGATGGCGTCAGGCAGGGCGAAGAGCTTGGGATTTTCCGGTTTCAGCGAACTGCGAAGTTCACACGCCGTTCCGCCGTTGTAAATTAACTTTCCCTTCGCTTCATTCGCGGCGCTTCCCCACCCCATGAAATACCGACTCGGTCTGGTCGTGTTCTCGCTCGTGCTTTCATTGTTGATCGGCCTCACGTTGCGCCGCGGTTCCGGCGCGCTCGCCCCCGCGGGCCCGCATCGGCCGCTGATTGGCCTTTCCATGGATACGCTCGAGGTCGAACGCTGGCAACATGACCGGGACCTCTTTGTCGCCCGAGCCAAAGAACTCGGAGCTGATGTCCTCGTCGTCTCGGCCAACGGTGACGACGCGCGCCAGATTCACGACATCGAGGGGCTGCTCAGCAACAAGGTGGACGCCTTGGTCATCATCCCCCACGACGGTGCCGCCATGGCGAAGGGGGTCCGCATGGCGCACGAGGCGCACGTCCCGGTGCTCGCCTACGACCGGTTGATTCTCAACTGCGACCTCGATCTCTACCTGACCTTCGATAATGTGAAGGTGGGCGAATTGCAGGCGGCCTATCTGGTCAACAAACTCAAGGGCAAGAAGGCCCGGATTGTGCGGCTGCTCGGCTCGAAGACCGACAACAACGCCTTTCTGTTCAAACAAGGCCAGGACAACGTCCTCAATCCCGCCATCGCCCGTGGCGACATTGAGATCGTCCACGAGGATTGGTGCGACGGCTGGCGGCCGGAGAACGCCAAGAAGGTCATGAATGCCGCCATTACCCAGTCCGGACGCGACATCGATGCCGTGCTCAGCTCGGCGGACATCCTGTCGGGCGGCGCCATTCAGGTCCTCCTCGAGGAAGGCCTCGCCGGCAAGGTGCTGGTTACTGGCCAGGACGCCGACCTCGCGTCGTGTCAGCGCATCGTCGAAGGCACCCAGGCGATGACGATTTACAAGCCGCTCAAGCAGCTCGCCACCCGGGCCGCTGAGCTGTCCGTCAAGCTGGCCCGGCGCGAAATCATCGTGGCGCGCGAAGAGCTCGACAACGGCAAGGTCAAGGTGCCTTCGATTTTCCTGCCGGTGCAGGTCGTCGACAAGGACACGATGGAGAGCACGGTCATCGCCGACGGCTTTCATCGGCGCGATGAGATCTACAAGCCGTAAACCGATGCCCGCCCTCCTCGAGGCCCGCTCCATCACCAAGCGTTTTCCCGGCGTCGTCGCCCTGCGAGGCGTGTGCTTTGACCTCCGCCCGGGCGAGATTCACGCCCTTTGCGGCGAGAACGGCGCCGGCAAGTCGACCTTGATCAAACTCCTCTCGGGCCTGCATCCGCACGGCAGCTATGAGGGTGAACTTCGCCTCGACGACCAGCCGGTGAAGTTCCGTTCCATTGCCGATGCCCAGCGCCAGGGCATCGCGGTGATCTACCAGGAACTGGCCCTCGTGCCGGACCTCACTATCGCGGAAAACCTTTTTTTGGGCTGTGAACCGCGACGCGGTCTCCTGCTCAACTGGGAAAAAATCTATGCCGACGCCGGCGCCGTTCTGGCCAAGGTCGGCCTCCGTCTTTCCCCGGACACCCGCGTCGGCCAACTCGGCGTGGGTCAGCAGCAGCTGGTCGAAATTGCCAAGGCCCTCAGCAAGCAAACCCGGATTCTCATCCTGGACGAACCCACGGCCGCGCTCGCCGGCCCTGAGGTCGAGACCCTGCTTTCGCTCCTGCGCGACCTGCGCGCGCAGGGCATTGCCTGCATCTACATCTCGCACAAGCTCGACGAGGTTTTCGCGATCGCTGACCGCATCACCGTGCTCCGCGATGGCGCCACCATCTCAACGCATCCGACGGCGGGCATTTTGAAAAACCAGGTGATTCGCGACATGGTTGGCCGCGAGATCAAGGACCTCTTTCCGCGCCAGCCATCGGCCCTTGGCGCCGTGCGCCTGCGCGTCATGAATGTCAGCGTGGCCAGCGAGCGCGGGGAGCCCGACCGGTTGCATTCGGTCAGCTTCGAAGTCCGCGCCGGTGAAGTTCTCGGCATCGGCGGTCTGATGGGCGCGGGGCGAACGGAATTGCTGATGCACCTTTTCGGCGCCTGGGGCGTACGCTCCGGCGGCCGCGTCGAAGTGGATGCCAGGGAGTTAGTCGCGGCGACCCCGGTCGAAGCGATGGCCGGTGGCCTGGTGCTCGTCAGTGAGGATCGCAAGCGCTACGGCCTCGTGCTGGAACAGGATATCGGATTCAACCTTTCACTCTCCTCCATCACGCGATTCCGCCACCGCGGCATGATCGACGACGAGACCGAAATCCAGACGAACCAGAAGTTTTTCGCGGCGCTCCGCGTGAAAGCCAACTCGCTGGAGACGTTGGTCAACACCCTGTCCGGCGGCAACCAGCAGAAGGTCGTCATCGGCAAGGCCCTGATGACCACGCCCAGCGTGGTGCTGCTCGACGAGCCGACGCGGGGCATTGATATCGGCGCCAAGCTGGAGGTCTACGAGCTCGTCAACCGGCTCACCGCCGAGGGCAAGGCCGTTGTCCTCGTGTCCAGCGAATTGCCCGAGCTGATGGGGATGAGCGACCGCATCCTCATGCTGCAGGATGGACGGGTGGGCGGTGTGTTTGCTCGCGAGAATGTTACGCCGGACCAGCTGATGCGTGCGGCGATGGGGCAGTATGAAATGACTAATGTCTAATTTCTAATGCTAATGAAAACCTCGGCCTATGACCTGGAAGAACGGACTGCGACGTTTGGTGAAGCGGTGATCGAGTTCTGCCCCGGGTTGCCAGGCAGTGCGGTGAATTCGCCCTTGATCAGCCAGTTGGTCCGTGCGGCCACGAGTGTCGGCGCAAACTATTGCGAAGCGGACGATGCGGAGTCGAAAAAGGACTTCCGCCACAAGATCGGGCTCTGTCGCAAGGAATCGCGGGAAACAAAGTACTGGCTGCGCATGATCGTCACGGCAGTGCCCGCCATGAAGTCCTCCGCACGCCCACTCTGGACCGAGGCAAAGGAACTTCACCTTATCTTCGTCTCCATCATCCGCACTACCGACCGCAACCTGCGCTCCGCCAAAGCGACCAGCGCATCCTCTAGTAGTCATTAGACATTAGGACTTAGACATTTTCGATGAAATCGAAGCTTTCCCTCCGGGATTTTTCGCTGCTGCTCAGTCTGCTGGCCATCTGGGGGTTTTTTGCGGTGGCGGCGCCCCAGTACCTTTCACCGCGCAATCTTTCGTCGCTGTCGGTCGAGCTGGCCATTACTGCCACGTTGGCGCTCGGGATGCTGTTGGTCATGCTGCCCGGCCAGATTGACCTCTCGGTTGGCAGTGGCGTCGGCCTGGTGGGCGGCATCGCCGCGGTGCTGGTGTTCAACCACGGCTGGCCGGCCGCGCTCGCGTTTTTGCCGGGTATCGCCGTCGCGTTGCTGGTGTGGTTTGCCCAGGGCACCCTGATTGTGCGCCAGCGCATCCCGGCCTTCATCATCACGCTCGGCGGCCTGCTCATTCTGAAAGGCGTCTTTTGGCTCGTCATCAACACCCACACGGTGCCGGTCTCACCCGGCGGGCGGCCCAATCTTTTCTCGCTCCTGACGACCTACTACCTGCCGCCCCTGGCGGGTGCCATCTTGATCGCGGTGGTCCTCGGGGCGTTTGTGACTGTCACACTGCAGGGCCGGCGCCGCCGGGTGACGATGGGATTCGCGGTGGACGATGCCGAGCTGACGTTCCTGAAACTCTTTCTCACCGGACAGGGGTTGCTGTTGTTTGTGCTCACCCTGAATCAGTTTCGCGGCATCCCGCTGCCGATGGTGATTCTCGGGGTCGTGGCACTGGTCATTCAGGTCATCACGCGGCACACGCCGTTTGGCCGGCACCTCTACGCCATCGGCGGCAACGAGGAGGCAGCCTTCGTCTCCGGAGTGCCCGTGCAGCGCACCGTCATCGCCGCGTTCACCCTGCTCGGGGGCATCGTAGCCATCACCGGCCTGATGCAAACCGCCTATGCCGGAGCCTCGACCACGACGGTCGGTGATTCCATGGAACTCGACGCGATCGCCGCCTGCGTGATCGGGGGCACCAGCCTGCGTGGAGGACGCGGCACCGTGCTCGGCGTGATCTTTGGCGCGCTCATCATGGCGAGCCTGCTCAACGGCATGACGCTCCTCGCCGTCGCCCCCGAATTGAAGTTCATCGTCCGCGGTGTGGTGCTTACGCTCGCGGTGTGGATGGATGTGAAGCTGGCGAA
>JBDTJA010000171.1:0-12216 GCA_039936075.1 Opitutaceae bacterium | reverse complement strand
ACTGTAATGCGGCTTGGGGCCGTCTGACTTCCTGATCTGCGTCTTCATGTGGACTCCTTTGGGTTTTGATCCCCAAGCCACTGTCCGTCAAATCAGGGCAACCTCAGCGTATGTGGTCTGTGCTGATTAGCCGTAACGAGAGCGACGCCGTCGAAGCGATTGCTCCGTTGCTTATTCGACCAATCCACAGACCACATACGCTGACCCCGACGGCTCGATTTTGTTTTCCTCCCGCCACTCCAACCTCGCTTTAACCCCAGAAACCTTTCTCTCAAAGTGTCACCTATCTCTCCGGACAGAGTGTTACCTATCATCGGATCGAACCCATAGTCTAGGCTCGAGCTACAAAAGGGGACGTACCTTGACTCTTGACAAAGTTGCCGCCGTCGGCCGCTTCTCCGCCATGCGCCGGCTGCGCAACTGGGCCATGAAAGGGGGTCATGCGACTTCCTCGTTCACACGTTTGAGGAATTACGCCACGCAGTGGCAACATAGAATAGCATGACCCTTTCTTAAACCTCTGAACGGACTGGGGATTGATCCGTGGCTGGTTTATCTGTGGTAAAATGGATCGAGATGGCGGAAGGCGGGGTTCGGCGACCCCGCCCTACAACAATTCCAAGCTCACCCGGATGACCAACTGCCCGCGGGGTCTGGCCTGGACGAGCGACGAAGAGCCGGAAAAGGGGTTTGGGGTTTGGGGTTTGGAGTTTGGGGACTGGCTGAAAATACAGCGAAGCCATCGTCGACGCCTCTTGCTCGGCGGGGTTGATCATCGCCGACCGTTGCTGACCCCGTCTCCGGAGCTCGTCCGGTGAGCGGCTCGCTCACAGCCACCAGAAACACGCCGCGACGATCGCGGTCGGGACCAGCGCTCCCGCGAACAAACCGCCTGGTGAAATCCCGTTGGGAAAATATTTCGACAGAATCGCCTGACCCGCCGGGTTGGGCGCGTTGGCGATGACCGTGAGGCCGCCACCGGTCACGGCGCCCGCCACGACGGCGTATTTGAAGGCGTCCGAAAATCCGGGCACGAGCGTCGCCAGATAAGTGATCGCCGCGTTGTCGTTGAACGCCGTCAGTCCGGTTGCGCCGAGGAAGAGACTCGGCTCGTTCAGGCTCGAGAGCACCGGTCCGATCCACCAACCCTGCAATCCGCCGTGTACCACGAGGCCGGCAAGAAAGAAGCCTACGAGCACTGGCGGCGCCAGATTGACGGGGGTTTGGTGGTGGGCCGTGGCTTGCGTGAATGCCAGGAAGAACAGAAATGCGCCGACGAAAATCGCAGGATAGTGCGCCGCCCACACGGCAAACGCCAAAAAGCCAAGGTGCGTCGCAGTCACCCAGAACGGCACAGCTTCCCGCTGCTTCTCCTCGCGGGCGGCCTTCGCAGGTTTCATCGCCGCAAACTCCCGGCGGAAAATCCAGTAATATAGCACCGTCGCCCCCACAATCCCCACGCCGGCCTTCCAGCCAAAATGCGTCGCCATGTACGCCAGGCCCCAGTGCCACGGTCCCGCGACCATCAGGATCGGCGGTGCGGCAAAATGCGTGAACGTGCCGCCCACCGAAATATTGACGAACAGGAGGCCGAGCGTCGCGTACATGAGTCGCGGACTGGGCTTCAACACGTAGAATTTTTTCGCCAGCAAGAGCGCGGCAATCGTCATCGCGGCGGGCTCCGTGATAAATGACCCGAGCAAGGGCGCGATGATCAGCGTCGCCAGCCACCACGCCCCCGGCGATCCGTGCCCAAGCGACGCCACCCGCTCCATCAATCCCTCGATGAAACTGAGGACCGGCCGCGTCGCAGCCATCGCCATCACGACAACCACGAACACCGCCTCCGTGTAATTCACCGTGTGGCCCAGATAATTAATCGCCGTGTCGAGGCCTTTATAGCTCACGATCACGACCCCGAGCACCACCGCCCAGATTCCGAAAATCGCCTCAATCTCGCCAAAAAAATGCAGGACCTGCGCTAAGAAGCTGCGCTCCACCGGCTGACCATCTTCGTCCAGCTCCACCGGACCCCGATCCTTTTTACGCTTCGCCTGATGCCGGGCTTCCACGTCGTGCGACCAGTGCCGGATCTTCGCGGCCAAAAACGTGTGGAGGATCGCGAGCGCAAACACCACCGTCGCCGCCAGGTTGACCGGCTCGGCTTGGATGCGTCCGAGCAGGATCTTCCCCAGCCCCAGGTGGGCGCTGTCTCCATACGACTGAAGCGGCAGCGGAAACGGGGCGGTGGGAAGCACGTTCATAGCAGCGTCAGAAGTTGATCGAGCGAGGAAATGAAAAATTGTGCCTCCGCCTTGACCTTGGGCCGCACGACATATCGTCCAAAACCCACGAAACGGTCGACAACCGCCTTGGTCTCCAGGTCGCTTGCCCCGTCTCCCACCATCACAATGGCCTCGGGCTGATACTCGCGCTTCAGGCGCACCATGACCTCGGGTTTTCCGCCGGAGCGGGAGGTCGGAGAGTCCACCTCATAGCCATCATAGTTGCCGTCGCTCGTGAAATTCAACTCCACCGCTTCGACCCGCGTCACCTCCAGATAGTCCGCCAGCGGACGGATGGCCTGAGTGAAACCTCCGCTGACGATCACGGGGGTCCAACCTCGCGCGACGAGAGCCGCAATCGTGGTGCGCGCCGTCGGCTCCACGGTCGCGAGGTATTTCCGGCCGATCTCGGTCATATCCGCCAGCCGCGGCTCGATGATCTCCAGCCGCCGCCCGAAAATACTTTCCACGGGCACGCGGCCCTCCATCGCATCATTGGTCATCTCTTCGACCCGGCCCAGCACGGCGAGGCCCCGCAGTCGCGCCAGCTCATCGATGCCTTCAATGGCGCTCAGCGTGCTGTCACAGTCGAAGCAGATCAATTTGGGCGCGGGCACGCCTCACACAGTCAGCCCGCGCGCTTCCCGGCCAACAAAAAAGCCCTCCGATGAAAGAGGGCTTTAAAAAAACGAACCGAAGCGGGCGCGCTTACTTCTTGGTGGCGCGCTTGAACTTCGACGTGAACTTCTCGACGCGACCGGCGGTGTCCACGAGGCGCTTCTCGCCGGTGTAAGCGGGATGCGAATCCATGGTCACGTCGCGCGCGACGACGAAATATTCCACACCATCAATCTGCTCCTTGCGGGCGGACTTCATGGTGGAACGGGTGAGGAAACGACGACCGGTACCGATATCGAGGTAGCAGACGTTGTTGAGAGTGGGATGGCCTTCGGCTTTCACGGGAATGGAGTGGTTGGATCAGCCCTGCCGTGCTTTGTAGCGCGGCTCGACTTTGTTGATGACGTAGATCCTGCCCTTGCGACGCACGACCTGACAGGCCGGGTGACGCTTCTTGGCGGATTTAATGGAGGATACGACTTTCATAAAAGGTACAAAAACAGAGCGGCCCCCACCCTCTGTCAACCGAAATGTCCCGACAGTCGTGGATCCGGCGGGATTTAAATGGAGTCTTCGCTGGCAAGCGTTTCAGGGCCCGGTCCAGCTCGAGACAGTCCGCTGCCTGCCACTGGCAGGTCGTTGAGATCAAACGACTCACAGCCGTTCCGACGAGCGTGCCGGGAATTCGTTGGTCGACTCAGCCGCCGTGTTGCGGGGGCAGAGCGGCCCACGCCATGGGCATCCCCCAGCGCTCGAACGGACTGTGACTCCAGCTGGCCCGGGCGGAATCCCAATGCCCAATCTCGACGGTCTCATCATCCATTTTGACGAGGACGTATTCGTTGGGGGCGGGAAACCGTTTTTCCAGCGCGATCCAGTTGATGGGGGCGTTGAAAGCCGCGGCGCGAGCTTTCTCCGAGGCAGGATTGTATTTGGCGGCTTGAAGGAGCATGGCTCAACGAAATCGCTTTAAGTGCCACCACCGCAAATCGAAACAAAAGTCTTTGGACCCTAACGAACGGACCCACTCGGCCCTAGCGAGGATCAGGGCCGGTTACCCACGAGCGGATCAATTTCGGCTGGTGTCCTCAGGTTCCTCTGCAAGCAACTTCCACTCCTCGCCCACGCCACCGAGTACCTTCCGCCAAAGCGTGTCATTCTGCGAATGGTCCAGCACGTCACCGGGAATATCCGTCACGATCCACGTATCCTGCTTCAATTCGTTTTCCAGCTGCCCACGTGACCAACCCGAGTAACCGAGATACGCGCGCAGGTTCGTTTTGCCGTCATCCAGCAGCTGGATGGCTTTTTCCGGATCGATCCCGAAGTGGAGTTGAAACCCGTCTTCCCGGTCTTGCCACGCCACAAGGAGCAGCTGCTCCGGCGCCACCGGTCCGCCGCAGAAGAGGGGAACGCCGGCCAGCGCTCCCAGCGCAAACTCGCCGTTCAACTCGCCCAGCCGTTTGCCGAGCGGCCGGTTCATCACGACACCCATCGCGCCGTCGGCATTGTGCGCCGACATCAGCACGACAGCGCGGCGAAAGTTCGGATCCTTCATCGACGGGTGCGCCAGTAACAACGACCCGACAATGCTATGCTTGGTGCCTTTGCGACGTTCGCGCATGGGATCGATCAGGATTTAAGCGCGAATCGACGCGACTTTCCGCGAATCGTGGCAGCAGCATTTTCCTGCTCCAGCTTGGTGGCCGAGTTCATGACCGTAAATTCGCGTCCATTCGCGGTTAAACATTCCGGTTTCCTCAGAGCTGCAAAATTTTTACGCCGGCTTCCGCCAGCAGCGGCCCCACGAGCGGATCATTCGCGTAATCCAGCCGGTAACGCACCTCGACGATGCCCGCCGCGGCCATGATCTTTGCACAGTTGATGCAGGGGAAATGGGTGACGTACGCCACGCAGCCCTCGACCGCGCTGCCGCGCCGCGCGGCGTCCGCCACGGCGTTCTGCTCGGCATGCACCGTCGCCTGCTCATGCCCGTCGCGCACCTGCGTGACATGCGGCGTGCCCGGCAGGTAGCCGTTGTAACCGGCCGCGACCAAGCGGTTCTTGCGCGCGCCACCGGTGACGATGACGCAGCCGACGTGCAGCCGCTCGCAGTTGGAACGCGTGGACATCAGCATGGCTGTCGCCATGAAATATTCGTCCCACGAGGGGCGCCCGGGAAATTTTTCGGTGGCTTCCGCGATCAGGTCCACCGCGCTGGTCGTGACGTCGTTCATATAAAACGCCAGGACTCTGGACAGCCGCGCGCAGCCGGGCAATCCTCGTCTCAACTGATGCCACGCACGCTCCAGCCCGAGATCCTCGATTCGCTGCCCCCGGACCATCCCGATGCGATGCACAACCGGCGCGACCTGCGGTGGACCAACCGCTTCATGGGCAATCATCGCTGGATCGCCCGCACTTTGCCAACCCTGCTCCGCACCGGTGAAACCGCGCTCGAATTGGGCGCGGGCACGGGCGAACTCGGACTCCGGCTCGCCGCGCGTCGCGTACCCGTGGATGGACTCGACCTCTGGCCCCGTCCCACGACCTGGCCGGCGGGACGCGCGTGGCATTCCGCCGACCTCAAGACCTTTGCGGGCTACGACGATTACGCCGTGGTGTTCGGAAACCTGATCTTCCACCAATTCTCCGACGACGATCTCGCCGCGCTGGGGGCCCAGATTCGCCGGCATGCCCGCGTCATCGTCGCCTGCGAACCCGCGCGCCGGCGTCTCTCCCAAATATATTATCGGGTGTTCGCGCCACTTTTCGGCGCGAACTATGTCAGCTTACATGATGCGCATGTCAGTATTGCCGCCGGGTTCTGCGACGACGAACTACCCCACGCTCTCGGGCTTGGCCGCTCCGAGTGGGACTGCCGCTGCACCACCACCGTGCTTGGCGCCTATCGCATGGTAGCCACCCGCCGCTAATGACCGAGCTGCGTCCCATTGAAATTATCGGCGGCGGACTCGCCGGATTGGCCCTGGGCACGGCGCTGAGTCGCGTCGGGGTTCCCACCACGGTGGTCGAAGCGGGAGATTATCCGCGCCACCGCGTGTGCGGGGAATTCATCACGGGCCTGAGGCCATCCACGATCGCCCGGCTCGGCCTTGCGCCGATTCTCGCCGATGCCCTGTCGCACCGGGAAGTCGCCTGGTTCATCCGCGACCAGCCCGCGCGGGTGCAACGGCTCCCCTCGCCTGCGCTGGGCCTGAGCCGTTTCGCGCTGGATGCCCGGCTGGCCGCTGCATTCGTCGCCGCTGGTGGCACGCTGCAAACGCACACGCGTGTGACCGATACCTCCGCACCGGCCGGCCGGGTGTTCGCCACCGGCCGCCGGCGCAGTCGTTCCACTTGGCTCGGGCTGAAAATCCATGCGCGTAATCTGCTGCTCGCCCGGGAGCTGGAACTTCACCTCGGGGACCAGGGTTACGTGGGCCTGAGCCGCATCGAGGGTGGCGAAGTGAACATCTGCGGTCTCTTCCGCCGCCGCGAGCTTTGCGCCAAGGGCCCTGATTTGATCCTCGGCTATCTGCAAGCCGCCGGACTCTCGGCGCTGGTACAACGGCTCGCCGGCGCCCAGCTTGATCCCGCCTCCTTCTGTGCCGTCGCGGCCGTCGGATTTGATCGGCGGGTGGCCCGCGCCGACCGCGTGCGAGTCGGCGACACCTGCGCAATGATCCCGCCTTTCACGGGCAACGGCATGGCGATGGCATTTCAAAGCGCCGAGGCGGTGCTGGATCCGCTGCTCGCTTACGCGGCCGGCCGGCTGACCTGGGCCGCCTGCTGTCGCAACTGCGATCGGCAACTCCGTCGCCGCTTTCGGGTGCGACTGGCATCCGCCGCGTTGCTTCACCCGTACTTCCTCCAGCCGCGACGCCAATTCTGGCTCGCGAGCCTCAATCGCGCGCAGCTCCTGCCCCTGCGTCCTCTCTACGCCTTGCTTCACTAATGCATCTTCACGCCCTCGCCACCGCTGTCCCACCCGCCACGTTCACGCAGGCCGAATGCTGGGAAATCGTGCAAAAATCCAACGTGCGGGAGCGATTGAAAAGGCGCTCGATGCTCATCCTCCAAACGATCCTGCGCGGAAATCACGGCATCGCCACGCGCCATTTTGCGGCGCCGAACATCAAAGAAGTCTTCGACCTGAGCGCCGACCAGTTGAACGCCATATTTCGCACGGAGGCGCCGAAACTCGCGGGACGCGCCCTGACCGCCGCCCTCGCTCAAGCCGGCCTGCGTCCCACGGATATCGATGCGCTGCTCATCTGCACGTGCAGTGGTTATCTTTGCCCCGGCGTGACGAGCTACGTCGCTGAACAGCTCGGTCTTCGCACCAACGCTTTTCTGCAGGATCTCGTGGGCCTCGGCTGCGGCGCCGCCATTCCCACGCTGCGCGCGGCGAGTCACGTGCTGGCCGCCAACCCGAATGCCACGGTCGCCTGCATCGCGGTCGAAATTTGCTCGGCCGCTTTTTACCTCGATGACGATCCGGGCGTGCTCATCAGCGCGTGTCTGTTCAGTGACGGCGCCGCCGCGACGATCTGGAAATCCACTCCCGGTCCCACCGCGTTGCGCGCCTTCGATTTCAACACCCTCCATCTGCCCGCTGACCGCGACAAACTCCGCTTCGAGCAGCGCGACGGCAAACTCCGCAATCTGCTCGATCGCTCCGTGCCCGAACTCGCCGCCTCGGCGGTGGGCAGGCTCTGGGCCGAACGCGGCCCCCGGCCGGTCGCGCGCGTGGTGACTCATCCCGGAGGCAGAGATGTGCTCGAAGCCATCGCGCCCGTCGTCGCGCCCCATTCCCTCGCCGCCAGCACGCAGGTGCTCAACACCTGCGGGAACATGAGCAGTCCGTCCGTGCTCTTTGCCTTGGAGGAAACGCTCAAAACCTCCCGCCCCGGAGCCGAAGGCGATTTCTGGCTAGTGAGTTTTGGTGCCGGGTTTAGCGCCCATACCTGCCGCATCGGCCCCAGCCAATGATCCCGCTCTCCGACCTCGTCGCCTACTGCGACCGCCGCACCCGTCGCATCGCTTTCAAGGACTTTCCGGGTTCCTTCAACGGGCTGCAGTTTCCGAACGATGGTCGCGTCACCAAGATCGGCGCCGCCGTCGATGCCGGCTTGATTCCGTTCCGACTCGCCGTCGCGGCGGGAGTGGACTTCCTCATCGTGCACCATGGCATGTTCTGGGACATGCCCCATCGTTTGACCGGCCCGATCAAGCGACGCATCGCTCCGCTTAAACGCGGCAATTGCGCGCTCTACTCCAGTCATCTTCCACTCGACGCCCATCCGCAGCTCGGCAACAACGCCCTTCTCGCGCGTCAGCTCGGCCTCATCCCCAAGCGGCGTTTCCTTTCCCTCGAAGGCCGCGCCATCAGCTGCATCGCGCCGAGCCGGCTTACCCGCGCGGCCCTGCGCAAAAAGCTCGAATCACTTTACCCCCGCGTCCTCGCCATCGAATACGGTTCGGCGGCCCCGCGCCAAATCGCGTTCTGCAGCGGCAGCGGTCGCAGCGCCGTGCCAGAACTCGCGGCTGCGGGCGTGGACACGCTGGTGACCGGCGAGCTGCGCGAAGAGCACTTCAACCAGGCGCAGGAAGGGAAACTGAATCTTTATTGCTGCGGCCACTACGCCACCGAAGTGCACGGCGTGAAAGCCCTCGCCGCCGAGCTTGCCATGAAATTCCGGCTGCCCTGGGAGTTTATCGCGACGGACAACCCCTTTTAAGCGTCCGCGAAAACCGGCGAGTCGGGGATTGTCGTGCCCCGGCCTCTTCTGATTCCCTGCTTCGATGAAGAAGATCGCCATTCTGCACGGCCCCAACCTCAACCGCCTGGGCAAACGCGAGCCCGAGATTTACGGCACCGCCACGCTGGGCGATCTCGAAAAACAAATCCGCACCGACGCCAAAGCCCTGGGCTTCGCCACCGTCTTTTTTCAGTCCAACCACGAGGGCGCCCTGATTGACGAGATCCACCGCCTCGCGGACCGCGGCATCGCCGGATTTATCGTCAACTTCGGAGCTTATTCGCACACCAGCATCGCCCTTCGCGACGCCCTCGCCAGCACCGACCTGCCGGCCGTCGAGGTGCACATTTCGGACATCAAGAAACGCGAGCCCTTCCGCCATAAATCCATGACGGCCGGAGCGTGCGTGGCCATGATCAGCGGCCGGGGATTTTTCGGCTACACGCTGGCACTTCAGCGGTTGGCCAAGGTCTGAGCCGAATGCCCCAGCCTTCCATGGCGCTTGCTGAAATCGACCTCGCTCAACCGCGGTGGCTGGTTTGTCACACGCGACCGCGCTGCGAGAAGAAATTTGCCGCCCTGCTCACCGCCGCGGAACTGCCGCATTATTTACCGCTGGTCACCAACGTGCACCGGTATGTTTCGTCGACCAGGAAATTCACCAAGCCGGTTTTTGCCGGCTACGTCTTCGCCCAAGTCGCTCCCCTGTACCAGCCGCGGATTTACCAGCAGGACCTCCTCGCCCAGGCGATCGAGATTGAGGACGAAGCTCATTTCCTCCACCAGATAGAGCAGGTCCGCGCGATTGTCGCCTCGGGTTATGCACTCAGCGTGAGGCCTCTGCTCAAATGCGGGCGGCGGGTGAAAATCAGCGCGGGGTCGTTGCGCGGTCTCGAGGGTGATGTCGACGATCCCACGAATCCCCAGGGCATCGTTCTCGCCGTAGATGTGCTGCAACAGGGTCTGCTTGTGAAAGTACCGTCCGCAAACCTCCAGATCCTGCCCTAGCCATGAACGCGATTCGTTATCTTCGTTTCTTCGGGTTGGCCATCGCGCTGGGCGCCGCCGCCGGGACCGCAGCGGGACAATCCTCCACCGTACCATCCCAAGCCACGTCCCTGTCCAATCTGGGCGATTTGCTTGATCGCCTGCCCAACTTTCCGAGCTTTGGCCTGCCGGGCTTTATGCCAAAGGACGTGTTTCAAATCTACAGCAGCCCGCATTTTGGCGATCTGCTCCATCGGGACTATATGCGCGTCCCGCTCGGCCTCCGCGCGAAGATCGATGATGAATTTCAGGCGCACGTGGAGGTGGAAGGCTACTTCACCCACGGTTTGGCCGACTCGGCGGGATACGGTCTGGACCGTCTGGAAACCGGCATCAAGTGGGAGCAGTCCAGAGCGGAGCCCGGGGCCATGGACCTGCACATGAGCTCGGGTCTGGATTTTATCACGCCGCTGGGCCGGCCACCACGGGATCTGACCGACGGCTATCGCCACACCGTGCCGTATGTCGCGTTCTCAAAGCTCCTCGTGCCCGATCACGATTTGATCGGGTACAGCACGCTGGGCATCGACCTGCTCTCGAGCACCCCCCTCCCATCCAATTTCGGCCGTAACCAACTCCACTCCGATTCGTTCACGGTGTCCGGCGGATTTTCCCGCCAATGGAAAACCTTTCAGACGCTGATGACCGCCAGCTACAGCTCCACCGTGCTTTTCAGCAATGAATCTCACCAAGTGTTTGGGCTGCGGCCCGCCGTGGTATTCCCCCTGACGCGCTGGCAGGGTCGCCATACGCGCCTGACCGCGACCGTCGGTGGTTGGTCAATCTGGGGGCCGGATGGCCATGAAATCGGGGCCAGTGGCAGCGTGCGCGTCGAATTCAATTACAAATCGCGCCAAGCCAAACCGTGAGCGAGGGGAAGCGCAATGGCCAGGACCCGGGGGCCAATTGGGATCTGACGCGCTTGTTGGCGGAAACGAGTTATCAGGTGCTCGCAACGGACGGCGCAATCCGGTCCGTCGTGTTTCCTGGCGAGCCCTACCACGGCCGTCCGACCGACGTATTCGCGTACGTTGGAATTCCACCCCGCGCCACCGGCCCGGTGCCCGGGATGATCTGCGTGCATGGCGGGCTCGGCGCAGCCTTCCGCAGCTGGGTCGAACTCTGGGTGCGACGCGGGTATGCCGCGATCGCCGTTGATCTCAACGCCTGCGGTGCTGACCGCGTGCCGCTCGCCCAAGGCGGGCCCGCGCTCAACGACGGCGTCATCTTTGATCCGACGGCCGCTTGGACGAATCGCTGGGCTTATCATGCCGTGGCGGCGGTCATTCGTTCGCACACGATTCTCCGCTGCATGCCGGGCGTGGATCCCAATCGCATTGGCATCACCGGCGTCAGCTGGGGCGGCTACCTGACGTGCATCGTCGCGGGTCTTGACCCGCGACTGGCCTGCGCGATCCCCGTGTATGGCTGTGGATTTCTCCAATCCAACAGCGCCGCTGACTGGATGAAACGATTCGCCGCCATGACGCCCGCGCAACGCCAGGACTGGCACGAGCACTGCGATCCCTCGCGTTATTTGTCGTCCGCGGGTCTGCCGATTCTCTTCGTTTCGGGCGTCGATGATTTCGCCTTTCCATTGGACAGCGTGCAGCGCACCTACGCCCTGCCGCAGTCCTCCGTCGCGTTCTGCATCCGCGTTGGCATGGCGCATAGCCAGGAAGCCGGCATCGCGCCCGATGAAATTCATCTCTTCGCCGACCAGCAGCTGCGCGGCGGCGAGCCGCTGCCCACCTTCGGGCCGTCGAGGTTCCACGACCGCCAGCTGCAGGCCGGCTTCACCAGCCGACGTCCGCTCAAAACCGTCTCGCTGCTCTGCACCTCTGATCGTGGCCGTTGGCAGGATCGGAAATGGCGAACCTTGCCCGCCCTTGTGAAGAACGGTGAAATCGGGGCCGAAGTCCCGCCGGGTGTGACCGCGTGCTTCCTCGGCCTCGAGGATGACCGCGGTGCTTACGCGAGTTCCCCGCATCTCGCACTCGCCTGAGCGCGGTCAGTGTGCGTGGCCGAAATGGAGCCAGAGCTGTTGCGCGAGGTGCATCGTGGCACAGGCCGCCAGCGCCGCCGCCACATCATCCACCACCACGCCCCAGCCGCCGGGCAACTCCTGCAGTTTGCTGATGCCGAGTGGTTTCAGGATGTCGAAAAAGCGAAAGAGCGCGAAGCCCGTTAGGAACACCGCCCACGGCGGGAAGGGTCCAACCAGGTAGCGCCAGCCGAGGTAACACAGCGGCATCACCACAAATTCATCAAGGATCACTTCGCCGGGGTCCTTGCGCCCGAGCCGGAACTCCGCCTCGCCGCAGAACGCCACTGCGAGGTAGCACGCGATCAGACTGAACAGCACGGTCGCCATTGCGCCGAGCGGGTAAAAAAACACCGTGAAATACAGCACGCCCGCCACCGATCCCCATGTACCCGGCGCCCGCAGCTTGCTGCCCACGGGACCGAGTCGCGCGATGGCCAGCACGACGTGCGTCGGA
>JBDTJA010000170.1:0-9033 GCA_039936075.1 Opitutaceae bacterium | reverse complement strand
GCTGGCGTCCCCACGGGGATTCGAAACGCCAACTTCCCAACAACAGAAAAGCTTCGTTAAGCGTGCTTTAAGTTGTTTATGAGTGAGTTAGAACATGCAAGACGTTGCACAAAATTGCAGGGAAGTGAAACCAAAAACAGGCTCCCTGACAAATCCGTGGCAAATTTTTCAGCAAACCGATAAGGGGCGTGGGGATTCAACTATCTTGGGCCCAACGGTCATTTTAGAGGGCGTGAAGCCCTGTAGCCGCTGTCCACCGCGATGACCCTACGCTACACCAACGGCCGTCTCGTGGTGACCTACGCCCGATCAGTTCGGTACCCAAAAACCATGCCGTCTGTATTCCCATCCTCTACCACAACGCGATTCTCCGTGTACCTTTTGAGAGATTGTCAGCAGCATAGATTGCATCCGGCGTCACCACACGGATCCGGTGGCCAAAAGGTGTCAAAGATTTTTCGGCCCGATTGCCCACCGCGGCTCCTCAGTTCGAGTCACGTGCTGACGTCGTTGGCGCACGTCTAATTCGGCACATAACATACGCCGGCGTCTCATGCAGATGGCGTCCGCCGGGGGCGGATTCATAACTCAAGTCCCGTGGGTAGCGGAAGCTTTCCGCCAGCTTGGGCATTTGGCGGACGCCAGAATCGGTACACCGAAGCTCAAGGGGTGACAATCAGTTGACGCAAGTTCAGCAAGTAGCACGTTCTCGCCGTGAAAGAGAAATCGCTTAGCGATGCTAAGGTTGGCGATACCGTCATACGAGATTTTGGCGGAGAGACGATGCCCCTCCGGATCACAACCGTTACTTCCACCGAAATCCATTGTGGTGATTGGCTTTTTAGTCGCAGAAACGGCGCGGAGATTGATCCCGACCTCGGGTGGGACGAAGCTCATACTGGCAGTTTCATTCGGCCGGTCCTTGGTCGCTCTGCGCTTAAAAAGCCGCTTGGTGGCTGAAGTCGGTCTAGCATCTTTGCAGGCTGGAAGCGCTTTAGCTTCTTTGAGTTCTAACTTGCGTTTAGAACCCGTGGATGCTGATTCTCTTCCGATGAATTATGCCGTTTCCACTCCCGCGCAGTTCCGAACTGTGTTGCGCGCCTTGCGCGATTCCCGGGGCCTAAGTCAGGCGCAACTCGGTGATCGCATCGGGGTCAGCCAACGCCGGATTGCCGCCATCGAGGCCGCCCCTGGTCGGGCGAGCTTTGATCAGCTTTCCCGGATTATCGCAGCGCTCGGCGCACGGCTGGCCATCGCAGATCTTCCGGCCAACATCGTTGTGACCGCCCAGGCGAAAACCACCAAAACAACGCGTTCGGAAAAGGGGGACTGGTAACGTGGCCACCTCCTCCGCCCTCACGCTTTGGATGAATGGAATCCGGGTGGGAACATGGTCCATTTTAAGGAACCTGCACGTCTTGGAATACGATCCGGCATGGATCGAGTCGCCGGCCGGCCGGCCGCTGTCGCTGTCCCTCCCCTTCACTCCGCGCAACGAGCCGATTCGCGGAGCGAAGGTGGAACACTACTTCGACAATCTGCTTCCTGACGCCGCTTCCATTCGCACCCGCATTCGCACGAAGTTCGCCACTGGTTCCACCGAAGCCTTCGACCTTCTCAAGGCGATTGGCCGCGATTGTGTCGGAGCCGTCCAACTTTTGCCCGATGGCGAAACACCCATTGGCTTTGACCGCATCGATGCCGAACCGCTCAGCGACCATCGCGTCGAGGAACTGATTGCGGGAAGTCTTTCGCCCGCGCGGATCATGGGACAGGACGACGAGAGCGACTTCCGCATATCGCTTGCTGGCGCACAGGAAAAAACGGCCCTCCTCTTTCACGACGGCCGGTGGTGTCGGCCTCGGGGCGCAACCCCGACCACGCATATTTTGAAGCTGCCCCTCGGACTCATCGGTCATCTGCAAATGGACATGCAGGGTTCCGTGGAGAACGAATGGCTCTGCGCCCGCCTGATGCAGCGCCTTGGCCTGAATACCGCGCGCTGCGAAATCCTGGAGTTCGGCAAGCGGAAGGTCCTCGCCGTGGAACGGTTTGATCGGCGTCTCCAGCGTTCGGGTTGGATCGCCCGTCTCCCCCAGGAGGATTTTTGCCAGGCCCTCGGCTTGCCGAGCACGATGAAGTACGAGGGTGATGGCGGTCCGGGTATGCGGGATATCCTGCGCGTGCTCGATGCCAGCCTTGCGCCCGTGGAAGACAAACGCGCCTTCCTCAAGGCCCAGATGATTTTCTGGCTGCTGGCGGCGACCGACGGCCACGCGAAGAATTTTTCCATTTTCATCGAGCGAGGCGGCAGTCATCGCCTGACCCCCTTCTACGATGTCCTCTCTGCCTGGCCCATCATCGGCCGCGGTCCGAATCACCTCGATCCACGTAAAGCCAAACTTGCCATGGCGGTGCACGGCAAAAGTGCCCACTGGAAAATGAGCGAACTCAAGGCTCGCAGTTGGGACGCGATCACGCGACTTGCCGGTCTGGGGATTAGTGCGGAGCTGTTCGCGGAAATCGCAGCTGCAGCTCCCAAGGCCGTGGAGGAGGTTAACCGCGAGATTAAATCCGGATTCCCCGAGGAGATCCGCGACAAGGTTTTCGAGGGATTTCTCCGGGCAGTCCGCTCCCTGTGAGTAGACCGGACCGGGATGATTGCCCACCGCGATTCCTCAGTTCACCGAGGCGTAGAACCCGCGCCCAAGCTGGCACACCTGCTCCTGGCTGAGGAGACGGCGATGATACCCCTGGAATAGCCTGCGGCAACCTAGTCACGGGCGTGGAAGATTCCGAGGCTATGGGCGGTGTCGCGGCCTTCTTCAGTCGAGTGCCATTGTGACGTATTTCACCCACTTATGAAGTTTTGGTATTAAAACGTAACAGCATTTCAGGATTTGGCGCCATGCCGGGTATGCCGCGCTCCGGCAGTTTCGCCGCGCGCGGGCACGCGGAGATGGGTTCGGATGTAAGCGGCAATTTCGACGGGATCGTAATAAACGAAGTGCCCAACCCGGTGGTGCGGGATGCGACGAAGGCGGGTCCATTCGCGCAGCGTACGGATCGACGGTTCTTTACCCTTTGGAAAAATCCCGCAGAAGCGCAGGCCAATGATGTCCGTAAATTGATTTCCGGGGAGGGAGTTGATCGGCGTTTCCATGCTATTTGCAGGTCAAATGCCACGGCCGTAAGGGATGCGAAGCAGGTTCGATAACGTTGATAAACCGAGGATTGTGCGCTCAGGCACGGATGGATAAAGATTCATGTAGCTGCATCTAGACTGCTGAATTTTGGCACCCCACGGGGCGCAAATAATTTTGCAACCTGGTCATCCAGAACAATCGCTGCCGTCCCCACGGGGATTCGAACCGGAAATCGGTTCTGAAGCTAAGTAGCTAGCAAACGGGGGCTTAGTTGAGGGTTAATAGTTTAGAACGAGCAAGAGATTGCAAAAACGTGCATCGCAGCGAAAGAAAAAACAGATTTTTTGGCAACCTTTGGACAACCTCACACCCAATTTCTCGGCTCGCTTGCGCATCTGTCGATCACGACAAAGCCCGGTTCGGTGACACTTGCCGTATTGCTTCCGGAGGAAATAGCGTCGGCGCTTATTTTCATTTTTGGCTTTAATGGAAATAAGCCTCCTGCTTGTTTCCACACGTGAAAACGAGCAAGCAGGCCGATCCGACGGGCCGCTGGATCAAAACCATGGAGGGATACAAAGCCTTCCGCCCGAATCCGCTCCCGCCCGAGATTGTCTGGACGCCACGTTTGGTCCGCATCCTTTCGCAAGCAGACCGTCTGTTGGGGCGCCTTGCTGGGGAAGGGAGGCAACTTCCCAACCCTCATGTGCTCATCCGGCCCTTCATCCGCCGCGAAGCCGTCTACTCCAGTCGGATCGAGGGCACCCAGGCAACCTTGGGCGAGTTGCTGGCCGCAGAGGCCGGCGTGCTCCCCGAACGCAATCCCGAGGACTTGCGTGAGGTGGGCAACTACGTGGCTGCTTTGGAGCACGGCCTGAAACGCCTGAAGACATTGCCGCTTTCGCTCCGTCTGGTCCGCGAGCTTCACGAGAAGCTGATGACCGGGGTCCGAGGCGACCAAGCCACACCCGGAGAATTCCGCCGGACGCAGAACTGGATTGGCCGGCCGGGCTGCACCCTGGCGGATGCTTCGTATGTGCCTCCCCCGCCGGACACCCTACTGGCCCACCTCGGACAATGGGAGGATTTCCTGCATGATGAGACCATCCCGCCACTCGTGCATGCCGCACTGATGCACTACCAGTTCGAGGCCATCCATCCGTTCCTCGATGGTAATGGCCGGGTTGGACGATTGCTCATCACGCTTTCCCTGTGTGCCCGCGGCGTGCTGCCCGAACCACTTTTGTATTTGTCGGCGTTTTTTGAGGCGACCCGAATCGACTACTATGGGGGTCTGCGCGCTGTGACCGAGCAGGGAGACTGGGCGGGTTGGATCGAATATTTTCTCAACGGGGTGGCCCGCCAATCCGAGGATGCCTTGAGTCGGGCCGAGCGGATCAACCGACAACTCGCCGATTGGCGCCACGATTTCTCCGGGGGTGGTTCAAAGGTGCCGCTGCAACTTATCAATCTCCTCGGGGCCAATCCTTTCCTGAGTCCACGCGAGACCGAACGCCGGTTGGGGGTTGCTTATAACACCGTGATGCGCGCGATCGCAGCGCTGGAAGCTGGAGGTGTCGTAGCGAAAGTGGGCAATAGCAAACGCGACCGGGTATTTTGCGCCCGCGCCATTCTCGATATTCTGGAAGAGCCGGCCCGCCTAGTGCCGGAAAAGACGTCATCCCATCCTCGGACAACCCGTCGTTAAATGAACTCATCGCCGCAGCACTTACGCGCGGCCGATCTCCGACGGCGATTGGCAGAACTCACGACCGAGACCGTCAAGATTGAGGACGAACTCGGCGTTCTTGAGTCCGAGGGGCAACTCAAGCTCGGTGCCACCACCGA
This sequence comes from Opitutaceae bacterium, assembly GCA_039936075.1. Taxonomy (GTDB): domain Bacteria; phylum Verrucomicrobiota; class Verrucomicrobiia; order Opitutales; family Opitutaceae; genus Opi-474. Next base: position 4,039 of record JBDTJA010000170.1, on the reverse strand, counting down.
GTCTATGTTGACGCGAGCCCCACGCACACCTTCGGAAAAGGTTGCCCTGTTTCTCGACCTGTTCGGCACGCGCCGTTCGGTATTCCCGAAGCGGTGGGAAAATGAGAAAACCGGGAAGAGCGGATACGCGCCCGCTTGCGACAACGAATGGCGTCCTGGTGTATGCTATAAGCCCAAGGTGAAGTGCGCCGAGTGCCTCCATCAACGATTCCCGCCGCTCGACGAGCGGGCCGTGGAAGCACACCTGCGGGGCGCATGCACGCTCGGCGTATATGCCATCGAAGTTGATGACACCTGCCGTTTTCTCGCAGCGGACTTCGACGGCGATGGCTGGCGGGATGACGTGCTCGCCTACCGTGAGGCGGCCGAACGGGTCGGCGTCACAGTCGCCATTGAGCGTTCGCGTTCGGGCAACGGCGCGCACGCTTGGATGTTCTTTGCAGCTCCCGTGCCGGCCACGGCCGCGCGAAGGTTGGGGACAATCCTTGTCGCCAAAGCGTCAGCGGTGCGACCGACACTTGGCTTGGGCACCTATGATCGGCTGTTTCCGAGTCAGGACACGCTGCCAGCCGGCGGGTTTGGAAATTTGATCGCACTGCCGCTGGCCAAAGTTCCACGGCAAGAAGGCAACACCCTCTTTGTGAACGCGCAGATGGAAGCATTCGAGGATCAGTGGTCGTATTTGGCCGCAATCGCACGACTCAGCCACGAGGGATTGGAACGAATCTTGGCCAGAATCGCACCCCTCGCGCCGCTTACACCTTCCCTCAAGCGCGGTCTCGCGCTCGGCCACGACTTTGACCTGCAAAGCGATGTCGCCATATTGGACCTCACGCATCCTCGAATTAGGAGCGGGATGCTCTCTGGCGAAGTTACGGTGCGTTTGGATGCTCAGATTCACGTGCCGCGTTCACTGCCGGCGCCAGTTTTGGCTGGATTGCGTCGGCTGGCGACATTTCCCAATCCGGTTTTTCATGAGAAGCTGAGGTTACGCTTTCCGACTTTCAACACTCCGCGATTCCTCTTCGCCGGAGAATGGCACCCGGATCGAATTGTACTGCCGCGCGGCGTCCTGGAGCAGAGTATCTCCCTGCTGGAGGCCGCCGGGGCAACAGTGGTGGTACAGGATGGGCGGCAGACTGGGGCGCGCGTAACTTGGAAGTTTCAGGGTGAACGACGTCCAGAACAAGAGACGGCGGTGCGAGTCATGCTCAAAGAGGACACCGGGGTGCTCTGTGCGCCTCCCGGCGCGGGGAAAACGGTGATGGGATGTGCTCTGATCGCACGTGCCCGCACCTCCGTTCTCGTGTTGGTTCACCGGGCCGTGTTGTTGGATCAATGGCGGGAGACTGCGATGAAGTTCCTCGGATTGAAGCGAAAAGAAATCGGGGTCTGGCGTAGCCAATCTCCGCGGCTCACCCGGCGATTGGACATCGCAATGCTTCCGTCGCTGAGCCGCGCGGACGATCTGGCGGAGGGGCTGACCGGCTACGGACTGGTGATCGTCGATGAATGCCACCACGTGCCGGCGGCTTCGTTTGAAGCGGTGCTGAAAGCGTGCTCCAGCCGACGGCTCTATGGCCTCACGGCTACTCCGAAGCGCAAGGACCGGCTGGAAAACTTGCTTTTCGCCCAATGCGGTCCGATCCGGCACACGTTTGTAAATGCCACCGCCGGACAAGCGAGGATTGTGAAGGTCCGGCTCACAACGTTGACTCTGCCACCTGAGGTCGGTGCGCGCCCACCGATTCACGTTATTTGGGAATCGTTGGTGAGGGATGAGGGACGGATCGCAGTGATCGTGGCCGATCTCTTGCTATGCGTGGTGATGGAGCGCTCACCTCTCGTGCTGGCCGACCGCAAGGTCTATCTAGAGCATCTTGAGAAGGCGTTCAGCGCACACGCCACCGGCGTCGCGTGCTATAGACTGGATGGCCAGATGGGCAAAAGAGCCCGGAGCGAAGTCCTGCGCCTAATCGCCGTACACTACGATAGCGGAAAGCCGTTCGTGCTTTTCGCGACGGCGTCACTGATCGGTGAAGGCTTCGATCTGCCGCGTCTGGACACTCTGGTTTTATCGATGCCGCTTTCGTTTAAGGGCCGACTGATTCAATATGCCGGGCGGCTTCACCGACTGCACGACGCTAAGGGCGATCCCTTGATCTTCGACTACCTCGATGAAAACCACGCGATCACGAATGCGATGTTTCGTCGGCGCCAGACCGGTTACAAAGAATTAGGATACCACATCGAGATGCCACTGGACCACGATTCAACTTGGTTCAGAAAAGAGGATGCCGGTTAACGCGACCGAGCTGCGATGTTTTTTGGGCCGTTCACATCAGCATCTCAAGGTAAGGTTGGAGGACGTGGCGCACCCGGCAGACCTCGGCGGCGGTCAGTTCGTTCATGGCAAATCTCCGGCCGTGCCAGCCGTCACCCAGGGCTTCGACCGCAACATCGGACCAAATCTTGTTCCGATACTTGAAGCGGTCGGCAACGAATTCACGGCCGTGGAAGATTCCGAGGCTAAGGGCGTCGTCGCTGGCCTTTTTCAGTCGAGTGCCCTTGTTACGTATTTCACTCACTTATGAGGTTATGGTATTAAAACGTAACAGCATTTCAGGATTTGGCGCCATGCCGGGTATGCCGCGCTCCGGCAGTTTCACCGCGCGCGGGCACGCGTAGATGGGTTCGGATGTAAGCGGCAATTTCGCCGGGATCGTAATAAACGAAGTGCCCAACCCGGTGGTGCAGGATGCGACGAAGGCGGGTCCATTCGCGCAGCGTACGGATCGACGGTTCTTTACCGTTTGGAAAAATCCCGCAGAATCGCAGGCCATTGATGTCCGTAAATTGATTTCCGGGGAGAGAGTTGATCGGCGTTTCCATGCTACTTATACGTCAAATTCCACGTCCGTAAGAGATGCGAAGCAGATTCGATAACCTTGATCATCCGAGGTTCGTGCGACCCGGTATGGATGGTTAAAGATTCATGTAGCTGCATCTAGACTCCTGAATTTGGGCACCCCACGGGGCGCAACTAATTTTGCAACCTGTTCATCCGCAATAACCGCTGGCGTCCCCACGGGGATTCGAACCCCGGTTCTCTCCGTGAAAGGGAGGCGTCCTGACCGGGCTAGACGATGGGGACTAACCGCGGAGCGCGCACCTTACGGCGCGCCCCTGCCCGGGCAAGGTGAAAATATCGAAGGGTTCGAAGGGTAATCCCCTCCCACATTCGCTTAAGCCCCACGGCACTTAGAGCATCACTCATTCCATCGTCGACCTGTCACCGGACAACTCCCACGACAGATCGCTACAATGCAGTCGAGCCCGCGGCAGGTGAAACGGAGCCTTCACCGCGCAGGCCGATGATGTCGGCAACCGCCCGACCCTCGCGATTCAGACGGTTGCGCCAATCGCCAGCAGGCCATCGTGCTTGTTCAGTACCCCACTCCACCAGAACGGCACGACGTGGGTATTTTACTTCTGCGCAGGATATCACCCCGCTCCGGTCAGGGTGGCTCGGATCGTCATCACTCGCGCGGAGTCAAAAAAACCGGGGCGCTCAGGCCCCCGCGGGCGCGACCCGCGCCGCTCCCACCGGTTGCATCACCCCGAGCTTGCCCACCATCAGTCCCACGATCGCAAAGGCCGTCAGGTGCAGCACGGAGCCGACCACAAAGAGCGGGGTGAACGAGTAGTTTTGCACGGTCCAGCCAGTGACTTGCTGGGCGATGATCCCGGCGACTCCTCCCAAGCAACCCGCGGCGCCCGTCACCGTTCCGACCACATGCGACGGCAGCACTTCCGCCGGCAGCGCGATATTCAGCCATACCGCATGGAAAAAAACCGCCACGCTGATGAGTCCCAGCACCACGCCCGCACCCGACACTTGGGTGATCGACAGGCAGCAGACCGGGATGACCGCGGAGGCGAGGCCAATCATGGTCTTTCGCGCGCGATTGTAGCTCCAGCCCAGCTTCATCAGCTGCGCCGGGGCGGCCCCGCCCACCAGATTGCCCAGCGCGAGCCC
>JBDTJA010000169.1:0-4651 GCA_039936075.1 Opitutaceae bacterium | reverse complement strand
CCACCGTCCGGGCCATCCAACGGCAGGCGGCTGAGTGGCTCGCCCTCCGGCGGGCGCACGCCCCGACCGACACCGAGGCGGCGGCTTTCGCAGCTTGGTGCGCGGCCGATCCGCGGCATGCCGAGATGTTGGCTGAGGTCGAAATGGCCGACCGCATTTTCGACCGTCTGGCATTTTATCCACGGCCGGTGGAAGGACCGGCCGATCACGATCTGCTCAATACCTGGCGGCGGCGATCGCACGCCCCGGCGATTCTTGCGCTCGCGGCCGCGGCCGTGATTGCCGGCCTCTTTTTTATGCGCGCCTCCGATTCAACGCGGGCAGTCCCGGCCACGCCGGCCATCGCCATAGCACATTTCCTGCGATTGCCTGATGGTTCCCGCGTTGAGCTCAGTTCCGGCAGCGAGGTGGCCGAGCATTTTACCGTTGGCGAACGTCGCATCCGGTTGATGCGAGGCGAAGCCCACTTCGAAGTGGCGAAAAATCCCCTCCGCCCGTTCATCGTCGAGGCAGGTGGCGTCACGGTGCGGGCTGTGGGGACGGCCTTTGATGTGCGCTTGGACGAGACCGCTGTCCATGTCCTGGTGACCGAGGGACGGGTCGGGGTGATGGCTGGAACAAACCCGGCCCGGTTGCCCACGGGAGGCCAGCCGCTGAGGCCGAGCGAGATTCCCGCCGCGCTGGGCCCAGGCCTGATTCTGGTCGCCGGTCAGCGAGCCGCGATTCCGATGCTACCGCATACGGCAGAAATCCCGCCGCTGGTCGTGGAAGTTCTGACCCCGCGCCAGATCGATCGCGCCCTCGCCTGGCAAAGCAGCCGATTCGTTTTTGATGCAACGCCGCTGGCCGAGGTCGTGGACCGCTTCAATCGTTTGGCCGTGGAGCAGGATGGTCCGGGCGCGGTGCAATTGAAAGTCCGGGGCGCGGGGCTCGCGGCCCTGCGTGTCAGCGGTCGCGTGAGCTATGACGGCATGGAGAATTTCGTGGACGTGCTGGAGGCGGACTTTGGAGTAATTGCCGAGCGCAACGGCACCGAAATTCTCCTGCGCGAAGCGCGTTGACCGGCGCAGCGGCGAAATTGTTGTCACTGCCCGGGCCCGGGCCCGCGTCTTAATCGTAGACGCGGTTATCCGCTCATTTCTGCAATCCCGCCTTATCCCAATGTCATCCCACCCCTCGCTCCCGCCTGTCTTCGGAAGGATCTTTGCCCTCCTGTGCCTAGCCCCGCTCCTGTCGTTCAGCGCCCCGACGGCTGAACCCGTCAAGCGGGTTTTTGACCTGCCGGCAGATGATGCCACGCTTTCACTCAAATCTTTTACCGAACAATCCGGCCAGGAAATCATTTACGCTGCGGATGTCGTGAAAGGCGTGCAGACCAATGCGGTCAAAGGGGAGTTTACGCCGAGGGAGGCCTTGGACCAAATGCTCGCCGCTACGTCACTGACGGTGGTCAATTCCAAAGGTGGTCTCCTTGCGGTGATCAGGGCTGGGAACGTAAAAAATCCCGGTGCCGCGCCGAAGATGACCGTGCGTGACGGGCCGGCCACCGATGATGTCGTGCAACTGAACACGATGGTGGTAACCGGTTCGAGCATCCCGATGGCAGTGGATGCGACCGATGCGCCGGTGGTCGTCTTGGGCCGCCACGATATTGAGGACACCGGGCTCAACTCGAACCTGCTCGAGATCCTGCGCAAGAGCGTGCCGGCGTTCGCGGGTCGGAGCAACACGGGCAACAGCAACGCAACCAACGTCAACCAGAACACGGCGGGCGGCTCTCAGATCGCGCTGCGCAACCTTGACACCCTGATCTTGATTGACGGCCGGCGCGTGGCCAGCAGCGGGGCGAACGGCTTGGGCGGCGGCAAGAACTTCGTCGACATCAATCAAATCCCCGTGGCGGCCATCGACCACATCGAGGTGCTCACCGACGGCGCCTCGGCCATCTATGGCTCCGATGCGATCGGCGGCGTGATCAACATCATTCTAAAATCCGACTACAATGGCAGCGAAATTGGCGGCCGTTATGCCGTCTCGACCAACACCGGCAACTACACAGAGCGTTCGGCCTACCTCACGGCCGGTGCCGCGCATGACGGAGTGAGCATCACCGCGAGTGTCAGTTGGTCAAAAACAGATCCGCTTTGGCAGTACCAGCGGCCCTTCATCGCCAACAACCCCAAGACCGGCACGGCGTTCCCCGGCTTTGCTGGTGGCAATTATCTCGTGCCCTCGCTCTCCACTCCGAGCTCAGCCAACCCCACCGGCGCGGGTGCCACGGCCCCGAATTACGCCGCGCTGGTGGCCAATGGCACCTACCTCGGCGCCGGCAGCCCTTCCATCCCGCTTTTCAACGCCTCGCCCTACATCACGATGCTCCTTCGGTCCGAACAATCCGTCGCGATGGTGAATGGCACGTTCGACATCGTGCCCAAGAAGCTCGTGGCTTTCGGCAACGCGCTCCTTTCGCGGACCCGGAGCTTCAACCAAACCTCCTCTTTCTTTGGCAATCTCCAGGCCAATGTCACGGTGCCGGCGGGCGCGCCCTTCAATCCGCTCGCGGCGCCCGCCACGGGTGTCTCGGTTGGTTATCTCGACCGTCCCTTGCAGACGTTTAACAAAGGCACGGGTGATCGCTTCGCCGGCGGCCTGCGCGGGGAAATCAATGAAAACTGGAATTGGGAAATTGGCGGAACCTACAGTTCCGAAAAAGTCGTCCAGCGCCTGATGAACGACGTTTATGTGCCCAACGTGAATCTGGCGATCGCCGGCGGCTACAACTCCGCGGGCGTCGCCACGCCGGGCGGCAATTTCAGCCGGGTGCTCGACATCACCACCTACCCGGCGAGCCTGAACTACATCACCCAACCCGCGCTCGATCCGTTTGCCCGCAGCGGCGAGAACGCCGCCTCCCTTGCCAATCTTTATGGTACCCAGCAAGTCACCGGCCAAAGCAAACTGTCCTCGTTCGACGGGAAGATTGTCGGTACGCCGATCACGCTGCCTGCCGGCAAGATGGCGATTGCGGTAGGGGCAGCCACGCGCAAGGAGACGATGAGCGGCACCCCCGACAAGGACTCCTACACCAAGGCCAATTTTCCAAACAACAAGAACTGGGCGGCGGGTCTGAACTTCGACCCGTTTTCGAAGGACCGCACCATCGATTCACTCTTCGCCGAGTTGCGCGTGCCCGTCATCGGCGGAAATTTCGTGCTGCCCGGTGCGCATGCCCTCGACCTCTCGTTTGCGGAACGCTTCGAGAAATACTCCGACGTGGGCAATTCGACGGTCCCCAAGTTTGGCGTGCGCTGGCAGCCAGTCGACGACCAGTTCACTCTGCATTTTACCTATTCCAAGGCTTTCGCCGCACCCGACCTTTCCCACGAGTATGCTCCGCCCAACGCCGCGCTGAGTTCCAGCGCGACATTTTTCGCGGCGAACCTTCCGCCTGATCCGCGCCTCAACACGACTTTCCTCTACTACTCGGGCAACGGCAACAACCCCGACTTGAAGCCCAGTCAGGCGTGGACGCGCAATCTCGGTTTCGTGCTCTCACCCAAGGTGCTGACGGGCTTTTCGCTCTCGGTCGACTACTCGAACCTGTTCTACAAGGGTCTCCCCGCCGGCATCGGGGGAAACAACATCCTGAACAGCGTCAACACTCTCGGCGCCGCTTCGCCGTATTTCAGCGCGATCGCGGTCGGCGGCATCGCCGGCCAACCCGGGTCCAGCCAGACGATGCTCGCCGCCCCCGGCGGTCTGGCGGCCTACCTGGTCGGCGGAAGCTATGCCAATAACCTCTACATCACCGACCACTTCGTGAATTCGGGTGGCATCCACGTGCAGTCCGTGGACATCCGGCCCGAGTATCAATTCCACACCGCCCAGGCCGGCACCTGGACCATCGGCTCCACCGGCACCTACCTGAAATCGTATCAATACCAGACGCTTCCCATCGCGCGGTTTTACGAATTCGCCGGGTACTCCACCAATGGCCAGACCATTGCCGGTTCGATGCCGAAATACAGCTTCTACACGACGCTCGACTGGAAAATGCACGCCTGGGAAACCACGGTGGGCAATACCTACAGTTCCTCGATGATCGACGTCGGCTCCACGCCGCCCGCCGTTTATCTTGCCACGCATCCGTCCACCAAGATCGATGCCTATTACGCCTGGGATTTTCAGGAAAGTTATACCTTCGACCGGGCCGCCGCCGGCAACCTCTGGAGTTACCTCCATGGCCTGCGCGTCACGGTCGGCGTGAACAACCTCTTCAATCGCATGCCGCCCTACGCCGGTCTTTCGCAGAACGCGGCCAACAACAACAACAACGTGGACACGGCCCAGTACTCGCCGATTGGGCGCCTGCTCTTCATCTCCGCCAGCATCAAATTTTGACCAGCTCGGAGACGAAGTTATTCCCGCGCGCATGACTTCGCCGCTCATCGCTGCGCGGTTTTTTTGGGACACCCCTTTTCGCCGTGGATTTCTGGCCATTGGAGGCGCGGGTGTCGGGATCACCTATGCTCAATTGCTGGCAGACGACTTGCTCTGCTCGCATACCGAACGGCTGGAGGTCTCCATCTGCGATCCGGGGCTCGTCGGGCATGCCGCACTCCTACGCGCCTGAATCCGGACCGGCGCAATA
>JBDTJA010000168.1:0-5862 GCA_039936075.1 Opitutaceae bacterium | reverse complement strand
CGGTGACGAAGTAATCGCGCGATTTGGCTCGGCAAGGCTTCCGTCATTTGGGATGCCTTGGGTTCCGGAGAATTACACCACTTTCTATGTCACTTTGGGAATACAAGGTCATCACCAGCGGCAAGGGAGGCTTTGCCTCGCCCGCGCTCCTGGAAAAATTTCTAAACGATCTCGGCCGCGACGAATGGGAGATTGTCCATTTTCACTCGCAGGCGGACAACTTGCTCGCCTTCAACGGCCTCGCTCGTCGCTCGACGCAACGGGACTGGTCGCTGGAGGACGCCGCCGCGGCGGCGGCCAAGGCGGAGGCGGAGAAACTCCGCGCGGAGTTTGCCGCGAAATTCCAGGCCGCGGCGTCCAGCGCGACGGGGGCGGAGGAAAAGTCCCCGAGCTTTCTCGAGGAAAAGACCGCGCCGGATGACGGTTTCCGCAAGCCGGTGGACACCTCGCGCGACAGCGATCCCGACGCGCCCGAAAAGGACGAGTGGGACAAGCTCAACGAGGAGAATGAGCTGCCAACCTTCTTTGACGCGCTCAAGCCGCACATGCGCCGCAACCAGCGTGGCCCGGGCATGTCGGTCGGCGTGGATTACGTCGCCAAGAAGTGGGACCTGCCTGAGGAGGATGTGAAGGGCGCGCTCGTGGAGTGCGGGATGCAGATTCCGACCGACGAGAACGCGGAGCCGGTGTATGTCGAATACGACGGCGATCTTTTCTGGGTGAACATCAACCGCCGCGGCGAGTTGTGGATCAACACGCGCGAAAAGCCGCGCCCCGTATTCCGCGTCGTGAAGGGCGCGAGTGTGGCGAGCGAGGTGGCCAATCCCGCCGCCGCCGAGCCTGCGGCCGGCCGGCCCGAGGGCGAAAATCGTTCCGGATCAACCGAAGTGTCTGGCACGAAGGACACGGCGGGCAACGAGGTTTCTTCCAGCAACGAGCGGAAGCCAGACAATCAAAAGCAGAAGTCCGGTGGTGGGAAGCTGCCGGAGGGTCCGGCGCTGCTGGACCGCATTCGTCCGCACATGCGCCGCAACCGGCACGAGGCCGGCGGCTCGGGCAGCACAAGTTTCCTGTCGCGGGCACTGCGGGTCAACGAGGCGGACTTGGTGGCCGCGTTCAAGACGCTCGGGCTCGTCGTGCCGGAAGCGGCCGCGGACCAGCCGGCGATGCTTGAGATCGGTCCTGATCTCTGGTGGCTCAACCTCGATTCGCGCGGCGGCCTGTGGATCAACGGCAAGGAAAAGCCGGCGGATGGCGCCCCGAAGACGGCAGAGTTGCCGCTCGAGTCGAGCGCGACGGCGACCGAAGCGGCCCTGTCCGCGGTCGCTCCGGCTCCCACGCCGGGCCACGTGCTCGCCGCGGTGCGCCTGCTGCTGCAGGAAACCAAGACGGGCGGTTTCTCGGGCAAGGCTGACCGACTCGCCGAGAAGCTCGGCAAATCGGCCGAGGATTTTGTCGGGGCGCTCGTGGCCGTCGGACTCAAGGTGCCGGAGAAGACGCGCGAAAAGCCGGTTTTCGTCGAGCACGGGGGGGAAATCTTCTGGTTGAACAAGAACGCCAAGGACGAGCTTTGGCTGAACGCCAAGGCCTCGAAATATCCCGACGCGGACGGCGGCGAAAAGAAACCGGCCGCCCGCGGGCGGAAGAAAGCCGAGCCGAAGGGATGAGGATTGAGATCCGAAGAGGGCGTTATCTTTAGCGCAGTTTCAAAAAAATCATAGCCGAAGGGCGGGATGTACCCACGAGCGTGAGCGAATGGCCGGCTCCCTCCACTCGTTCACGCTCGTGGGTACACCCTTGCTCAATGCGCTTGAGCGCGCTTTTCCTCGTTGCTCCCCAGCCAAGGCGTTGGACCTATCTCGTTCCACCGTCCGGTCCATTTCACCACGGATGACATGGGCAGACACGGATCAATCTTCAGACAGTCTTGTACCAATCGCCTTGAGCTTTTCCCCTTGTCATCGCGAGGTGCGCGAAGCGCGCCGTGGCGATCCGGCTGGATGGCTTCGGGGTCCCGCCGAGTGGGGCTCCTCACAGTGCAGAGCAATAGCCACGGGCGATGGGGATTGATCTGTGGCGCGGCGTGTAATCCGTGGTTAAATTCTCAAGCTTCGATCAGACCCTTGCGGATGGCGAAGCGCACGAGGTCGGTCTGGGACTGCAGGTTCAGCTTGCGCATGAGGTTGGTGCGGTGCGTTTCGGTCGTGCGCGGGCTGAGGAAGAGTTTCTCGGCGATCTCGGTGTTGGACAGCCCCTCGGCGGCGTATTGCAGCACCTCCCGTTCGCGCGGCGACAGCGTGGCGAGAGGATCGGCGGTTTCGGAGGGTTTGCTGACCAGCGCGGTGATGGCCCAGTCGGAGAGTGGTGCGCTCAGGAAACGCCGATTGGCCAGCACCTCGCGGGCGGCGTGCAACATTTCCGCGGCGTCGGAACCTTTCAGCAGGTACGCCATGGCTCCACCGCGGAGCGCCTCGATCACATAGGGTTCGTCGTTGTGCATCGAGAGAATGAGCACGCGGGTTTGCGGGCTGATCGAACGCACTTGGCGCAGCACCTCAATGCCGTGCAGCCGCGGCAGGCTCAGGTCGAGGAAGAGCAGGGCGGGCTTGTGTTTCTCAACGGCGGCGACGGCCGCGAGACCGTCGGAAACCTCGGCGAGGACCGTGAAGGTTTTCTCCGCTTCCAGCACGCTGCGCACGCCCTTGCGCACGATTTCGTGGTCATCAGCCAGAACAACCGTGGTCATGCGCGGCCTCCCGACGTGACGAGAGTGGGTTTGGGCTCGGCACCGATGCCGAGCGGGAACTCGGCATGGATGCGCGTGCCTTGGCCGCGGCGGGAGAAAATCTCCACAGTGCCGCCCGCGAGGGTGACACGCTCAGTGAGCCCGGTCAGGCCGATGGAATTGCGCGAGGCCAGCACGGTCTCGAGGTCAAAGCCCTGGCCGCGATCCGTGATTTCAACGAGTAACCGGGCGGTGCCGTCCGGCTGGCTGGAAGCGTCGGTGTGAGTCACGGTAACCGACGCGTGGGGGCAACCGGAGTGACGCGCGACATTCGTGAGGGCCTCCTGCACCATGCGGAAGACAGCGATCTCGAGCTCTCCCGGCAGACGTTCCTGGGGCAGGGAAACGTCCACGGTCGCGTTCACATTGGTCTGGCGCTGGAAAAGCCGGGCGTGCCACTCGAGGGCGGCGCGCAAGCCGAGATCATCCAGGATGCGCGGCCGAAACTGCTGCGTGAGCTCGCGCACATGCCCCATGAGTTCGGTGGCGAGGGTGAGTGAGTCGGCCAACCCGTCTTTCAGGGACTCCGGCTGCGTTCCGCCGGTGGCTGCGCGCACCATGCTTTCCAGCTGCATTTTAAGTCCCGTGAGCATCTGGCCAACCTGATCATGCAGCTCCCGGGCGATGGCGCGGCGTTCGTCCTCCTGAATCTTGAACAGGCGTTTGGAAAGGATCCGCAGGCGTGCGGCGTGCTCGGCCGCGTTGTGCTCGGCCTTCTGCCGCACGATCACCTCGGTGGATAATTCCTTGGTACGGGTGGCGACCTGGGCCTCGAGCGAGTGATTGAGCTCCGCGAGGTCGCGCGTCAGCCGCTGGTTGAGCCGGTCAGTGTCCGCGTGGCGCAACAGGCTGTTGAGCGAGAAGACCAGTTCGGAGAGATATCCGTCGGCTTGCAGAATATAGTCCTGCGCTCCGAGTTTGAACGCGGCGACAGCGGTCTCGCCGTCATTCCGGGCTGCCAGGATAACCACGGGCGCACCCGAGGAATGCGAGTGAAGTTTCCGCAGGGCGTCGAGGGGAGTGTCCGCGCCAGGATGCGGACCCACGATGACCGCGTCGAACATCACCCGGCTGGCCAGGGCGCGCTCGAGGCCATCGAGGGTGGGGAGCATCACGAGTGAGAAGCGCGGGGCGTGGTGGGCGAAGAAGACCGTCACCGCGGTCCGCAAAGCCTCCGTGCCCTCGATCAACAGGACGTGATATTTTTCCGCCGTGGGCGCGGCGGGACGGGCCGGCGGTAATTTTTCCTGCTGGCGGGCATAAACATGTTGGACGATCGCCGGCAGCTCGAGGAATTGCGGGCTCGTCTTGTCCACGCAATCCACGGCGCCCGCGCGCAGGGCTTTGACTGCGAGTTTGGTCTGGCCCTTGCCGCTGACCATGATCACCGGTGTGGTGTCGCCTCGGGAAGCAAGTTCGTTGAGGATGTGCAGGCCATCGATGTCCGGCATCTCGAAATCGAGCAGCAGTACGTCAACCCCCCCGGCCAGCATCCGGGCGAGGCAGGCCCGCCCATTAGGCACGATTTCCAAGACGCACTCCGGCGCGTAGTTCGAAAAATAGGTCAGAACGACGCCGGAAATCTGCGGGTCGTCATCAGCGTAGAGTACTCGAATGGTCGGGCTCGTGGGGGCGGGGGAGGAGTACATGGGAAGCTGGCAGAGAGTCCTCTTAAATCGACCACAATCCGGACAGGGCTAGTCTTTTATCATACGTGAGGGCAGAAAGTTGCGCCGGTCTGGGCTCCGATCCTGAGGTCCCGCTAGATGAGGTAAGTAGATGCACCCAGCGGACTTCACGTAGGGGTAACGCGGGTCGGCACGGATACACGGCGAGCCGGCAAAAGCGTAAGGTGTCGGCATGCAATTCAACCGCAACCGCCTGCCAACCCTCTCCCTCACCCGCGTCGGCATGGCGGTGGCGATCGTCGGTGGCGCGTTTTTTTTCGGCGGCTGCAGTTCGATCGGAGTGCCCCAAAATCTCGATTCCATCGTGTCCTTCGCACCGGCTCCCGTGATCGTGGCCAAAGGCCATGAGCTGCACGCCGCCGAGCTGGCGGCGCAGCAGGTTCAGGGCGCCCAGGCTTTCATCGGCGCGGGCGAGTCCATGGAGCCCGTTTACGCCAGCGGCACCGCGATCGTGGTGACGCCCGTTGATTTCGCACAGCTCAAGCCCGGCATGTCGGTGGTGTATGTGAACAACGCCGGTCGCGGCGTGGCGCACGCTCTGGTGGCAAAAACGTCTGACGGCTGGATCGCCCAGGGTGCTAATAATTCATCGCCGGATCCTGATCGTGTCACCGTGCGCAACCTGGTGGGCGTCGTTACGCAGGCCTACGCTGCGGCCGACACCCCGCTGCGCCGTGAGATCGCGGCCCGGGCGATGTCGAAGATGGCCACCGCGTCGGGCCTCACCGAGCAGGTCACGCTCAATCTTTCCAGAGCCAGCACTGGGAGCATATTGCTGGCATCGCAGTAACCGTTCATTGCCGGGGGGTGATGGACGGTTACTGCGCCTAAATTTGGGCGGCAGTTTTTAAAAAGCGGGGTGTTTGACCCCGCTTTTTCGTGTTTGAGGTGAATGGAATGGGGGGCCGGGCGCTCCGTCGCAAGGCGCGTTGGACAATGCTGCCGCGCGCGGAGCGCCCGGCCCACCTCATCGCCTTGCAGAGGAAGCTTTGTTTTACCACGAAGTCTAGGAAGGGAACGAAGCCCAGCATCCAGGAACTTTGTGATCTTCGTGCGTTTCGCCGCGCCTGCTCGACCTGTTTCTCGAGAATGAGCAGCTTAGGTGCGCCGCCGAACATGTTCATCATGTGCTTAAATATCCCGGACTCCTCCATGATGATCGACTGCCCGTGCGAGGCGAGGGTGGCGTATTTCTCGGTGGGCGTTTTGTCGATGTGGGGGCGCGCGATTTCGGCGACAACGTGGGCGTGGTAGGCGTCAACCGAATCGGCGACTTTCCCCAATGAACTCATCGGGCACGTCCGGTGCCCACGGCGAGTCGCGAAGGGTGATGCGCGAGGGGGGCTAACGCTCCGGATGAGCCGTCAATGGTCCGCGGCTCGTCGGGGA
>JBDTJA010000167.1:0-8050 GCA_039936075.1 Opitutaceae bacterium | reverse complement strand
CATGATCACCGGACCGAATGACTACGGTGCGGGACTTTTTCATTGAAGCGATATAACCTGCTGAGGCTGTGTCGCCGGCGAATTGGGCGTACATCGTCGTAAGAAGATCCCCATTCGGCAGTTCGATAATCGAACGGTGTAATCGAGCTGCGGCATGAGGCCGGCCGCCGTCATCAGTGGAGGCGGCAAACTGGATTGTTGGCAGAAAAAAATCCACCCATGACGGGCCTTCCAAGGTCCGAAAATCATCGTGCGATTTCCAAAGCTCGCCGATGCCATGATCCTTTTTCTCGCCGGGCATTACGTAGCTATCAAGCGCCAGAATCGTGCCATCCGCGCACTGGACGATCCCGCCTTCCAGATTCACGTCGTCGTGATTTTCCTCGTGAGTCCACCGATTCCAGCTCTTCCCACCGTCGCGCGACACAACCGTTGCCAGCAAAACCGGATAAACCATTTTCTTCTTCGTTCCATAGGGCTTCGCCGCCAACTGCGCCTGGCAAACGAGCGTGCCTTTGGCGGTGAGGAAAAGAAAAGGCTGACGGCCGTCACCCCGCATGACGACCGCGGGGTCGTGCATCACAAAGCGATAGTCCAAATCATTGTGCAGGACGACCAATTTTGCGACGGACGGCGCTCGCGGCAGAATATCTTTGCCGTCAAACGAGTCCGGAGCCACCCACGCCGGGCTTGCGGCATGCGTCACAGCAAAAAGTTGCAACGAGCAGAACAGCAATGCCGGCGATTTGAGGAACATAAGGATATGCGAACTGGGCAATTTACCGAACGCTGGGACGCTACCGATAATTTAGCGACGCGTTACGGTGTATACCAGTGTCGACGGGTAAATGGTCAAACCAATAGTGGTATTTCGACCACATGTGCTGCGAGGAAAGTGAACGGCCATCGGTTTGGGTGCCGAAGCGGCCGGAGGTGCGTTGACCTAAAGCAACACGTAACGGCGAGCAGACTGGTTGGCGGCTTTGTGATTGACTGCGCTGCAGGACACTTAATACAACGGTATACAAGATGGTTATAACCGTGAATCGCGCGCGTCGTAACTTTTTAAAGTCAGCGTGCGGCTTGCTGGCTGCGTTGCCACTAGTTCAGATCACCGGGTCCGCTGCTCTTGATTCTTCCCATGGGAAAGCGTCCCCGGCGTTGTTGCACAACCGGCCGTCGATGATGGATGCGGACGGTCGCCTCCGTTTCGATTATGGACCGGAGGTCATGGTCTGCCCGGGCGGACTGCAGCCTTTCCTGCTTTGCACGGCTGCGGGTACGTTGATCGTCCAGGTTCAATCCCCTTCGAAGCCGTTTTCGACTTCGCGCATGCACTATCCATCGGCGATCATGACGGTGATATCGCGAGATGCCGGCAGGACTTGGGCGGAAATCCCGCTTCTTCCCGGCGACAATGGACTCAATGCTGAAGGCGGCATGGTTCAACTAAGGGATGGAACCATCTTGGCGTTAGATACATACGTCACGCCCGGCAACCGCCCGGGCGTAGGCATGGGCTGGCTCTATAGTTCGACCGACGACTGGCAAACCCTGCAGGGGCCTCAGGAAATCACGTTCGTACTGCCGAAGGTCAATTTCAACGCTTCGACCGACGACGGCGGTCGCCCTCACGCCGCGGAGCGATTACACCGCCGCATCCTTGAGCTGCCTAATGGTGATTTGCTGACCACTATCTATGGCCAATTGGAAGACGATGATGTGCCCGCCACCTACATGCCGACCATGAAAAAATCGCGGGTGATGGTAGTGCGATCGACTGATCGGGGCCACCATTGGAAAATGATCGCATCGATTGCGCATCAGCCGCCAATAGGGACCGAAGGTTTTGGCGAAGCGGTGATCGCGCGGGTTTCGGGCGGCGTGCATGCCGGCCGGCTGATCTGCCAAATGCGCACGGGCCGGAATCTTTACGAAGCCCTTTCAGACGACGACGGAGCGACTTGGACCGAAGCGATCCCGCGAATTTTCGCGGGTCTCGACGTCGATCGCACAGAACTCTGGGTTGATATGTTTCGTGAGATTAAAGGCCGGAGTGGTCGTTATTTAGATGAAAATAATCCGGACGAATTGCGTGGCGCAGTAGTCGATCCCGACCTCATTACCCTGCGCAGCGGCCTGATGGTGGCGGCCTTTGGGGTGAGGATCCCTCAGAAGGCCTGCTGGCCTCATTGCGAGCATCCTTGGAACGGGAATTATCTCGCGGTGAGCCATGACCACGGTCTGACGTGGAGAAACGTGATTCGGCTGACCTCTGGCGTCCCGACAACCCATTATATGGGTATCGAGGAGACCACCCGGAATGACGAAGTATTCGTCGTGTACGACCACAGTTATTGGGGCCAGCCAGATCGTTATACTTACGGCCGCACTGTTCAGATCACAACCAACAGCCAGTGAAATTCCTCTACCATTCTCTGTTATTCTCGATGAGTTTATGCGCTAACGCGGCTTCGTCGGCGAGCGTGGCCATCCCAAAGCCCACGATTCCACCTTGGAAACTCTTTGCGCCGTTGCCTGATTCAGTCGGATTTGCCGGGATGGTCGCCGGGGTCCTGAATGGTCGGCTCGTGGTGGCCGGAGGGTCGCAATTTCCGAAGCTGCCCAACTGGCTCAAGGGCGAAAAAACTTTTAGCGATCGAATCTTCACTTTGGACGGACTCGATTCCGAATGGAAAATCAATCCCGGACGCCTTCCGTTCAAGGTCGCCAATGCCGTCACCGCTGTCGCGGATGATAAGATCTTTTTCGCTGGAGGCCTAGATGCTACGGGCTGTCTGGTCCAAGTCTGGACGATGCAGGCTCAGGGCGACGGATTTGTGTTTACCCGACTCCCTGACTTACCGGAGCCGATTGGATATGGCGCGGGAGTGATTACCGGGGGAAGATTTTATGTGGCGGCTGGCCTGAATGCGGCGGACAGCAAAATGCCGAGCGTTCACGTCTGGTCGCTGGATTTGAACATCGGAAAGCAGTCCAGAGCTTGGCGGCGAGAACCGGACCTGCCCCAGCCGGGAGTCTTTGTCGCGGCGGGTGCGGGCGTGAACGGAAAATTCTACGTCCTGGGGGGGATCGGATTCGATTCCTCGGGGAAAGCAATACCCTCGAAGAGGGCTTACGTGTTGGATTCTACGGCAGGGAAATGGGAGCGTTTGCCCGACCTGCCGTCGGCCCGCATTGGTGTTTCGAGTCCCTGTCCGGTGGTGGATCAGCGAATTTGGGCGATTGGCGGATATTCAGCGGTGTTTCCCGGGGAACCGCGTGAGCATCCCGGGTTTGATGCCCAAACGCTCGCATTCGATTTGACCCGGAGAGTCTGGCAGAACGGCCCGGTTTTGCCGACGACCCCGGTGGCTAATCGCGATTCTCCTGGAGACACTGGGCCTTCTCCGATGATCGGCGCTCCCTGTGTCATTTGGAATAACTATGCGGTGGTTATCGGCGGCGAGGTTCGCGCTTCGGTTCGTACCACCGCCGTGTTGGGCTGGCCGATCACTGAATCCTTTGTTTCCCCTCCTTAGGGATCGCACGCGAGCCGATCCGGGGACGTTGTTCACGTCCTCAATTCATTCCGCATCAGTGCCATAAAAGGACCGTAGCGTGCGACGATCATATTTTGAGCCATGGCTGGATGGCCCCGAAGGTGTTCAGGCTGGCCTCTTTTCCTGTGCATTTGTCCACGCAATGGAACGTGTCCCCTGATTGCCCCGACCAGTTATGCGATAACGCGCCCCCGTGGTTTCATCAGGCAAACGCGGCGATAGGTGAAACCGGTTCCGAGGCGTTATCGGCTAGTCGGCGGGTCAACGCCGGTAGCGCTGAAGACTCTCGGGAGTGCTGATTCTGGGGTCCGTTTCGGGCGCAGTGACTCTGAAACCGCTACTGCACATTCAGCTGAAATTGGAGGCGCGGGCCGGAGTCGAACCGGCGGTAGAGCTTTTGCAGAGCTCGGCCTTAACCACTTGGCGACCGCGCCTTGAACTGACAAGGGGGCGCACGTTGCAGCAAAAAAAATCCCGCCGCAAGAACTCAATTAGCTGACGATTCATGGGGGTTTGGACCGCGTGGCAGACCAGGACCGATTCGCCGGGATCCCGGGTCCCAAACCCGCCACTTGGCGACGTCCTACGAACCTTGCACATCATTTCTGCAACCGAGGAAACGAGCCCGGTTCCGAGGCGAGCAGTGTATCGACTAACGCGTGTCACGCTGGGCATCCGCCCGACGCGGGTGATGCGTTCCTGGTCTATGTTTTCTGCACGCGCGGGAGAGAAGCGCTCGCGAAGACAAGAGACAGGAAGGGTCCTGCGCCGGGAGTTCGTCGGCAAACGAGCGGAGCGAAGCGGTATCTCAGGGGAACCGCTTGCGGAGCCCAGCGAATAGTTTTGATGCGGGCGACAGGAACCTTAGGTCAAAGGGCGGCGCCGCGAGACCTATTCCGGTGTTTTACTCTTTACCTATGAAATCCCGCTTCAAGCTGGCCAAGGAAATCAAAGTTGGCGTCGTCGGCTACGGCGGTGCCTTTAACATGGGGCGCTCCCACCTGAAGGAGATGCAGAAGGCGGGCATGACGCCCCGTGCCGTGGCGGAGCCGGATGCGGCGCGACTGGCGGTGGCGTCACAGGATTTTCCCGGAATCCAGACTTACGCGAACGTGGACGCGATGCTCGAGAACTCCGATGTGAACCTGATCGTGCTGATCACGCCGCATAACACCCACGCGCCGCTGGCGCTGCAGTGCCTGCGCGCGGGGCGCCACGTGGTGTGCGAGAAACCCTTTGCGATCACGACGGCAGAATGCGACGCGATGATCGCCGCCGCCAAGAAGGCCGGCGTGACTCTTTCCACCTATCACAATCGCCACTGGGATGGCTCGATCATGAAAGCTCTCGAGGTGGTGAAATCCGGCGTAATCGGTGATCTCGTGCGCATCGAGTGTCACATGGGCGGCTGGAACAAGCCCGGCGACTGGTGGCGTTCCAGCAAGACCATCTCCGGCGGCATCCTCTACGATTGGGGCGTCCACGTCCTCGAATACACCCTGCAGCTCGCGAACTCGGAAATCACCGAGGTGACGGGTTTCGCCAAGCGGGGCTTCTGGGCGGCGCAGTCGAAGTGGGGCAAGGATACCATCGAGGACGAGGGTTTCGCCATCGTGCGCTTCAAGAGCGGCGTCTGGGCGACGCTCACGATCTCGCAGATTGATGCCAATCCCAAGCGCGGCATGGTTGAGGTCACGGGCACCAAGGGCACGTTCCTATGGGAGTACGACACCTATGAGATCATCGTGCGCGACGGCGACGTGACCCGGGTCACGAAGGGTAAAAACCCGCCGACGCAGTGGGAGAAATATTACGCGAACATCGCGGCACACCTGACCAAGGGCACGCCGCTGATCATTACCCCCGAGTGGGCGCGTCGTCCGATCCACATCTTGGATCTCGCGGACCGCAGCGCCGCCGAAGGCCGCTCCCTGAAGGCTAAATACGGCTGAGGCGCGGTCGCACCTCAGCCGGGTAATGGGTCATGGGTGAGAGGCGCGGGGCGGTGGGATGTAGGGCGGGGTCACTGAACCCCGCCGTGGTGGGCCGGGCGCTCCGCGCCCGGCATTCCGGAGTTGGGTCAGTGACAATGTTTGGGGAGGCGGTATTTGGTCTGGGTCGGGATATGTCCCCTGCAGATCACCCTCACTTGTCGGGCGTGAAGCCCGACCCACATCGAACTGACCCAGCACCGTCATTCGGAAAAGCCCGCCGCGCGCGGAGCGCCCGGCCCACCAGTTACCGCCGCGGCAGTTTCCGGTATTCGTCGCTCTGGCGGAGGGCGTCGCGCACGCGGTTTTCATCCCAACCGCGTTCGACCATCTGTTTCATGTAATTCGCCAGTCCCGCGGGATCCGGATCGCGCCGGAGAATGTCACGGTAGGCACGGGTGACACTCTCCTTGGCGCTCAGGTTGAGGTATTCGCGACTGCGTTTCAGGTCAGCCCGAAATTCCGCCTCGGACATGCCCTCATGGAGGGAACGGGTGTAACGGGCGCTGCCCTCCGAATCGGGGTCACGGCGAAGAATATCGCGATAGCCTTTGCGAATGATGCCGCTTACGTCGCGGTTACGGAACTCCGGGCTGCGTCGGAGATTGTCGCGCAGCTGATCCTCGGTCCAACCACGGTCAATCAGGCGATCGCGGTATTCGTCCATTCCACGATCATCCGGCTCGCGTCCGAGAATATCGTGGTAGGCAGAGCGCACCGCGCGTGTGGCATCGCGGCGTTCCCAGCGGATGAAACCGAGGTTATTGTCCGGCAGCACTTCGACGCGGAGCGACGAGATCCGCCTGCTCCAAGTCGTGCCACGGCGGTCGCCGAGGGATAACGCGCCGAGGTCGGCGGCATTGCGGGTCAGCGTGGCCTGGCCTCCGCGATAACCGGCATCTTCATACATGATCAGCAGGACCGGGCCCTCGATGCGCACGGACGAAATGCGATCATTCCACCTGCGGCCGTCGCGGTCGCGGACGTATTCCAGATTCTCGAGGGCGCCGCCGGCTTCCACGATGAGCGGATCACCGCGGTAGTTGGGCTCAGGGAAGAGCAGCACGCGCCCTGGCGGCGACCCCGCGGGACCTAGCTGGGGGTACGGTCCCGGCTGGGCGGACAGGTGCAGCGCAAGGAGCGCGGCACCCAAACCAAGCAGGAGATGAGGGATACGGGGCAGGGGAATCGACTTCATGGGGTGGGGAAATAAAAACCCGGGATGGATAACCATCCCGGGTCGGAAGACTTTCAATCGTGAAAATCGGGTCGGCTCAGGCGCGTTGCCAGGCCTTGTCGAGCTCGCCGCGTAGAATGACCGCATCGGGCCACGCGGGCGGCAGACCGCTGATGTTATAGCCTGCGCCGCCTTCGTGGTATGGCCCCATCTCGGGACAGACAAAGAGCGTCTTGTTCTTGTTCTTCGGCGCGGCCTTCCAGCACTTAAAGAGTGCAACGCAGAAATCGAGGTAGCTCTTGGCCTCATCGCTCAGCTTGCCTTTGTAGGTGACCGGCACCTGGCAGTGATGGCCATTGAAAGGGCGACAGTGCGATTGCTCGCCGTTCTGCACCAGCGCGGGATGATCAAGCAGGCGCGCGGCATAATTGCCCGGCCCGAGATGCTTCACCACGGAGAAGTGCGAGAAGTCGAAGTTGATTTTGATCATCTTGCCCGTCGCCTTTTTGTACAGGCGGGCAATCTCGTAGGTCTTTTCCGGGGTCTCGGTGCAGCAATCGCGATGCACCTCGAGGGAGAGGATGACGCCACCGATCTTCGCGGCCTCGCGCTCCATGGCGATCCAGTGCTTGGTCGCGAGGGCGGGCGGGGTGTCGTGGTCATCGAGCTGGACGTTGATCTGCACGGCGCCGGCGTCCTTCTGGGACTGGATGCGCTTGGCGAAATCCTTGGGATCGCCCGAGGAGGTGGAGACGAAGCCGAGCACGTGTTTCAGGCCATACTTCTTGGCGAGGACGAGGCACTCGGGCGTGAGACCGGTCGTGAAACCGTCAAAGCCGGCGTCGGCGACGGCCTTGATTTTCTTGTCCAGCGACCACTGCTTGGTGGCCGAGGGATGGTTGACGAGAGACCAGAGGTTGGCGATGTGGGCGATTTTGGGCATGGAAGGGGAGAATAATTAATGTCTAATTCCTAATGACGAATGACGGAGTGCGAATTGAGCGCTGGGATCTACGGTCGACGAATTACGAGAAACGATTCGCGCTAGTGAATGAAGTCGAAGGTTTGAAATCGAACTCGGCAGTCGCGATTCGACCATCAGCTCAACCGTGACGGCCTTTGAAGGTGAGTTCGGCGACGCCGGATTTGTCGAGGCCTCCGAGGCCAAGCTTCACCATCTTGTCGAACTGAGCCTTGGTGGCTTCGGCGAGCGGGAGGTTGAGGCCGACATCCTTGCCGAGCTGGGCGGCGATGCCGCTGTCCTTCGCGGCGTGGGCGCCCGAGAAGAAGCAGGAGTGGTCGCGGTTCTGCATGTCTTC
>JBDTJA010000166.1:0-9356 GCA_039936075.1 Opitutaceae bacterium | reverse complement strand
TCCCGACGGCGTCTACGGCATGACGGAAGACGTGCTCTACCGCATTAAACCCGGCACCTGCGAAACTGAGGTGGTTTACCGGATGCCGGCTGGTGACAAGTTCGACATCCCCGGCCCGTGGATCGGCGCGACCTTCTACTTCGCGACCGGCTGGCGATTGCGGGCGCTGACGCTACGGTGAGTCAAGCCAGCTATTAAGGCTAAGCCCGTACAAACGCAGTTAGCCTCGTTAATCGCAGGGCAATATGAGAAATCTCAGGTTATACCTGTTCTCAGATCATCGCATTGCGGCAAATCGTCCGCTCGACGAAATGGTGCTGACTGCAGCTGGAACTCGTGCTCCCTCCGTCGTTTGGATTCCGGCTGGGTCCCAGCCAGAAAGAACACTGGAATTCTTTGAAGCGCGGAAACACTATTACTCAGAGTTAGGGGTTACGAATGTAACCATGCTCCGGCTGGACGAAGCAATTAGCGCCCAACTGGTGTCCGATATGGTGAATTGTGACATCGTTCATCTCTCAGGCGGCGATCCGTTCGTATTTTTACCGAATTTGCGTGCCACAGGAATCTTTGAAGTTGTCAGAGATCGCGCCGTTCAGGGTGGTGTCACTGTCGGAGACTCCGCTGGGGCAATGCTCATGGGGCCGAATATCGAAATCGCGAAATTCGGACATATTCCAGTGCCAGACCACTTGTTCGACCTGTCCGCTTTGGGCCTAGTGGATTTTGAGTTTCACGCACATCTTGGTACATACGGCGCATCGGTAGATGCGTTACGCGCCTACTCTCATAGCAGATCAACTACCGTCTATGGCGCTCCTGATGGTTCCGGTGTTGCGATCGAAGGACCGCGGATCGTTTTACATGGGCCAGTTGTTGTCTTTCAAAACGGTGAAACCACCCTCAACCATTCGTAAGTTCTATCTGAGTTTGCCTCTTCTTCCATATCCGAGCAGATCAAAATCAGTTCTGACCCCTGCCAGATCTACAAGTCCGTCATATGCTGGCTCAGGCGCCAGAGCGACGCGGCGCCTTCGCCTTAGCTTGATTGCAGTCGCTTGGCCGCGATGGCCCGGAGTTCCTTCGCGGTCAACTTCCAGTTCCTCGGCGTGGCTTTTGAGCCGTGCGAAATCGCCCACGCCCAGCACTGATGAAAGGATGTCGATCACACCGGCGTCTGTCTGCAGATAAAGACTGTTGACCCTTTGTCCGGTCGGCGGATGCAGCAGAAACGAAAGCCGCTGCGGCGTCATCGGGTGCTTCGGATTCCAATCCGCCAAGGCTCGGCGCAATTTCTCGACATTCTCATCCGTCAGCACTGCGCAGATATCCACGACGCGGGTGATGTACGATGAACCATGGGTAACGGCCGCATAGCCTCCCACGATTACAAAATCCAAGCCGGCCTCAGCGAGCCGTTGCAGGAGTTGACTGAAATTTTGCATCTTTCACTTTGCGCGCGGTCTGCAGCTTCAACGCGAGCTCCAACGCGGCATCATGCTGTTTCCAGCGTTCCATCACCGTCAGCGCCAGATTTGAATCGAGCAGGTCGAGATCAATGCCTGCCCGGCGGGCTGCCTCGAGTGCTGGGGCCGGCCGATCCACGGCGCAACGATTGGCAGGTTTCTGCCGCCCGCAAAGCATTTTGGGCCCACTGGTGGACGGCGTGGCGAAGGAGGATCCGCAAGACGCTTTACGGAAAGCAGCTCCGAGAGAGTATCGTCAAACCCGGTCTGTCATTCTGAGCGAAGGGAGGAATCCAGTTGAAAACCATCGAAGCCCCTGCCGAGTCTCACTGGATCCTTCGCGAGGCTCAGGATGACAATCGCCGACATCCGAGCGCTGAAAAGCAGCGCCACAACGAACCCGCTCTCCCGCCTCAAACGCCTCCCGAATCAGATTGCCCCGTGTGCACCGGTGCCATCCGGGGTCAATTCCGCCTTCCACGAATCCGAGCTTCGCGTCCCTTCGCGCCCTTCGCGGTTAAATCCTCAGCCTTTCGGCAGGTCCTTCAGCATCTTGGTGAAATCCTCCACGCCAAACACAAACCCGGAGTTGATCGCGACGCGCCACAGCGCCTGTTGTTTCTCGCGCTCCGTGCGCGCCGTCTCGGCGTTTTCCACCGCCGTCACCGCCTCACGGATCGTCGAACACATCACGCCGTAACGCCCCAAGTCTACCATTCCACCCGGCGACATCAACAAACACCAGTTGATCGCAAAACCGATGTACACGAGGTGATTGATCCCATTCGCCCGGCAGACCGCCGCGAGCTGGTGCCCATCCTCCGCAATCGGCTCGTCACCCACCGGCCTGGCCTCGGGCGCGAAATCCAAAAACTTCCACCCGGCCTCCACGTCCGCCCAGTTGCGCTCGCCCACAAAAACATTCGCCCGACGGAATTTATCCTGGGCCTCGTAGACCGGATCTTTAGTGACCTGCTCATGCTTCGGAGACGGACCCGCGAGCTTCACCGTGTTTTTGTAGCCTTGAAGATGGGTGTAATAATCGCGGCCGCCCACGACATGAAACAGCCTCATCGGCGACGCCCGCACCGCCGTCAGTAGCGGCGGAAACACCTCTGCCAATATCTTCAGCGCGCGCGGGTGATACTCCACGCAGCGTCGCCAGCCCGGCCACTGCTCCATCGTGCCAGCTTCCCACGCATGCATCATCACGACCGCCGTATGCTCCGGCGCCAGCTCGATGTCGGATTTCTTCCAGCCACCGTAACCCTCGCCTGGCACATCCAGGGTGTAGTCCGCGTCGAACTGTTGGTAATAGGAGGCGGGAAGTTTGACCGGTTTCATGACGGAAGCCGCGAGGCGTGAGGCGAACGTGGGTGAAATCTGGCGTAGGGCAAACAACATACCGCAAACATCGGATTGACCACGGATTTCACGCGGCGCCACCGATCATCCTAAGGCCGCCTTGAGATGGATCCGTGTCAGGCGGTGTTATCCGTGGGCAACATTCCGGAGTCAGAAACGGAAACAGCTTTATCACGGATCTCACGGATGAACACGGATCCGGCGTATGATGTCAGATTCGAGCCATTTCATTCCTGAATTGGAGTTTGTAGCGGTGTTCATCCGCGCAATCGGTGGTAAAACAATCCGGAGTTCGGGAAGACCTCACGCCACCACCCGCGGGCGCGCGACCCGGCGCAGCAGCGCGCCCAACGCCAGCAGCATCAGGCCGGCGACGACGTTGATGGATGCCGGAGCCGTCGGGAGCGACGGAATGAACCAACAGAGCAGTAATACGACACCCAAGAGCAGGCTGACGGAGCCGATCACGCCGTAAACCCGCAGACCACCAGCATCGACCGGCTCATCCGCGATCACCGGAATCATCAGGTCAGAATCAAGTTTAACCGCTCCGGCGTTCCGCGGATCCTCCGGGCGCCACCAAAAGGCTGAGGCAAAAAAGACTACGGTGACCACCACCGTCTCGGTCATGATGTTGCGCACGTAGGCCTGCTCGTCCCAGACGTGGAATATCATCATCAGGATAACCACGATCAGCGCCGAGGCCAATGAGGCGATCCCGGACCACCACGGCGTCTTGCGATACATCATGCCCAGCGCCACCGGAATGGAGAACGTCGTGACCAGCGAGTAATAGTGCAGCGAGAATTTAAACGCGCCGCCGAAGCGCGGGATGTAGAACGCCACCGCCATGCCGCAGAGCCCCATCACGACCATCGTGATGTGGGCCGCTCGCATCTGCTGCTTGTCCGAGGGGGCCCCGCCCTTGCGCCACTTTTGAAACGGCACGTACAGGTCGTGCGTCACCGTCGCCGCCAGCCAGTTGAAGGTGTCATTGGCCTGGCCCAGGGCCGCGGACAAAATCGCGGAGACCACGAAGCCGAGCATCCCGTGGGGCAGCAGCAGCAGCGCGAGGCTGACGAAGGACGCTTCCTCCGGCGCGGCAAATCCCGGCCAGATCGCCGCGATGTTGGGAAAAATCACCCGCGCCGCCATGACCGGCAGGATCCACAGCAGCGGGCCGACCAGCGTGAGACCCGCGCAGAGCAGCGCCATTTTCTTCGCCGCTCGCTCGTCAATCACACTGTGATAGCGCTGCACCAGCGCCCAGGCGACGTTGTAGCCGAGCATGATGCTGATCCCAAACGACAGCAGAAACCACGGGTTCGCCGTATCGCCTTGCAGGGTAAAGTAGCCGGCCGGCGCGTCGTGCAGCAGCCGCGAGACCCCGGCGAAAAAACCACTGCCCCGTCCCAGGTACATGAAGGAGAGCGGGAAAATGATGAGCGACATCACGGTCAGGATCACGCACTGCACCGCATCCGACAGCACCGCCGCCCAAAGCCCGCCTACCGCCGTGTAGAACACCATGACCGAGCCCACGACGATGACTGAGAGCTGGAAGCCTGACAGTGTGAGACCCACGAGCGTGAAATGCTGGTCCGCAAAACCCAGCACCGAGGAAATAAAAAGACACAGAATGTAGAGCCCCTGCCCGATCCCCACGATCGCGGGCAGGACCGAACCCACCGAGTAAAAATACGTCGTGGAGGGGGAATAGCGCTTCGTCAGGAATTCCAACGGCGATTGAATCCGCGCGCGCCGCCATTTCTTCGCGAAAAAGAAGTAGCCCACCAGATAGGCCCAAAACGCCGACGTAAACATCAGCACCGCGCCGATGCCATTCTTGTAGGTGAACCCCGCCGCCGCCACGAACATGAACGCCGAAAACCCCGCCACCCAGTTCGACATGCCCGCGAGAAACCACGGAATCTTGCCGCCGCCGCGAAAATAGTCGCCGGTGGTCTTGTTCTTCCGGGCCGCATACAGCCCCACCCAAATGACGATCGCGAAATACAGCGCGATCAACGCGTAGTCGAAGGCGTTGGCGGTGTTGAACGGCGGCATATTCGGGTCAGAATGTGATTATAGAATGTCTTCAAGGATCGTCATCCTGAGCGCGGCGAAGGATCCAGTGCGACGCCGCCGCGGACTCCGACCATGTCCAACTGGATTCTTCACTAGGTTCAGAATGACAAACCGGGGTTGAGACAAGCAATGTGGACTCATGCCAACTACGACCTGCGAGCTCCGATGACGACCACCGGCGCCGCGCTGCCGGCCACCTCCGTGATGCGGACATCCACCTTTCGTCCGTCATGGATGCCCTGGACGCGCCAGCCGCCGATCTGCTGGCTGATTCGCAGATTGCCATGGGCCTTCCCGCCCGGGCTCGCGCTGCAGACCGTCAGGATCTCGTGCTCGATCGCCTCCGGGGAAACCACTTCGGCGAACTGATACATTCCCGTTTGCTCCTCGAGGGCCAGCCGTCCGGCCCGCAAAACCGCGCCACCATTGCTCGCCATCCGGGCCTCCAGCGACGCGTGCGGCCGGTTGATTCTAAACTCGTCGCCAATCACCGTGAGCTTGGCGGCGAGGTCCTCATTGTACATCTGGAAGCGCACCTGCACGGACACCGGCGAGTCCTTCACGGCGACCCGGTCGAGGAAGATGACGATGTCCGGCTTGAGAAACACCAGGGTACGGACCACCCGCACCACCTGACTGTTGACGAGTTGGTAGGCCTCGGTCGCATCGCTCGTCACCGTCATCCAACCCGGCCCCGTGCGGAAGTCCGTCACGCGCGCAAAGGCCCAGGAGGCGTTCGTGCCTTCGCTGCCGTCATGGTATTGGTGTCCCTTGCCATCAATCAGCACCGCCGTGTGCGCCTCGGTCTGGCGCAGCAGCCAGCGCGGCTGAGTCGCCACATACGCGGCGCGGAAGGGATCGTGCAGAAGGCGCTCACCAAAGGCCTTGAAAATGACGCTATTGCGATCCGCGTGTTCATGGTTGCCGGGGCCGCCGCTACGCAGCGCGAGCACGGAGTCCTCGGTCTTCCAGCCCGTGCGCGAGATGACGATGTCGTTGGACAAGCGGCAATCGAACAGCGCTTTCTCCGGCGCCCGGACCTTCGCCTTCGGATCATACCAGATGAACCCGAAAAGCTGCTTCGCCTCACCGATGTTGCGCGCGATGAACTGGGCCACGGGATCCTTGTTCGTCCGGGCGATCCACGACGCAGCCGACACATCCACGGCGCCGTTCGAATCACCATGGTTCACGATGTCGAAGCCGGGTTTCACCGTTGGCATCGTGAAGCCCTTGATATGCTGGAAATCGATCAGCTTCACGTGGTCATCAATGGTCGGCATCGTGTTGACCAGCGCGTAACGCGCCGTGCCCGGATAGTTGACCAACTTCCGGTCATCGATGCCCTGCGTGCGCCAGAGCACTTCGGCAAACAGCGCCATGTAAAGCGTCGTGTAGCCCCAGTAGCTCACGCCCTCGTCGTAGGCGCCATCGCTACCGTAGAACGTCGAAAACGCCTTCGCACTTGAGCGCGCGAGCTCCAGCCAGCCCTCGGCCTCCGGCCGGCGGCCACGAAAATAGCAGGCCGCAATGCCCAACGCCGCCGTCGGGATGATCTTGAGGTTGGTCGCATTGATGATCAGCGGCCAGCGCTTCAGGCTGAGGTGGCGGAAATCGTCCACCTCGCTGCGAGGATTCCAGCCCCACCCCTTCACTCGATCCGGAAACTTCATGCCATAAACCGGCGCGTAGCACGCCGGTACCCCCTTCGTCAGGACGTTCTGCTCGATTTCCTCGATCTCCGCCGCGCTCAGCGCATCGCCGAGATAATCAATCGCCATCAGCAAAGCGACCGTGCCTTCGGTGGCACGCTGGAAGCCCAGGATCTGGCGGTCACCCTCAATGAAGCTGTCCCACTCCGGGTAATCCAGCATCCGGCGGATCGCGAGTTTTGCGAGTTTCAGCTGCGCGGGATCACGATTGACGAGATAGATGAGGGACGTCCGGTCCAGGATCCGCTGCGCGCGCAGCAAGTGGGCCACGTGGTTGGTCAGACTTAGCTCGGTCGTGAGGAAGTGGGCATCGGCCGCCAGGTCGGTCGCGAGCAGCGTCTGCCAGTATTCGGCAAAGCGCGGATCTTTCGTGTTGGCGCGGATGCGCGGGAGATCGGACCGATCAAAGAGGAGTCCACGCTGTTTCTTCGGCGCGGACGACTTGGCGGCTTTTTTGGTGGACTTGGGGCGGGATAATTTCATGGGGTCGACAAAAATTGGTACGGATTGTCATCCTGAGCGGAGCGAAAGATCCAGTGAGGCTCGGTTGCAGGCTTCGATAACATCCCAATGGATTCTTCACTTCGTTCAGAATGACATTCTTGGGCCGGTGCGTCGCAAGCCGCCGAAGCTAGGCCGGTGCCGTGCGCTGTCATGGCCAAAAGCGCGGCGCATTCCGAAATCTTTGGGAATAATCAGCATCCGGATTTATAGCGCGCAATCGCGACCGCCGCGCAGCTGCCGAGTTGATCGCCCAGTTGCGCCGGCACGATCGCGCAGTCCCGCGCACTGTCCGGCAGCGCCTCCCGTGCGATCACGGCCTTTACCGCCGGGGCAATGAACCGCTCGCAACGCTGGTAGATACTGCCGATCACGATTCGCTGGGGATTCAAAATGTCGATAAACAGCGCCAGCGCTTCGCCGAGCCGTTCCCCCACCTCGCGCCAGATCGCCAGGGCCAACGCATCGCCGGCCTCCGCCGCGACCCCAACGTCACGGGCGGTGAGTCTGTCCGTCGGGATTTCCTTCAAGCTGCTGGCGCCGGTAAACTCCGCGAGGTGCTTCCGCGCAATCTGAGCGATGCCGCCGCCCGAGCAAAAGCCCTCAAACGAACCCGCTTTGCCGAATCCCACCGGCCCATCCGCCGCGAGCCGCAGGTGTCCGACTTCGCCGGCGTTACCGGTGACGCCTTCGTACATCCGGCCATCGAGAATCAGTCCCGCGCCCATTCCGGTGCCCATGGTGAGAAACATCATGCTCTGGCACCCCCGCCCCGCACCGAACTGCCACTCGGCTAGCGCGCCCGCGTTCGCGTCATTCATCAAATGGGCCTGGCCTCCAAATCGCTCCTGCAGCAGCGCACAGATCGCGATGCGATCCCAGCCTGGCAGATTTGGCGGTGAAAGGATCAATCCCTTGGTGCTGTCGAGCGGTCCACCGCACGAAACGCCAAATACCGTGTCGCGCGGCGGCGTGAGTTTCGCGATCTCGGCGAAAAGCCGGTCAAGCGTTCCGCGTACGTCCGTCGTCGCAAATCGCACCACTTCCCGTACGCGATCCGGACCATCCGGGAGGCTGACTGCGCATTTGGTGCCGCCGATATCGAGGCCGATGATGTTCATTTCAGGGATTGGCCACCAAAAGGCACAAAAAGAAGCAAAAAAGGAATCCTGATCGTCATCGTTCTTTACCTTGCGCCCTTTTGCGCCTCTGGGCGGCGCACCTTCATTGGATGAGAGGCATTTTCTCCGGGGAAAACCGCAGCCGCGACGCGAGCCGCCGCAGGGTCGGCAGCGCGCTGCGCTTGAGCAACACCACCACCGTGCCCCCACTGCCTCCGCCGCTCACCCGCGCGCCGTAAAATCCTCGCGTCGGTCCAAGCTTCCGCACCGCGTTCACCATCTTATCCGTCTCCGGGCAGCCGAGCCCGATCGAGGAGTAACCCGCGTGCGACTCATACATAAGTTCTCCCAGCGCCTGAAGGGTCGCCTCCTGCGAGCGCGGTTTCATGCTCTGCAAAAGCGCCACCGCCTGCTGCGCCCGGAAATTTTCCTCAACGGGAAACGCTACCGCGGCGCGAACAGGATACGTTTTCGAAGCTTCGATCTTGGACAGCGGATCATCCACGTTGCCCATCCGCGCCAGAAACGTCCGTCCACTGATTTTCAGCGGCAACTCCGTGCGCGACAAACCACGAATCTGCACTGGCATCAATTCCGTCGCATGCGCCAACTGCCGCCGCAGCGCCCGCTCAATCAGCTTCTTGCCCATGAACGCACCCGCGCGCGCTGTCGCATAGGGCGAAGCCGAAACCGCATGCTTCACGCCGCTCGGCCAACCCACGGCAATCACGCCGCGGGGCAACCGTACCGGTTCGCCCAGCACATCCGGTCGACACAAGATCGGCAGCAGCGCCCCGCGCGCCCCATAAGCCGAAGCAAGTTGATCCATCAGCCCGCAGGGGGCGCCGACGATTTCGTTCTCCGCCCGCTGCGCGAGCCGGGCCAGACCGGTCCCGGCGAATTTGCGTCCAGAAAATTTTTCCAGTGCCCGCAGCGTGGCCACCTCGAGCGCCGCACTGCTGCTCACACCCATTGAGGTCGGCACACGCGACCGAATCGCAAACTTCAATCCCGCGCGCGGTTGCCAGCCGTGTTCCTGACCAAAGAGCAAAAAGCAGCCGTAGGGATAGCGCGCCCACTTCGGCACCGTCCCGGGCGGCGTA
>JBDTJA010000165.1:0-8314 GCA_039936075.1 Opitutaceae bacterium | reverse complement strand
ATCGACCACGTGGTGGACTGCTTCGGTTTTGATCGCGTGATTTTCGGCGGCGACTGGCCGGTCTCGACGCAGGCGACGGATTACCCGCGCTGGGTCAATACGCTCGACGCCGCCCTCAAGGGCACGTCACCGGATGAGTTGCACAAGCTCTACGTTCGTAACGCCGAGGCGTTTTACCGGGTGTGAGGAAACCGATGACCACAACGACCGTTAAAACCGTCCTGATGGTCGGGGCTTCTCGCGGGCTGGGGATCGGGTTGGCGCTCGAATATCTGCGCCGGGGCTGGCAGGTGATTGCGACCGTGCGAAAGCACGATGCGACTTCGCCGCTGGAACGCGTGAGCGGCGCGGAGCGGAAGCGACTGGAGATCGAGCTGCTCGACATCAATCTTCCCGACCAAGTGGCGGAGTTGCGGCAGAAATTGGAGGGACGCTGCATTGACCTGCTGTTCGTCAATGCGGGCGTGATGAGCTCGCGACAGGAGAAAATTGGCAACGTGACCACCGAGGAATTTTGTCGGGTGCTGGTCACCAATGCCCTGAGCCCGCTGCGGATGGTCGAGACGTTTAAATCACTCGTGCCCGCCGGCGGCACCCTCGCCGTGATGTCCTCGAACATGGGCAGCGCGGCCAACAACGACAAGGGCGAGGCGGAGGTTTACCGGGCGAGCAAGGTGGCGCTGAATTCGTTGATGCGCAGTTTGGCGGCCCGGGAGAAGGACGTGCCGCGCGTGTTGCTGGCGATGGATCCCGGCTGGGTGCGCACGGATATGGGCGGCGAACGGGCGCCGCTCGATGTGGAGACGAGTGTGCGCGGCATGGTGGCGACGATCGACGCCCAAGCAGGCAAGCCCGGGATGAGATTTATCAACTACAAGGGTGAAACGGTGAATTGGTGAAACCGCGCACTCTAATTTCCTGGCCGATGGTGGCGGCGTTTGTCGCGGCCGTGGGTTTCACCTCGACGGTCCTGGGCCAAGGCAAGCCCTCCGAGGAAGCGGCATGGCTCGCCTTCACGCGACCGCAGCCACCTGAAGCGACCTTCAAGTACGTCGCGAATGGGTCAGAAAACCAGGAGCTGGAGATCTACGCGCCGGCGGGGCTTCGACCGGCAGGGAAACTTTCCCCCGTTTTGATCCTCGTGCATGGCGGCGGCTGGACCAGGGGTACGCGGGAAGCGCTGGCGCCCCATGCCCGCTACCTCGCGGCCCGCGGCTGGGTTTGCGTGAACATCTCCTACCGGCTCACTTCCGAGCCAGGCATCACGCTGGTCGACGCGCAGGCGGATGTGCGGGCCGCCCTTGACTGGGTGCGCGCCCAAGCGGCGGAACGGAGCTGGGACCCGCAGCGCATCTCGGCACTCGGAGAGTCGGCGGGCGGCCAGCTGGTGTGCGCGCTGGGGATGCTGCCGCCGGACCCGAACCGCTGGCGCGTGCACTCGTTGGTGCTGTTCAATCCCGTGCTTGATCTGACGACACTGAAGTGGGCACTGGCCACCCCGGGGGTACGGGGGCCCGGCAAGTCGGCGCATGACTCCGCTGAATGGGCGTCGCCATTGTTTCATCTCACGTCCGCGGCGCCTCCGATTTTGCTCCTGCACGGGCGGAAGGACGCAACGGTGCCCATCGCCCAGGCGGAAGCCTTTGCCGCGCGGGCGAACAGCGTGGGCGCAAAGGTTGATTTGATTGTCGTCGAAAACGCGGCGCATGCCTTCCTGCTGCAGGGCTACGGCAAACCGGACGAGATCCGGGCCGCGTTGGGACAGATTGCGGATTTTCTGGGGAAACCCTGACGGCGAGCGCGGCGTGAATCACGATAAAGGTATTGATCCTCCGCCTTCCGGCCGACGGGCCCTGTCAGGCCGCGGTCCGGAACGCTGAGGCGGTTTACCGGTATGAGTTATGAACCGCTATGCGGCTGATCATCCGTAAAATCGTTACGGCGGTGTGCATTTCAATTTCAGCGACGGACGTTTCATTGAGGGTGAATTCATGCAAACGACAGGCGACAAGGACAGCCGGTCCTGAGCGCGGCGAATGAACTCACAAACGAATTGGGGGTCTAGCCAAGCTCTTGTGTATTTTCCATGCCTGTGCTCCCTAAGAAACCTTTCATGAAACAATCGGTCGCATCCGGCCTTACCTTGCTCATCTGCCTCTTTTTTGTGGCGGAGGGAGTGTGGGGAATTTTCCGGCCGGTGGTCTTCGGCATTCTGACCACCAATCGGTTGCATGCTATCGTCCACATTGTTCTGGGCCTCGCGGGCCTGCTGGCCTGGTTGAAGGATGCCGTGAAGGGCTACTTTGGCTTTCTCGGCAGCCTGCTGATCGTGGTGTCGGTGCTCTGGTTCATCCCGGGCACACGCAACACGCCGATTGATGTGCTCAACGTCAACGGGGCTGTCGCGATCGTGAATTTTGTCATTGGACTCATTTGTGTGGCGATCGCCGCGACGGACAACACCCGTCGGCGGTTCGGTACGCCGATGCCGTTTCCGCGGAAGTGAATTGCCGCGAGAGGTGTCATTGCGGGAAGTCCCGCCTTGGCGGGACTACGGAGCAATCCAGCTGGACCGCCACGTCCGGTTGCACCGGGCTATCCATGAAAATCAGTACTTCGGATTGGCCCACTCCGGCGGCAGGATCGAGGCGGGGCCGTGAATCGTGACTTGGTAGTAGAGCCAGAAAATCGCCAGCCCGAGCACGCAGATGAATAGCACCTCGCCAAAGACGCCGGCGTTCTGGCGGCTGGAGCGGTGGAGGCCGTGCACGAGGGTCTCAATGCCCGGCGCGACGAGAAAAGCGACGATGCCGCTCCCGACCAAGACCAGCAGCATTATGGCCACGACCCGGATTACGGGGTCGTGGATCATCGACGCTTTGTAGGAGATAATGGAGTTGAGCAGGCTGAGCAGCAGCAGGCAGCACGGAAGGACGAAATAATTCCGGACGAGCTGGGGGCTTTTCTTGGCAGCCATGCGTTGGGAAAAACTTGGTGGAATGTAGGTCGGGGTTTATCCCCGACATGGATGAATCCTGATGTCGGGCGCAAAGCCCGACCTACCGCGTCCAGCTCAGGATCGCGGGCAGCGTGACGGTTTCGCCGACGGCACCGTCTACCATCCAGACATCCTCGCCGGGCGTGATTTTACCCGTCGGTGGGGCGGTGAGCGTGAGCTGGCCGGAATCCTTGGCCTCGAGGACGGTGGCGAGCGGTTGGTCGGCGCGGTTGCAAAGGGTGGTGCCACGATAAATCGCGAAGATCCGAAGCGCCGTCTTGCTGTTGACGGTGGCGCCCTCGACGGAATCCACCCGCACGAGGCCCACACGGAGGTCGTCCTTCAGGGTGAGCACGAGTTCGTCGCCCTCGCGGGTGGCGGCCGTGATGGTTTGGACGGTTTGGCGGAGCGGATTTGAGAGATGCAGCACGCGGCCGGTTAAGGTGGCGAGATCAGGGAACGGCAACGCCGTGCTGAGTCGAACGTGCAGCTTGCCGGAATTTACGTCGATGGCCGTGATTCTTCCCTCGAATCCAGCTGCGGTGAGCCGAGTGGCACCAATTTGGAGAAAACTCCCCCCGGCGAAGAAAGCGCGGAGCAGCTTATCTTTGGCGTCAAAGGTGACAACGGCGACATCGGCGTCAGTGCTGATGGCAGATTCAGTGGTCGGAGTGAAGTTCACGATATCCGGCCCTGTGCGATGAATCACGATATCGTGTTCACCTTCGATACGAGTCACCGTGATAACCGTGCCGCCTGCAAAGTGAGAGGGTCCCACAGATTTGCTACCGGCCTGAGCGACGCCCAAGGCGAGGGCTTTACCGAGTTCAGCGCGATTTACGTTTGCGATAAAGGGCTCGGAAGCGAACGGCTCGAGGACCGCGGCGAAGGTGCTCTTGAGCTCCGGATCGCCCACGCCGGCGACGCGGCGGGCGATGAGGTAGTTCACGATTTCAGGATATTTGATCGGGGAGACGCGGGCCTCGGCGTGGATCAGTTCCTGTCCGGGCTGCGGCATTACGCGGATGCGCAGGCGGGCGTTGGGGTCTCTGTCGTGGACGTATTCGGCGATGAAATCGCCCGCGCCCGATTGGAGACGCTGTACGTTAAAGAGGTGCTGGAAGCCCGAGCCCTGGTAGTCGAGATAACTGCCCTTGAAGCCCTTCGCACCCCGCACGGGGTCGTCATAGAGTTCGCCGACCTTCACGTTCGGGCCGGCGAGGGTGCCGGGCGCAGGCGCGCTCCAAGTGCCGCCGATGGCGGTGTATTTTCCGGTGGGGCCGTGGAGGCTGTAATCGTGCTGGTGGCCGCCGGTGACGTCAAAGAAGTCGACAACGTAGCCGCGGTCCTTCGCGGTCGCGGTATCGGGCACATCGACCATGACGAGGGTGCGGCGATACGTCGTGGTCTGCGGATACGTGCCATCGGCATCCGCGACGAGCGCTCGGGCGAAGGGACCGTCGGCAAACAGCTGCAGATGGCCGGCGGGGTTCGGGTTCTGGCGATGGGCGTCAACGGTGACGGTGTTGTGGGAGATCGTGGATTTGCTCCAGGTGTAGATGCCCGAGTTGAACTCGTTGGCGCCGTCGGGATAGCCGAGGTCGGGCATCATGTCCTGACCGTGAGCGAAGAGATCAAAGTGGAGCCGATCATGGTGGTAGTGCGAAACGTGCAGGCCGTAAAAAAGATCCACGGAGCGTGTGTCCGCTGGGTTGTTGAGAATCGCGGAGCCGTACCCGCTGAAGATGCGCGAGGGTTGGGGCGGGAGAACCCGAGCGGCTGCAGGCTGACCGCCGACCCGTTCGGCCGGCTCGGAGTGGGCAGCACCCGCGTGATTCGCCGTGGGCGGGGAATCAGTGCGAGCGCCGATGATTAGCGCCGGCGAGAACAAGGCCTCGTAGCTGCCGAAGGTTTTATCCCCGGTCGCACCAATGCCGGCGAGGAAGGTGGCATAGCGAGGGTCGCCATAAAGTTTCAGGCCGATCTGGTAGGTGAGAGAATCTCTGCGGATCAGCGGGGCATAACGGTTGGTGGCGTCGCCGAGCGGGTCCGAGAGCGAACCGATCGTCACGTAGTCGAGCGGCTCGTCGAACATGCGCTTCAGGCGGGGCAGCTGGGTGATGTCGTAGCCGAGACTTTTAAGCAGCTGGGCGGTTTCGGCGAAGATGTGGACCCAGACGAAGTTGTAGTCGGGCGACTCGTGCGGCGCGCCGTCGCGATAGACGGAATCGTAAAACGCGTAGTCGAAGCCGATGCGGAGCAGGTGGCCGTCGGGACGGTGGAGCACCTCGTTCACATAGCGGGCGGTGTCGCCGTGCTGACGGACGAGCGCGAGCATGAGCAACGCGCGCTGATGCGTGCCGTAATTGCCCCGCATCATGTTGTTGAAGTACCCGTCGATCGCCTCTTCGAAATAATTCGCTTCGATGCAGGCTCGGATCTGCTCGCCGGTCTGGCCGTAGAATTTTTGTAACGCGGTGTCGCCGTCAATGGTTTCCCAGATGTCGTCGTAGGCTTCGGAGAGCGACGGGGCGATCTGGTAGGATTCCCAGATGAGGTTGACGATCTTGCCGGTGTAGCGCGTGCCGGTCTCGGCCATGAGCTGGCCGAAACGCGACTGCTGCTCGTAATTCATGGACGGATAGACTTCGGCGACGCGCCGGAACAGTACGGCGGCCTTGTGCGCGTAGAGCTTGTCGCCGGTGAGCAGGTAGGCGCGACCGAGTGAGCGAATGCCATTAATGATGCAGCGGCTGTCGAGCCCTGGGCCTTGCCAGACGAGATGATTGGCGTGGGCGACGAACCAGTAGCGTTTGCCATCCGGCGCGACCCAGCCCCAGCCGTCGTCCACGTACTTGCCGGTGAGCGAACTCTTGTCTTTGAAACCACTATGATAGAACGCGGCGTAATCGTTGCTCGGATAGGTTTCGCCGCCGATGGGACACTTCACCTGGAACGGATGCTTGGGATCGACGATCCATGGGAAGGAGGAGCCGTTGATGCCCTCGTAGATTTTCCGGCCGTGGATGGGGCAGCCATCAGGGTTGAGCTCGACGGCGCGCGGGACCTCGGCGGTGGTTACAAGGTCATGCAACGCTTCGTCGGTCCATGCCGCCCAATAGCGCGCCTCGACCATGGAAGGTTCCATGGCGGCTTTCGCGGAAGGATATTCGGCGACGTTGGCGCGCAGTTGGGCGATCTCGGCGTCGGTGTGGAGCGTGCGCGCAGTCTTGAGGGGAAATTGCGGCGTGCGGGACTTCGGCGGAAGCATGACGCCATGGGCGATTTGCGGCTGCACGGGCCCGTCGGGAAACCACGGGTCGCGGGCGGAGGCAACGATGGGCGTGAGCAAAGCGAGGGTAAGGGGCAGCAGGCGAAGGAAGGCGGGTCGCACGGCGCGAGAAAATCTCGGAACGAGAAGGTGGAGTCAACGCAGGTTCGCAAGGTGGGTCGAGCTTACGCCGGATCTGGGCTGGAATTGATGTCGGGCGTGAAGCCCGACCAACGTCGGGGCCAATCAGGATACTTGCGGCGGCAAAGCTTTTGACGCGGGGCGGGAGTTATGCAAATTTCCCGATCTTGAAATGAAAACCGCCCGCCATTTCCTGGTCCGCGTCCTTTGTCCGGCCCTGTTGCTGGGTCTGGTCGCGGGTTCGCTGCCCGCGGCGGACGACATCGGCCTGACGTCGCCGGAACTGGACAACGGTTACCTGCGGCTTGGCTTCGACAAGCTGGCCAGCTACAAATTCGTTGCTCCGCCCTTTGATCCCACGGCCAGCTCGAAGGCCGTGCCGCCGACGGGCGACGATCAGATTCCCGCGACGATCAAGCGGTGGAGCGGCAAGAAAGCCATCGTGACGGGTTTCATGCTGCCGGTGAAGATGGACGGCGGCCTCGTGACGGAATTTCTCCTCGTGAAGGATCCGATGCTTTGCTGCTACGGCGTGATGCCGAACATGAACGAGTGGGTTGTCGTGAAGATGAACAAGGGCGCGGGCGTAAAGGCCCTGATGGATGTGCCCCTATCGTTCTACGGCGAGCTGACGGTGGGCGCGATGTACGAGAACGGCTACATGACCGGCGTCTATCTCCTCAACGGCGAGAAGATGGGCGAGATCAAGGAATGATCCGAGCGGATGGCCGGAGGTCATCGGTGATGGGTCAGGAGTGATGGGTCATGGGATCGGTCGGAGCGGCGGAAAATGCCGCGACTTATTTTTGACGCGGCAGGACGAAAAACGCGACCGACCAGATCGTTTGCCCACCCATTACCGTTAACCCCTGCCCATCACCCTGCGCCGACGCGCTGCGTCAGCGCGCAATGTCGCGCTGCGTGAGCACCTTGAACCCCCGCTGGTTCAGCGCCTGAGCGGCAACGTCTGAATCCTCGACGTTGACCGCGAGCGCGGAGCGGCCCTCGGGGCGTTTGATGAAGCTATAGACGTAATGGACATTGATCTCGGCCTCGAGCAGCGCCGCGAGCACGTCGCGCAGGTCGGTCTCGTCCTCGATCTCGACGGCGAGGATGTCACACTCGGTGTAGGGAAAATCGTTGTTCACCATCAGCTCGCGGGCCTTGTCGCGATCGTCCACGATGAGGCGCATGATGGCGCTGTCGGTCGTGTCGAGGACGGTGATGGCCATGATGTGGACGTTGTGCTCCTTGAACAGCGCAGTGAGCTCGTGAAGCCGGCCGACGCGGTTCTCTGCGAAGACGGAAAACTGCCGCACGGGATCGGTGGCGATGGAAGTACTGGTCTCGGCCATGAGGGCACAGTGTGATGCGGCAGGACGCGCGGTCAATTGCAGGCTGAAGGGAGTGGTGGGTCGGTTGGGCGAATGAGGAAAGAACTTTAGCCACGGATTTTGCGAAGGGAGGCGGGTCGGCGGGTGCAATCGGCGGTTAATCGCAGTCGTGGTTTAATGGAGACCGTGATTGGCGGCTAAGTTCTCTTCTGACTTCGTTCGGAAACGTCGGACCCGCGGAAGTTTTCCCGAAATTCTTCTTCTGCCGGGGAATTAACCGGCCTAGCGTGGCCGGTCATGTCCACTGAGCTCGCCCGCCATCACGCTGCGACGCAGCGCCGCGCTCAGGAGAGCGGACGGCTGGTGGCCCGCGGCATCCTGCTCAACCTGGCGCTGGCGATCACGAAATTTACCGGCGGCATTTTGGGGCATACCTATGCGCTCATTGCGGACGGCGCGGAATCGCTGCTCGATGTCTTTTCGTCGATCCTCGTGTGGGCGGGATTTCGCGTCGCAGCGTTGCCGCCCGACGCCGACCATCCGTATGGCCACGGGAAAGCCGAGCCGCTC
>JBDTJA010000164.1:0-3165 GCA_039936075.1 Opitutaceae bacterium | reverse complement strand
ACGGAATTCCGCTGGCTTCAAGCAG
Organism: Opitutaceae bacterium; assembly: GCA_039936075.1. GTDB lineage: Bacteria > Verrucomicrobiota > Verrucomicrobiia > Opitutales > Opitutaceae > Opi-474. The sequence goes on along the minus strand of JBDTJA010000164.1, from coordinate 3,140 downwards.
AGGCAGCAGCTTCTTGGCTTCAGTCGTTTCAAAAGCACCCAGCTGGTGAAGCATTTCGGGGGATTCTTCCATGGTGAGTTTTGGTTCGCGGACTGTTCAATGGGGAACCCGGCTGCGGGGAGCTTTTGCTAGCGTCGGATTGGGCTCCGTTGGGGTTCTACGCGCCATATGGAACTCAGAATGAAAAACGCCGTTCACGTACAAAGCGTCAACCTCCTCGCCATATCTGACAAACCCGAACTTCTCGTAGAGCCGCAATGCTCCGTGATTGGAAGTGACGACGGAAAGGCGAACGTTCCGAAATCCCGGTAAAGCGTCAATCCGCACCAGGGTGGCCGCGAACAAGGCGCGGCCCATTCCCACACCTCTGAACTCAGGAATGACGTAGAGGCCCCAAATAAATCCTTTGTGCCGCGATTTGTCGCCGGTCTCACGGACAAACCCGATCACCCCGGTTAGCTCTTCTTCTGCGAACACGCCGAGAACCCAACGATCGGCCGTTCCAGCCAGGCGTGTCGCCATCTCTTCCGCCGGCATTCTTTCTTCTTGAGCATAGCTCGCCCCAAACGCCGTCGGACTTTCCTGGAGGCCCGTCAACCGGACCCGGCGAAAACTGCCAATGTCATCCTTCGTGAGTTGGCGTACCTTGATCATCTTTTTTCCAACAATAAGGGGTCATACCTTGACTCTTGACAAAGCCTTTCGAAACGCAGTGGTTTCCTCCCCGCCAGCGAAGCGGAAACGCCTGGTGAACTGGCTGACGCTGGCGGGTTGCCCCATCCCGAGGCGCTGCGCGAGCCAGCCGTTGCTCACATCGCTCCGGCGCTTGAGGATCGCCGCCAGTCGGACTTTCTCGAGGGCCGATTTCCTCGCCGGCAGCTTCGTCAGATCGGTTTGCATTACCGCGGCCGCGGCCTGCAGCTTTTGCTCCCAGTCGGCCTCTCGTTCCTTCCGCCATTCTCCCGGCTCCAGCCCCGCAAACCGGCCGGGCTTGAGCCCTGAGCGGGTCGCCAAATCCTTTCGCAAGGCAGCGCGGAATTCGTCCGAACCCACGCACCAGCCGCGGCTAAGCTTGGCAAAACGCCGGTTTCGTTCGGAGGGCGCCTCCTCGGCCAGCAACGCCAAGTAACCCAGATAGCGGGCCCAACCGGCCTTGGTGTCGGGCAGACCGCCGCTTTCGGCCAGCACCGTGCCGGGCTCGAGCCAGCCGGGACGCTCTTTTTTTGGAAAAAAATGCAGGCTGCTCCAGCGGAAGGTTGCCAAGGCGTCGGCCGAGGTGACATGCGCGCGAACGGGGTTAAGATGGATATAGTGCGCCACCTGGGCCAGGGCATGACCCGGCTCCACGTGCAGGGCCTTGAACCGGCCCTGAAAAGGCCGCCCGGTCTGGCGGCGCAACCGATTGAAGCGTGCCACCCAGGTACCCTGCAACCACTTCATCCCGAGACTCAGGTTGGGTTCCGGCGTCTCCAAGGCCAGGTGGTAGTGATTGCGCATGATCACGTACGCATGCACCCGCCAGCCAAAGCGCCCGCAGGCCTCGTCCAGCACCCGCTCGAAGGCCGCCGCCGCCCCTTCGCCGTCGAACAGATTCCGCCGGTAATTGCCCCGGTTGATCACATGGTAACAGGCTCCGGCGTATTCCAGTCGTGCAGTGCGGGGCATGGTGGACGATCAGCCGCCGGTGGCGAGTTTGTCAAGAGTCAAGGTATGTCCCCTTTGCTGTGCCTTCGTCGAATGGGGGTTCGATCCGATGATAGGTAACACTCTGTCCGGGGAGATAGGTGACACTTTGAGAGAAAGGTTTCTGGGGTTAAAGCGAGGTTGGAGTGGCGGGAGGAAAACAAATTAAGGGAGGGGTCCAGGGGAGGGAGCTTGCTCCCTCCCCGTCCTCCCCGCCGCCGCAGGCGGCCGGATGGAGGGGGTTTGGGACGGGCGCAAGGGCACGACGTAGGCGGTGGGAGTGAAGCGGCCGCCCTCGGCGTCGAAGGCGAGATGGCCCAAATGCACGTTGGCAAAGTGCAGCTCGGTTTGCCCGGCCGGGTTGAGCCGCAAGCCGACGCGTTTGCCGGCGAAGGCGTCGCCGACGTGGTAGTTGCGGCCCTCATGGGCGAGATGCCCGCTGGTGGAGATGACCTTGACCTCCAGGTCCGGAGCGTAGACCAGAGGTTTGTCGTGCTCGTTCAGGCGCCGGGCGCTGGGCTGGTAAAACTCGGCCGGGGGGAGCTGGTCGAGTGCCTCGTGCGGGCGCTCGTGATTATAGGTGTGGCGCCAGCGCTCAAAGCGGCGTTGCTGGGCGGCGAGGTTGACCGAGGGCGGCTGGATCGCCTCCGCCTTCAGGTCGCGATGCATGCGCTCGTGCGAGCCGTTATCCTGCGGCGAGGCCGGCCGCATAAACTCCACCTCGATGCCCTGCTCGATCCACCACAGGCTCAGGCTTGAGAGCCGGCCCAGGCCATAGGAGGCGAACGGTGACCCAAGATCGCAGCGGATGATCTCCGGCAGGCCGTGCCGGCGCATGAGCCCGCGAAACGCGTGCAGCGTGGAGCCAAACTGCTGGTTGGGCCGGGCCTCGCAGGCCAGCAAGTAGCGGCTGTAGCGATCGCACACCGTCAGCGGATCGCATCGCTGCTGGTTGCCCAGGAGGAACCAGCCCTTGAAGTCCACCGTCCAAACGTGATTGGGCTGCGTCGGCTGCGTCAGGCCGTCGTTCCCGGCGGTGAACACCCCGGGACGCCGCCGCCGCCGGACACTCAAGCCGTGCCGGCGCAGGATCTCGGCGATCGTGCTGCACGCCGGTGGTCGCCCGATCTCGTGCTTCCACTCCAGCACCGCCTGCAGCTTCTTCGGCCCCCACGTGCGATGCTGCCGCCGCTCGGCCAGGAGCAACGCCTCCACCGCCTGGTCCGTCCGGTTGGGCGAATGCCTGGGCCGGTGGCTGCGGGGCTGCAATCCCGCCACGCCGGCGTCCGCGTAGCGCTCCAAATACTTGTAGCCGGTCTTCCGGCTGATCCCGAACTGCTCGCACAGGTCGGTCACGCTAAAGCGCCCGCTCTTTGCCAGCACAACGAATCGATTGATCTCTTCCATGGGAGTTACGTTTTGCCAAGGCATGTGCCCTGAGTGTAACCCATCTCCCC
>JBDTJA010000163.1:0-3551 GCA_039936075.1 Opitutaceae bacterium | reverse complement strand
ACCCGCTCCGCCACATCCCGGATGACGTCCACGCCCGCAGCCCCCGACGCATACCCTGCCATCAACGCCGCTGGCCCCATCGTCGGATTGCGCATCACCGCGGGTTTAAAAATGCAGATCGTGTCCGGCAGGCGCGCGAGGATGAACGTCGCGTCCAGCAGGCCGGGATGGTTCGCAATGTAAACGGCGGGACCCGCCAGCGCCTCCGCCGTGAAGCCGTCCCAATCAATAAAGATCAGGCCCGCCGCATGCAGCCACGCGCACCAAGCCCCAAACAGGCGCTGGATTGTCGCGCGGGTGGCCGGTCCCCGACGCTCGCGGTTGGGCAGCAGCAGCAGCAGCGCGCAGATGAAATTCAGCACCAGACCCACGGCCCCGAACACCGTCCAGGACAAAAATCCGCCCGTGACGTAATAAAATCGTCGCAACGCTTTCATGGCGCGACCGGGTTGAGCGGAAGGAAATTGAACCACAGCTCGGGCTGCGCCCTCAGCATGGCTTCCAGCCGCGAAAGAAATTCCTGAAAATGCGCGCGCGCCCGTTCGAGATTGGCGGCTTTGCCCTCCGCATCGGGCACGAACAGCGGTGAACTGTGCACCAGCGAGCAACCGGGGCCGGCCGGAAGGCCCACACTGAGGACCACCGGGCGTTTAAAAATCAGCGCCAGATGATAGATCGTGAAAGGAAAAAGGCGCCTCGCCCCGAGGAAATTAAACGCCTCCGTCTTTGCGCTGAACTCCAGTCGGTCGCACTTCAGCGCCACCGAGCCTCCCGCAGAGATCGCTTCCTTCAGGGCAAACAGCAGGTTTTCCGCCTCGTTCACCCAGATGAACGAGATCCACTCCCCGAATTCGGCGCCGAGGATCTCGGTGTCATGCGAGTTTCCCACCCGCTGCCGGACCATGAACACCCGGCGATGCTCCTGCCGGCCCAGCAGAAATCCTGTGAGGTCAGAATGCCCGACATGAAACGTGCCCAGCAGGGCTGGTTCACCCGTGACCAGCAACTGACGGAAGCCCGTCGCATCCGGCGTCAGCTCGCCGTGATGGGGCTGCCCTTTCGCCACGCGCAACCGCAACATCAGGAATTCCGTAAAGGCGAAAAAGTGCCGGTAAATATCCCGCCACCTCGGAGCCCGACCGTTGATCGCGGCAAGGTAGTCCCGCGAATGCGCACGCTGGGCGGGCATGAAAGCCAAGGCCCCCCACGTGCCCAACTGGCGTATGGGACGGAAAATCACCTCGGGCAAAACCGCATCGCAGCCCTGCATGAAATGGAAACCCCAGCTCGGACCCGGGTTGCGTGGCGCCGCGGGCTTCATGACCAATCGAGGGTTAGCCGCGCACCCTGGCCCACGATGCGGTTCAGCGGCTCGCGGCGCGCCAGCACGTCGAAAAACGCCTCCAACGAAATTTCTTCCGGGTTAGCCTCGACGGGCTGCAACGCGATCCGCGCCAGCGCGCCCGCCGGTTCTGCGCTCAACGCGAAGGCCAGCGCGAACGTCCGCGCACTCGCCACGCCGTTCTCCAACAGCCATGTGCCGCGCTCCTCGCCCCCGCAGACCAGCACCCGTGGAGCCGGCGACAATAACGCCGTCTGGATCGCCTGCGCCACGAGGTTGCCGCGGCCGGTCATCGGGAAAAATTCCCCGACCGCGTGCTGCCGCGTGATCATCGCCTGCTGCACCGCGCTCGGATGAATGGACGTTTGAAACAGCGTGGGGCTCGCCCCCGGAAAACTGTCGAGATACGCCTCCAGCGCCCGGCTTTCTCCGTAACCGGTCGCATAGACAATCGCATCATCCGCCCGCGGCTTGAGATCGTCCAGCGCCGCACCCACCAAGAGGCCGAGTTGCGTCATCCGCCGCGTCGCGCCTTTTGGAAAACGCTCCCGCAGCCGGTCGCGCGTCACCGCCGGATCCTCGTCTCCGGGATCCGCCAGACTCAGGGCTTGGAGGTACCGCTCAATCATGGGTCAATAAAAACGCGGCATGGGCGCCGCCAAAAGCATTGCTGGCGCAAACCACGCCATCGCAGTCCGCCGTGGAAAAAGACTCCAGCGCGACCGCCGGCGAAAAGCACGGCGCCGCACTGCCCACCGTTCCCGGCGCGCGTCCCGCACGAATCGACTCCACCGCCAGCGCGAGCTCCACCACGCCACAACTGCCGAGCGTGTGGCCGAGGCTCCCCTTCCACGAGACGAGCGGCGCGCCGGGAAACGTCGCGGTCAGAGCCGAACTCTCGAGGCGACCCGCCTCGAGCGTGCCGGTGCCATGGCCTTTCAGCCAAAGTTTGCGTTCCACGGCCGCCGTTTTCACCGGACCCAAGCACGCCGCGAAGCCCGCGCCGTCGGCCCGGTTGGCCGTAAAATGATGCATCTCGTTGTACACGCTCTGGGCCGCGATCGTGAAGTCTCCGCGCTCCCGACTGAGCACCGCAAACCCCGCGCCGTCGCCCAACCCGATCGATCCTGTCGGCCGGTCCGCATAGGGCGCGGGAAATCCCGAATTGAGGATTTTTAGCGCGTGAAATCCACCCGTCACGAACGGGCTGATGAAATCAAACGTGAAGACCAGCGCGCGCGGAGCGAGTCCGGCATGGAGCGTGCGCGTCGCGAGCAGCAGTCCGAGATGCGCCGACACACACGCGTGCGACAACGTGGTCACATTCGACCCCCATCCGAGCTCTCGCGCTAGCCAGTCCACACAGAGCGACGGCGTGCCGTATCGCAGGTGCGCCTGCTCTCCGGTGCGACGGAAAGCGTAGAGGCTGCCCACGCCGAAATTACTGCTCGTCACAAACACCGGCCGGTGCGGCGAACCCCAGTCATCCGCCGGGATGGTGTCCGCGAGGCTCTTGAGCTGCGCCAGCCAGTTGGGCGGAGCGGTTTCATCCAAGCCGCGTCCCCCGGCCAGCGCGAGCGGCACGGCTTCGCCACCCTCTGCGCCCAGCACCGGTGACAAACTCAATGCCCGTTCGCCGCGCAGCAGGCGGCTGTGCGTGGACACGGCATCACCCAGAGCGGTGAGACAACCGGCGGCTTCAAGTCGGACAGCGGCAGCGGGCAACATACGCGCGGTGGGTGCGTCCGCGACGGTTCAGGCCGGCAACCGGGCCGGGTCCGCGCGGGCGCGGATGAACTCCGCCAGATGCGCAATGCTGCCGAGCGCTTCCCGTGACTCCTCGCTGCTCTTGATCTTGATGCCGAATTCCTTTTCGAGCGTCACGACGAGTTCGAGCGCGTCGATGGAATCGAGGTTCAAGCCGGAGCCGATAAGCGGTTCATCATCCGCGAGATCCTCCGGTTTGACGTCCTCGAGCTTGAGCGTGGAGACGATGAGTTGTTTGAGCTTGGATTTAAGAGGGTCAGGCATGCTGGGAGTCGTCATGTGAATTCATGAACCAGACAGCGGCAAGCCCTGAGAGTTACCCGCCCCCAGAAGCAAAAAGCAGGGCGAATCCTTCGGATGAGCCGAGGTCGACCGGGGTGGAGTGCGTTGCCCCAACGCGCTGTTCAGCACAGCAAAAAAAAGCGCCACGTTCATAACTACC
>JBDTJA010000162.1:0-6412 GCA_039936075.1 Opitutaceae bacterium | reverse complement strand
TTCCATTGCTCGCGCAGGCAGGTGCCGGCCAAAAGCAGGAGCATGAGCAACTGACCGGCGATCAGCGCGCTGCGCAAACCGAAGCCGAAGAGCACCAGCAGGCCGATGATGGCTTCGCCGAAGACGATGACGTACCCGGTGAATTCGACGAGCGAACCGGGCAAAAATGTTTTCGCAAACTCGGGCTGCAGGTTTGTGACAAACTGGTTGAGATGGGTAAGCCGGACCAAGCCGTGCAGGGCGATGTTGGTGCCGAAGCAGATCCGGGCCAGCGCGTAGGCTTGCGAGCGGTCACGCTCGAAGGAGGCGGGAATGATAGGGGCCATGGTCCGGCAATGAGTCTGACAGTTCTGCGGACGCAAATGGGTCGTCGGGAATGTTGCCGCGTTGTCCGGTCGCCGATGGAGGTGGGCCGGGCGCTCCGTCGCACGGCATTCGGACCGCTCTATTGGCGAACTGCCGCGCGCGGAGCGCACGGCCGACCTCGCCGCTGAATCCACGCTTGCTCCTGCTTCGGCACACGGGAGTGTGCATCCGCCGATGCCCAATCCCGCCTGTCCCGTCTGCACCCTCGAAGAAACGCTCAGTCATCCCAATCACTGGGAGTGTGGCACGTGTGGACATGAATGGCCCAAGGAGGAAGCGCCGGAAGTGGCGCGGGTCGTGAAGGATGCGAATGGCAATCCGTTAGTCGCGGGTGACACCATCGCGTTGATCAAGGACCTGAAACTCGGCAGCGGTGCACAGGTGTTGAAGGCGGGAACGAAGGCCAAGAACATCCGGCTGGTGGAGGGCGATCACGAAATCGACTGCAAGATCGAGGGAATGCCCGTCGCGCTTAAGGCCTGCTTTGTAAAGAAGGTCTGAGTGGGATAGCGGGTGGGTCGTGCGCTCCGCGCGCGACAGTCGGTGGGGTTTCAGTTCGTCGTTGCGAGGAGTCCGCAAAGCGGACGACGAAGCAGTTCCTATGGCTGGATTGATAAGCCCGGCCGCGCCGGACTCGCAATGACAAGGCAAACGGCTTCACCACCCGGCGGTCCGACGATCAGTGATGCCGCGCGCGGAGCGCACGGCCCACCTCAGAATCTGCGGCAGGATGCGGCAGCCACGTCAGGCGCCGCTCAATGCGGCGAATAGGTCTTTTGCTTCAGGTCGGCGGTCAGCAGCTTTCGGAAGGTGGCTAGATCCTTCACCGCTCCGAGCGCGATCAGCTGGCTGGCGAGATTGCCGACGGCGGTGCCTTCGAGGTTGAACGACAGCACGGGAATGCCGGTGGCGTCCGCCGTGGCCTGGCAAAGCAGGCGGTTTTTCGAACCACCGCCGACCATGAGGATGCGGCGGAATTTCTTGCCGGTCATCTTCTCAAAGTTCGCGGCCGCGGTGGCGTGCCCACGGGCGATGGAGTCGCAAATGAGCCGCGTGTAACCGGCGAGGGTTTTGGGAGCGGGAGACTTCTTTCGCTTCAACTGCACGTCGATCGCGGCCCGCATGGACTTGGGCGCCGTGAAAGCGGCGTCGGTGGTGTCGAGCAACAGGGCGGGCGCCGGGAGTTGTTCCGCGGCCGTGATCAGGGTGTCCCACTCCTTGGCGGTTTCGGGGCGCGCGTTGAAATCCTGCAGCGTTTGCTCGAGGAGAAAGAGGCCGGGGACGTTGGTGAGCGGGCGATAACCGCCGAGGCCGGTGCGCTCGTTGGCGACGCGCGCGGCGAGCGCCTCGGGTCCGAGCAGCGGCGTGGGGTTCTCGAAGCCAATCAGCGACCACGTGCCGGAGCTGAGGAAAAGATCGCCGCCCTCGGGCGAGGCGGGCATCGCGTCGTAGGCGCAAGCGGTGTCGTGACCGGGCACGACGATAACCTGCGTACTGGCGAGTTCGGGCATCGCGGTGACGAGGCCAAGTTTTTTGCCGGCAAGCACCGGCGTCTTGAACCACGAGGGAGGAATTTGGAAATGATCGAGCGCGGTGCGCGACCATTCGCGGGCATTGACGTCGAGGAGCTGCGACGTGCTCCCGACGGTGAGCTCGTTTTCCATCTTCCCACTCAGGAGAAAGTTGAAATATTCCGGCAGGAAGAGGCAGCGGGTGGCGAGGTCCTTGATGGCGGGACAGCGCGAGACCGTTTCGGCCAGCTGTAGGCTCGTGTTGTAGAAAACATTCGGGATGCCGGTCGCGGCATACAGGTGGTCGGCGCCGCGCTCGGCGAGGGCGGCGAGACCGGCCTGCGTGCGGTTGTCGCGGTAGGCATGGACGGGAAACACCAAGCGGCCGGCGTCGTTGAGCAGCACGTGATCGCAACCCCAGGTGTCCACGCCCACCGAAGCGAGCTTCGCGCCTTTCGGCAGGAGCGCGAGGGCCTTGCGCAGGCCGGTCAGCACCTCCTGCCACAGCGTGCCAATCTCCCAGTAAGCGTGGTCGCCGAGCTCGCGATAGGTATTCGGGAAGCGGTGCGCTTCCGTGAGGGTGAGCTTGTTATCGGACCAGGCGCCGAGGATGACACGGCCACTGGTGGCGCCGAGATCGATGGCGGCGGAGTAGATCGGGGACATGGGAAAAAAAGAAAGGGGAAAAGGGAAAGGGGGGGCCAGAGTTTGGGGATGCGGTTACCGGCGGATTGTCATTCTGAGCGGAGCAAAGAATCCAGTGAGATTTCGCGGCGGCCTTTGATGGAGTCTAACGGGATCCTTCACTTCGTTCAGGATGACAAAGTGGGGTAGGCTTAGTTCAGCTGCAGGAGCGCGTTGGCCTTGCGCTGCATGTCGTGGAAATAGGCCGCGTTTTGAGGAAGTTTGATGTCCACGTCGTAGGTCGGGATCATTTCCTTCATCCGCGCGCGGCCCGCCTCGCTGGCCAGCAGCTGCGGGAAGCAGAGTTTGATCACGTCGAGGACGATGTTGACCGACACCGATGCGCCGGGCGACGCACCGAGGAGCGCGGAGATGGTCCGGTCGGAATTCGTGATGACCTCGGTGCCGTAATGTACGATGCCCGCCTCGCCGTCGGTCTTCTTAATCGCCTGCACGCGAATGCCGGCATCGATCAGCTTCCAATCCTTCGCCTGCGCGGCGGGGTAAAAAATGTGCAGCACCTCCATGCGGTCGGCCATGCTCTGCGTGCCCTGTTGGACGAGGTAGCGGACGAGGCCCAGATTGCTCGCGCCGATCTTGAGCAGCGTGGCGAGATTATCGGTTTGAATGGAGCGGGGCAGATCGGTCCAGCTGCCTTTACCGTGGAGAAACTTGGTCGTCCACGCGGCAAACGGGCCAAAGAGCAGCGTTTTTTTGCCGTCGAGGATGCGCGTGTCGAGATGCGGCACGGCCATCGTGGGCGCAGCATCGAGGGCCTGGCCATAGACCTTGGCCTGGTGCTGTTGGACGATCGCGGGGTTTTCGCAGATGAGCCACTGGCCACCGATCGGAAAGCCGCCGAGACCCTTGGCTTCGGGAATCCCGGCCTTCTGAAGGAGATGCAGGCTGCCGCCGCCCGCGCCGACGAAAACAAACTTGGCGCGGTTCTGGCGCGTCTCACCGGTGGCGAGATCCTTGATCGTCACGTCCCAGCCGGCGGCGGTTTTTTTGAGATCCGTGACTCGATGATGGGTGGCGATGCCGCAGCCGGGTTGCTGCCCGAGCCACGCGAGGAGCTTGCGGGAAATCGTGCCGAAGTTCACATCGGTGCCACTGGCCATCTTCGTCGCGGCAATCGGCACATCACCGCGGCCCTCGATCAGAAGCGGCGCCCAGCTACCGATGGTCGCGCGATCGGTGGAGTAAGCCATGTCTTGAAAAAAATGGTGGGCCACCATGCCGGCGTGGCGGGCTTTCAGGAAATCAACCTGCTCGGGGCCATGCACGAAACTGAGGTGGGCGACGGGATTGATGAACTCCTTGGGCTGGTCGACCATGCCGCCACCCACCGCATAAGCCCAAAACTGCTTCGACTGCTCGAACTGCTCGAAGATGCCGATGGCCTTGGCGACGTTGACGCTGCCGTCTTTCTCGCGCTTCGGCGTGTAACTCAGTTCACAGATGCCCGCGTGGCCGGTGCCGGCGTTGTTCCAGCCGTGCGAGCTCTCTTGCGCGAGTTCATCGGTGACCTCGTAAACCTGCAGGGTGAGGGTCGGGTCCAGGCGCTTGAGCAGCGCACCGAGATTCGAGGACATGATGCCGCTGCCAATCAGGATGACATCGGGGTTCGCGACGTGCGTGGCTTGCTTCATGGAGAGGTATTTCTAGCGCGGAACTTCGCCAATCTCCAAGACAAATTGGCCCACGGAACACACGGAATACACGGAAAATGAAACCAACCGCCTGAAGAACATTTCACCGGACCTTCCGTGTATTCCGTGTGTTCCGTGGGCACCCAAGGCTTGATGCCTGGCGCGGGCGCTTGCAGCGTCGGCCATGCGATCAACTCAGTCCGTCCGCGAGCTCACGGTGCGGAGTGTTATTCTCGGCGGCGTCATCACGCTGCTGTTTACCGCGGCCAATGTTTACCTGGGGTTGAAGGTTGGCCTGACTTTTGCGACTTCGATCCCGGCGGCGGTCATCTCGATGGCGCTCCTCCGGCTCATCGGAAATTCCAACATCCTGGAAAATAACATCGTTCAGACGATCGCTTCGGCCGCGGGCACGCTGGCCGCGATCATCTTTGTTTTGCCCGGTCTGGTCATGGTCGGCTGGTGGCAGGGCTTTCCCTACTGGATCACGGTGTCGGTGTGTTTGATTGGCGGAATCCTGGGCGTAATGTTTTCCGTGCCGCTGCGCCGCGCGTTGGTAAACGGCTCGGACCTGCCCTTTCCGGAAGGTGTCGCCGCCGCCGAGGTGCTGAAAGTCGGCTTCGGTTCGGCGGAGGGCAACGCGGAGAACGCCAAGGGTCTCCGCATGATCATCATTGGTTCGCTGGTTTCGGCGGGTTTTGCGCTGCTGGCGGCGATGCGGCTGGTAGCGAGCGATGTCGCGGTGAGTTTCCGGGTGGGGCGGGGTGCCACGGCCGCCTCGGCGAGTTTGTCGTTGGCGCTGATCGGCGTGGGGCATCTCGTGGGGCTTTCCGTCGGCGTGGCGATGCTGTTCGGCATGCTGATCGCCTGGGGCGGTCTCGTGCCCATGCTGACGGCGGCGCACGGCGTGACGGGGAACTTGGCGCAACTGGTCAGCACGACCTTCCGCAGCGAAGTGCGTTTTATTGGCGCGGGCACCATCGGCGTCGCCGCGCTGTGGAGCCTTTTCCGCATCTTGGGGCCCATCACCAAGGGCGTTCGCTCGGCGATGGCGGCGTCGAAGGCCCGCTCGGCCGGGACGGAGCTGCCGCTCACCGAACGCGACCTGCCCATCGGCATCGTGGGTGGCACGATCCTCGCGATGCTTGTGCCGATCGCCGGCCTGCTCTGGGTTTTCTGCTCGGGCACGGCCATCGCGTCCAGCATCGGTCCGGTGATTCTCGGCACGCTGGTCTTTGTGGTGGTGGTTGGCGCGATCATCGCGTCGGTCTGCGGCTACATGGCCGGCTTGATCGGCGCGTCGAACAGTCCCGTTTCAGGCGTGGGCATCCTGGCCGTGCTGGGGGCGTCACTGCTGCTTTTGATGATTTACGGCCATGGCGGCAGTCCGGAACAGACGCGCGCGTTGGTCGCCTATGCGCTGTTTACCACGGGCATTGTTTTTTCCATCGCGACGATCGCGAACGACAACTTGCAGGACTTGAAAACCGGCCAGCTGGTCGGGGCGACGCCGTGGCGGCAGCAGTTGGCGCTGGTTTACGGCGTCATCTTCGGCTCACTCGTGATCCCGCCCGTGCTCGACCTGCTGAACAAGGCCTTTGGCTTCGCCGGTGCGCCGGGGGCGGGAGAGCACGCACTCGCCGCGCCGCAGGCCGCACTCATATCGGCGCTGGCCAAGGGCGTGCTTGGCGGCGACATCAGCTGGAACCTGATCGGGTGGGGCGCGTTGATTGGCGTGGGCACAATCATCCTCGACGAAATCCTCCGCAAGAGCGGCAAGATGCGACTGCCTCCGTTGTGCGTCGGCATGGGGATTTATTTGCCCATGTCATTGACGATCTTGATTCCGGTCGGCGCCGTGCTCGGACATTACTACGACAAGTGGTCCAACCGGCAGGCCAATCCGGAATTCGCCAAGCGCATGGGTGTGCTGGCGGCGACGGGGCTTATCGTGGGCGAAAGTCTCTTCGGCGTGGCCTTCGCCGGGGTTGTCGCGGTGGCAGGAACGGACACGCCACTCGCGGTCGTGGGCAATAGTTTTGAGCAGCCCGGCATCATCATCGGCCTGCTGCTCTTCGCTGGCACCGTAGCCCTGCTTTATCGCTCCGCGCGCCGGGCCTGCCGGGTCCCTTAGCCCAAGAAATTGGCCTACGGACCACTCGGATCACACGGAACGTTCCAAAAATCGGACGGGGAGGA
>JBDTJA010000161.1:0-7740 GCA_039936075.1 Opitutaceae bacterium | reverse complement strand
GACGTGACGTCGGGGTTCATCGGTTGGACTTTGCGCACCGGCTACGCCCGGCGGAAGATCGTGAAAGGCGGGTCAGCGACCCGGCCCTGCAATTTTACAGCAGCAGCAGCGCGGGATACTCGAGGTGATCGCGGATGGCGTTGAGGAACTTCGCGCCGAGCGCGCCGTCCACCACGCGGTGATCACAGGAAAGGGTGAGCGCGAGGCGCTCGCCGATCACGATCTGCCCGTTCTTTACGACCGGCACCTGCTGGGTCGCGCCAACGGCGAGAATGGCGGAGTTCGGCGGATTGATAATGGCCGAGAAACGCGTGATGCCCATCATGCCGAGATTGGACACGCAGAACGTCCCACCGGTGAACTCCGCGGGCGCGAGCTTCTTTTCCTTCGCGCGCTTGCCCATGTCTTTGGCCTCGGTGCTGATCTGGAAAACGGTCTTCTTGTCCGTGTCTTTGATCACCGGCGTGATCAGGCCGTCATCAATGGCGACAGCGAACGAGACGTGCGCGGCGCTGTGATACTTGATGCCGGTGTTGTCCCACGAGCTGTTGACCGACGGCACGGCGCGGAGCGCGGCGGCACTGGCCTTGAGAATGAAATCGTTGACCGACAGTCGCACGCCGTCCTTTGCGAGGCCGGCGTTGAGGTTGTTGCGGAGCGCGGTGAGCGCGGCGACATCGACCTCAATCTCGAGATAGAAATGCGGGATGGTGGTCTTTGACTCGACGAGGCGGCGCGCGATGACGGTCCGCATGTTGGAGAGCGGCGCGACGGAGTCGGCCTGCACGGGAGTCTTGTCCATGACCGAGCGCCACGGCCAGGTGTCAGCCTTGGGGCCCGCAGCTTTGGCGGCGGGGGCGGGCGGATTCTTGGCGGCGGCGAGAATGTCCGCGCGAACGATGCGCCCGTGCGGGCCGCTGCCGGTGACGCGCGAGAAATCGAGACCCTTTTCCTCCGCGAGTTTGCGGGCGAGGGGGGAGATGCGCAGCCGGCCGGTGGCCGGCGGGGTGCTAGGGGAGGGATTAGAGGCGAGGGGTGCGGACGCAGGTGCGGCGGCGGGAGCTGAAGCCTTTGCGGGAGCTTCCGCTTTCGGTGCGCTTTCCTTCGCCGAAGTTGCGGACGGTGTGGCCGGGGCCGCCGCGGGAGCTGACTTTGAAGCTTCAGGCGGGGCCGCGCCCTGCGAAGCCTTTGGCGAAACAGGGGCCTCCACTTTTTCACCGGGCTTGCCGATGGCGGCGAGGGGGCCGCCGATTTCGACTTGGGCGCCGGCGGCGACGAACTGCTTGATCAGCGTGCCGTCGAAAAACGACTCCAACTCCATCGTCGCCTTGTCGGTCTCGACCTCGGCGAGCATGTCGCCGGATTTGACGGCATCGCCTTCTTTTTTCAGCCATTTGACCAGCGTGCCCACCGTCATGGTGTCGCTGAGTTTGGGCATATCGATGATTTGGGCCATGGGGAGATCCTGGTTAAACGCGAAGACGCAAAGATGCGAAGGTCGGAGAAAGGTTTTTTTGGTTCAGAACTTAGCGTCGTCGCGTCTTTGCGCTTAATTCTGGGTGGATTTATGCCGTGAGCTCGAGGGCGGCCTTGAGGATGCGCTGGGGATTGGGCAGCTGCTCGATCTCGACCGGCGGACTGTAGATCGCAGGCGCGTCCACGGTGGTAAGCCGATGGATCGGGGCGTCGAGCTCGTCGAAGGCCTCGCGCTGGATCATGAACGCGAGTTGCGATCCGACGCTGGCGAAGGGCTTCTGTTCCTCGACGATGAGGACGCGGTGCGTCTTCGCGACGGAAGCGAGGACGGTGTCGATGTCGAGGGGACGGATGCTCCGCAGGTCCACGACTTCAACGGAAACATCGTGCTCCTTTTGGAGCAGATCCGCGGCGGCGAGGGAGTGCAGGACGCAGCGTCCGTACGTCACGATGGTGAGATCCGTGCCCTCGCGCTTCACGTCGGCCTTGCCGAGGGGAATAAGATATTCCTCGGTCGGGACCTCGCCTTTGTCGCCGTAGAGAATGGTGTTCTCGAGGAAGAAAACCGGATCGTTGTCGCGGATGGCGGACTTGAGCAGGCCCTTGGCATCGTAAGGGGTGGCGGGCACGACAACTTTCACGCCGGGGTGCGCGGCCAGAATGTTTTCGGGCGTGTGGGAGTGGGTGGCGCCGACATTCGTGCCCCCGTTGGCGGGACCGCGGATGACAATCGGGCAGTTGATCAGACCGCCGGACATATAGCGGACGTTGGCGGCATTGTTCAGGATCTGGTCAAAGGCGACGGAGTAGAAACTCCAAAACATCAGCTCCATCACGGGGCGGATGCCCAGCATCGAGGCGCCGACGCCCAAGCCGATGAAACCGGCCTCGGAGATCGGGGTGTCCACGATGCGCGTGGGGCCGAACTTCGCGAGGAGGCCCTCGGAGACTTTGTAAGAGCCATTGAACTGGCCGACTTCCTCGCCGATCAGGACGACATTCTTGTCGCGCTCGATCTCTTCAGCAAGGGCGTGACGGATGGCTTCGCGGTAGGAAATCTGTGGCATGAACGGAAGGGGAGAGGTTATCGGTGAAAGGTTATGGGTGAGGGGTTGTCGGCAATGGGTCGGATGTCCGATGACCAATGACCGATTACCCATGACCTCTAGTCAAAGAAGAGGCGGCCTTGGGATTTGCGCTCGGCGGGATGGTCGGCCTCCCAGTAAACGTCCTTCTGGATGTCGTCGGGCGTCGGGTAGGGACTGGCCTCGGCGAACTCCGCGGCGGCGTCCGCCTCGGCCCGGGCAGCGGTGTCGATTTTTTCAATCAACGCGTCGTTGAGCACGCCCTCGCTGACCAACTGCTTCTGGTAAACTTGGATCGGATCCTTAGTGGTGCGGTATTCCTCGATCTCGGTCTTGGCGCGATACGTGTTGTCCGGATCGGCGACGGAGTGGCCGCGGTAACGGTAGCAGCGGATCTCGATGACGGCGGGTTTGCATTCCTCGCGGGCGAGCTTGAGATATTTGTCCATCGTCGCGCGCACCGCGTAGACATCATGGCCGTCGCAGATGTCCCACGCCATGTCGTAACCCTCGGCGCGCTTGGCAAGTTCACCCGCAGACGAGCGCGACTGGCTGGTGCCCATCGAATAGCCGTTGTTCTCGATCACGAAAATCACGGGCAGCTGCCACAGGGAGGCCAGATTGTAGGCCTCGTGGACGGCCCCCTGGTTGACGGCCCCGTCGCCCATGAACGCCATCACGGCGCCCTTGAGACCCTTGTATTTGAGGGCGTAGGCGAGCCCGGTGCCGAGGGGGATCTGTCCGCCGACGATGCCGTGGCCCCCCCAAAAATTGCGGTCAGGGGCGAAAAAATGCATCGAGCCGCCCTTGCCCTTGGAGCAACCGGTGGCTCTGCCATACAGTTCGGCCATCTGCTCGTTGAGGCCCATGCCGACGGCGATCGCGTGACCGTGGTCGCGATAAGCGGTTATGACGTGGTCATTCTTGCCCATGAGGGAGCAGCAACCGACGGCGACGGCCTCCTGGCCGATATAGAGATGGAGAAAGCCACCGATCTTCTTGGCCTGGTAGGCGCGCAGAGCGCGCTCCTCGAAACGGCGGATGCGCATCATGGTGCGGAACATCGCGATCTTATCGTCCTTGCTCAGTTGCTGGTTGATCGCGGCCGAGACCGCGGGACTCGCGCTTGGAACGTTGGTCTCGGCTTTGCTGTCGGCGGTGGCACTCGGTTTCTTATTCACGGTGGAAGGCTTAAGATTGGTTAAACGAAAAGTCTTTGTCGGTCGCTCTAGAAATCAAGTGTTTAGTCCGGCCTAATGCGGGATGACTTCCTCGATCTCAACGTGCACCGGTTTGCCCCGCGCGCAATCCGCCCGCAGCGCGACAAACTTGTTCCGGTATTGGTCGTAGATGGGCCAGAGGGCGTGGCGATCGGTCTCGGGGATATCCAGGCGGCTGACGGCGTCGCGGGTAAAAAATCCAAATTTACCCTCGGCCATGTCGGGCGGGAGAGAGGCAATGGGTTGCCGGCAGCGAAACAGGAACATCAGCCAGTGCGAATCGCCCTCGTAGGCCTGCTCGGCGATCATGGCGAACAGGTGCAGGTCGGCGGTGCTGATGGTGTGGCCGGTCTCCTCGTGCGTCTCGCGCACCGCGCATTCGAAGGGAGATTCACCGATGCTGGTCTCAAGCTTGCCGCCGATGGGGCTCCAGACGCCGAGATTCGGCGGCTTGGCGCGGAGCAGGAGCAGATGGTCGCCTGCGGCATTTTCGAGGAAGACGAGGACGGCGAGCTTGTGGGAAAGGGCGGGCATTGTTCGCGGTTTGGCGCGGTGACGCGGAAGGATGCGAGCCTGCGGCGGGGCGCCGGAGGGACAACGTTTTTTCCGGATGCAGGTTCGAGGATGTATGCACCTGAAGCCTAGGTGTGGAGCGCAGATAGCATGATCGGCCCGTAAGCCCCATCGGCCGGATAGGCCCGATGAAACTCGTGGGCCCCTGAACCATAAATACAGGAAAGTTACGCAACGTGCGTTGGAGAATTCCGGCGACCCGCGAGCTTCGTCTCATTCGCGGCGTTGCCCCGTACTTTTCATGCGAACCACTCCACAGCTTGTCGTTGATGCCGGAGCCAGTCATGTCGCCGGCGGGATTTTTGCCCCTGTCTCAGGCGGTCGGCTTCTGCTGCAAGAATTTGCACTGGAGCAGTGCACGTCTGACCCCTCGCTGGAGCCCGGCTGGCTGGAGCGTACGGCCGAAGCGCTGGCCGAGGTGGCCTCCCGCCCGCATTTGCGGGGTCCAGCGTCACTGGCGGTGCCGGGTCATCTCACGCTGACCAAATTTATCAAGACCCCGGTCATCGCGGAGGCGAAGCGCGATCAGGTTATCCGGTTCGAGGCCGCGCAGGCGATTCCTTACCCGCTGGAGGCGGTGACGTGGGATCATCGGATTGTCGCGGGGGATGGACTCGACCTCGAGATCATGCTGACGGCCGTAAAACGGGAGGTGATGGAGAATCTTTGTGCCGCGGCGGAAGAGGCGGGGTTTCCTGTGAAGCGGGCGGCGTCATCCTGCCTCACGCTCTATCGGGCGTTCGGTTTCAACTATCCCATGGCGCAAGGCCCGGTGCTGGTGGTGGATATCGGGGCTCGCTCGACGAACCTGCTGATGGTGGGTCCGCGGGGTCAGTTTTTTGCCCGGACCTTCGCCCTGGCAGGCAATGCCATTACGGCGGCAGTGGCGGAGGAGTTGCGACTTGATTTTGCAGAGGCCGAGTCGGTCAAGCTCCAGGTCATGGCGGATCTCCCGCGGGAGTTGCAGGATTCACCCATGGCCGGTGCGGTGCGGGGCGCCACGGCGAATTTTATCAACCGCCTGCAACTCGAAATCATGCGCACGACGGGAAACTTCCGCTGGCGTTCGGGTGCCACGTCGCCGGTGGCGATCTACCTGACCGGGGGCGGCTCGCTGCTGGGGGGGCTCGCCCCGGCACTCGCGCAGAAATTCAACGTGCCCGTCGAGCCCTATGACGCATTGCGCAATGTTGAGTTATCGGATCGTGCGCGCGCCGCCGGGGCCGCGGGCTCCACGCATTTGCTGGCCAATCTGGTGGGGCTCGCCGTGTCGGCGGACGAGGCGGGCACCGAGGTGGGCCTTCTGCCGCCGGCCGTGCGGGCCACCCGGGCCTTTCGGCGGCGGCAACCCAATTTACTGGGAGCAGCGACATTGGTTTCCGTGGCGCTGCTTTCGCCGATCTGGCACTATCATCGCCTGGCCAAGTCGGACGAGGCGCGAGCGGTGGAACTGGCGGCCGAGACCCGGCCCATAAACGCGATTGCGAACCGCAATGTGGACAGCCAGAGGAAAATCGCCGCGCTTCAGCGACAGATTGAAGTGATTCAGCACCTGAAGGCGGCGAGATCGGGCTGGGTTGACTTCATGTCGGATCTGCAGGGGCGCCTCGGAAAAGTTGAGGACGTCTGGCTGGATGAAATTGCGATCGAGCGCGCGCCGGAGGGTGCAGCCACGGCGGCCCAATTCCCGGCCGCCCAGACCGGACCGGCCCTGAAGCTGCGCCTGAGTGGACGGCTCCTCGATGTGCAAAACCCGCTTTCCAAGGTTAGTGCCGACGCGTATGCGCGCGTGAAGGAGTTGCTCGCGGGATTCGCGCAGTCACCGTTCATTGCGGCGATCGAGGCGGAACGGTTCGACAACGCGCAGCCGGGGCTGCTGCGGTTTGATTTCACTCTGCGGGTCAATCCACAGCACGCGCTTTGAAGTGGACACATGCGCTGGCTAAAAAGATCTCCGGTGTTTGCCTGTGCGCTCGGTGGGCTTGGTTTGCTCGTGCTAGCCGAGGGCGGAGTGCTCACTGAGCGCTGGCAGGCGGCGCGAGTGGCGCGCCGGCATCTCGATGAGACCAGTCGCGCGCGCCTCGCGCTCGCAGCGTTGCGGCCGGCGCCGACGGCGGAGACTGCGGCGCTGCTTTCGGCTGAGCTTGATCGCGTGACACGGAGCCTTGCGACGGCGCAGAACGAATGGAGGCCGGCTGGGTCATTTGCGGAAGGATTCGCGGGCGCGGCTGCCAGCTCAGGAAGCAGGTCAGAGGCGTTTTTCGACATCGCGACATTTATCGAGACGATGCGGACGAAAGCGCGGCAGGCCGGAGTCGGGCTCAGACCGGAGGAGCGTTTTGGATTTGGGAGCTATGTCTACGAGGCGCCGGACGCCGGGCAACGCGCAGCGGTGTTACGGGAGCGGATGGTGGTGCAATACCTCTTGGAGGCCCTGCTCGCAGCGCAACCGCAACAACTGATGTCGGTCCAGCGGGTACGACCCGTACCCGACCCGGATGGATCACCGGGGGCTGCGACGAAACGCGCGGTGAAGGCGATTGCAGGCCGAGGAGGGAGGGCGGGCCGGAACGAGGCGCTCGATTATTTTGAACCGGACGCGCGGGTTTCGCTACGCGAGCCGGGGTTGGTTGACACTACGGCCATCCGACTGGTTTTCACGGCGCGCACCCCGGCGTTGCGGAAATTCCTCAATCAGCTGACGGATTCCGGACTGCCCATGGTCGTTCGAGCGGTGGAAGTTGCACCCGCGGAGCGCGGGGCAGGGAAGGGCGGGCTTATGCCATCGTCGGTCGCTCCGTTCATTGCGGCGTCCTGGTCGCGATTCACGGTGACGGTCGAATTCGTCACGCTCGCGGTCGTGCCGGCGGCGGCTTCCTGAGCCATGCAGGCGCGCACCATGGACCGGGTTTTTCTCGGGGTGGCTCTGTTCGTTACGCTGGCTTCATGGATTTGGGTCGGGTGGCGAACACCCGACGCCGGTTCGGCGCGTCGCTATTCAAAGGAGCTGATGAAACCGGTGAACTACGAAATTCCGTCGGCAGAAATTGACGCCGGCAACACGCTGATCCCCCAATGGTCGCCGCCGGGAGCGCAGAAGCGGGGCCCCGAGTGGATCTATGATGTGTTCACGCCACCCGAGATCAATTATGACGAATCCACGCGGCAGTTCGCGGTGGCGGGACCGCACGAGGCAACGCGCCCGGTGGTTGAATCGGCGGGATTCGAGTTGATCGCGGTGAATCGTGAGCCGTTTCGTTTGCAACTCATCGGATACGTCGGTGGCGAGGGTCATTTCAAGGGAGCGTTTGAAAATCGCAGCACACGCGAGGTGTTTCTTGCCGGACCGGGACGCGCGATTCCGATGCTGGGACTGGTAATTACAG
>JBDTJA010000160.1:0-15268 GCA_039936075.1 Opitutaceae bacterium | reverse complement strand
CCCGGCGTCGCGGCGAGAATATCCATGCCGCGCTTCAAATCTTCGAGCTGTTTCCCGTAACCCACGCCGCCGTAGACGATCGTGACGTTGAGGTCAGTGAACTTGGCAAATTTCTGGAACGCCTCCTCAACCTGCAGGGCGAGTTCGCGTGTCGGTTCGAGGATGAGCACGCGCAGTTTGCCGTGCGTGCCGAGCCGCTGGATGATCGGGAGCGCGAACGCCGCCGTCTTGCCCGTACCCGTCTGGGCCGAACCGATGACATCGCCGCCCTTGAGCACGACCGGGATGGCCTGGGCTTGGATCGGCGTCGGCGACACGTAGCCCATTTCCTGCACGGCGAACGCCAGTTCATCGCTCAGGCCGAGCTTGGTGAACTCCGTGTCCATCTTCGGGATGTCCATCTTCACCGCGGGCTTCACCGGCGCAGAACGCGGATGGTCAAAAGTCTTGTCGATCACCGGGCGCTCGCGCTCGCCTTCGCGTCCGCCGCGCGCGCCACTCTGGCCGCTGCCGCTCGAACGGGAATGCAAGCTGCGCCCACCACCGCTGTGCGAACTCCCACCCTGATGCGAACCGCCATGGGAGCCTCCACCGTGAGAAGGCGAGCCGCCGCTGGAGGGGCCGCTGCGGCTACCTCGGCCCTCGTGATCCTGCCGCGGGCCGCGTTCGTCGCGGCGCGGGCGGGATTCATGCGAACCAGCAGTATGAGACTGCCCTTGATGGCCGCGAGAACCGCCACTGCGCTCCGGACGCGGCGAATGCTGGGGCTTCGCGGAAGAGATCGGTTTGCTACCGCCGGCGGGGGCGGAATGGGTGGATTTCGAAGGCGAAATCGTTGCGCGGAGCTTCGCCAGGATTTTCTTGAGCATTGGCAGGAATTAAAGGGTTCACTCTCGCCCGGGCTGTGCCGTTTGCAACCCGTAATCCTGCGGTGAACGCCTACGCTAACCCTTAGCGCTTGGCTAAGCCGTCGCCGGTTGCCTATCTTCCTCATCCGCATGACTTCACCCGCATGAATGCCGACGTTCTCTGGCTCGTTCGCCTTGGCCTCGACCAAGGCCTCTTCACCCGCGAGCAATGCACCGCCGTCCGCACGCTACTGGGCGATGACGCCGAGATCGGCGAATTCGCCCAGACCCTGATTGACGACGGTCATGTCGAGGATGTCGACACCCTTGAAAAGGTTGCCGGCCTGGCCATGGCCAAAGGCCAGAAGGGCGCCCCTGCCGACGATCCCTTCATCGCGAGCGGCACGGTGGCTCCATTCGTCGCGACCGTGAAACCCGAGGCCGCCGCGGGAAAAAAAGGCCCTGCCGGTCCGGCCCCGGAATTCGACTTCGACGCTCTGGCCACGCTTGACGATGCGAGTGTTGGCTCAGCCCTGCGCGGCCTGCTCCGCGAGACCGCCGACCACGCTGCCAGCGATCTCCATCTCTCGACCGGCGCCCGGCCCTTCCTCCGTAAGAACCGCCAGCTCACCTTCCTCTCGGACTATGTGCTGACGGCGGAAGATGCCCTTCGGCTAAACACCGCACTGCTGTCCGAGGGGCAGAAAAAAATCTTCCTCGAGCGCAAGGACTACGACTACGCCCTGGCGATCAGCGCCTCTGACCGCTATCGCGTTAACCTCATGTTCCACAAAACGGGGGCCGCCGGCTCCTATCGCATGGTGCCCGACTATGTGCGTTCGCTCGGCGATCTCGGTTACACCAACCACCTCGAGACGCTCAAGAAGCTCCTCTCCTACCACAACGGTTTGATCCTGATCACCGGCCCGGTGGGCTCCGGCAAGACCACCACGCTCGCGTCGATGGTGGATTACCTCAACCAGACTCGCACCGACCACATCATCACCGTCGAGGATCCCATCGAGGTCGTGCAGCCGCCCAAGGGCTGCAACGTCACCCAGCGCGAGGTCGGCCAGCACACCCAGTCTTTCGCCTCCGCGCTTAAGGGCGCGCTCCGCGAGGACCCGGATGTCATCATCATCGGCGAGCTCCGCGATCTTGAGACCATCGAAATGGCGATCACCGCCTCCGAAACCGGTCACTTGGTCATCGGCACCATGCACACCAGCGATGCCGCCACCACCCTCAACCGCGTGCTCGACGTTTTTCCGCCCGGCCAGCTATCCCAGATCCGCGCCAGCGTGGCCGAGAGTCTCCGCGGCGTGATCTGCCAGCGCCTCCTGCCGGCCGTCGACGGCACGCTCACGCTCGCCTGCGAAATCCTCATCAACAACGTCGCCATTCAGAACCTGATCCGCGAGGGCAAGTCCCAGGGGCTGCGCAACAGCATGGAAACCGGTGTCCGGGACGGCATGTGCCTGATGGACAATGTCATCTTCTCCCTCTGGCAGGAAAAGAAAATCTCCGCTGAGACCGCCCTCGCCAACATCACCAACCGCGTCCTGCGCGCCCGCATTTCCTGACCATGGCCATCGTTGATCAGCTGCTTCGCACCATGCTCGACCAGGGCGGCTCCGACCTGCACCTCACGATCGGCCTGCCGCCCAAGGCGCGCATCAACGGCGCATTGAAGCCCATCGGCACCGATCCACTGGAGCCGGCTGCTATGGAAAAAATGCTCAAGGAACTCGTGTCCCCGTCACGCTGGACCGACTACCTCGAGCGCAAGGACCTCGATTTGGCGCATGAAATTCCCGGGGTCGCACGCTTCCGCGCCAATTTCCTCTACAACCATTGGGGCCAAGGCGCGGTGCTCCGCCAGATTCCAGTCAAGATCCGCTCCTTCGACGAACTCAAGCTGCCCGAGGCGTTGAAAAAACTCTGCCACCTCCAGGAAGGTCTCGTCGTCGTCACCGGCCCGACCGGCTCCGGCAAGTCCACCACGCTCGCGGCGATGATTGACTACATCAACGCAAACTTCGCGCGGCACATCATCACGATCGAGGACCCGATCGAATTCGTTCATCCCGCAAAGAAATCGACCATCGTGCACCGCGAGGTTGGCGAGCACACTTCATCTTTCGCCGCCGCGCTGAAGGGAGCGATGCGCCACGATCCCGACATCGTCCTGCTCGGGGAAATGCGCGAAATGGAAACCATCAAGCTCGCGCTCGGCTGCGCCTCGATGGGCATGCTCGTCTTCGGCACGCTGCACACCAACAACGCCCCGAAGACCGTGGACCGCATCATCAACACCTTCCCCGCCGACGAACAGAATCAGGTGCGCGTCATGCTCTCCAGTTGTCTGGTCGGCGTCGTCTCGCAGCTCCTCTGCAAGGCCCAACCCAAGGGCCGCTGCGCCGTCCACGAGATCCTGCTCACCCACGAGGCGCTGCCCAACACCATCCGCAGCGGCCAGATCGCCAACATCCGCGCCATCATCGAGAGTGGCGGCGCCGATGGCATGATCACCATGGACCAGAGCCTCATGGCCCGGGTGAAAGACGGCACGATCGAGGCCAAGGAAGCCTATATGAAGGCCGCCAACAAGGCCCTCTTCTTCAGTCTGCTCAAGCCGGGCGATCTCGACTCGGCGCTCTGAGCGGGGCGAGTGCTCTTGGTCGGGCGGGTATTCGGGGTTGGGCGGGCTTTACGCCTGACATCAGCGTTGAAGATGTCTGGCGCAAAGGCCGCCTAACCAAGTTCAAGTCCGCTGACTGAGGTCGAATTGTACCCCCGTTGCATCCGAGTGATACTGTGCAACCTTTCCCGATGGGCCACCCTGCCATGTCCGCCTCAAAGTTCGTCCTCCGCTCGGCTTCGCTGGTCACCCGTGATCTCGAGCGCCTGCTGCCGTTCTATCGCGACACCCTTGGCCTGGTGGCCCGCCGGCCTGACAACCAGACGCTCACTCTGCATTTTTCTGCCGACACGCCGGCAGTCATCACGTTCAATCAGGATCCCGCCGCCCAGGAGCCCGGCGAACGTGTAGCCGGCCTGTTTCACATCGCCCTGCTCGTCCCCGATCGCCCCACCCTCGCCGCCGTCCTCGCCCGTCTGATCGAACGTCGTCAATCCCTCGACGGCCTCTCCGACCATGGCGTGAGTGAGGCCATCTATTTATCCGATCCCGACGGAAACGGTCTGGAAATTTATTGCGACCGCCCCCGCGCCGCGTGGCCAATGGAAGGTGACCGCGTCGCGATGTTCACGCGCGCGCTCGATGCCCGCAGCCTGCTCGGAGAACTGCCCTCGCCGCCACCTGACGCACCACTGGCTCACGCGACCCTCGGCCATCTCCACCTGCAGGTCGCGAACCTTACCGCCGCCAGGGAATTTTACATGGCGGAACTCGGCCTCATCGTGAGCCAGGACAGCTATCCGGGGGCCTGCTTCCTCGCCTCCGGCGGTTATCATCACCATCTCGCGATCAACACTTGGGGCCATCCGGCTCCGCGCGGACCCGCGCGGATCACCGGCTTGGCCGGATTTGTCGCGGCCACCGCACGGGAGAAAACGGCCCGGACGCTGGCGAGCCCCGACGGGATTCAGGTCACGCTCCAGCCATTGGGTTGAAGCGGCGTTGACTTCGCTCCACGGCCGGGCGAACTCGCCGGCAGCCTTCGCATGAAAAAAATTCCCCTCGCCCTGCAGCTTTATTCCGTGCGCGGCGACACCGCGGCCGACTTCGCCGGCACCGTCGCCGCCGTTGCCCACATGGGTTACACCGGCGTGGAACTCGCTGGGTACGGCAATCTCGATGCTAAAGGCGCCAAGGCCGCACTCGCTGTCGCGGGCCTTAAAGTTTCCGGTCTGCACGCCGGTATCACCGCCCTGCGCAGCGATTTCGATACTGTCGTGAACGACGCCCTGCTCTTCGGCACGCGCGAGGTCATCTGCCCCTGGTGGCATCCCGGCCAATATCTTTCCGCCGCGTCCTGTCAGCGCATCGGCGAAGAGCTCGGCGGCATCGGGGCCGCGTTGCGCGCCTTCGGACTCCGGCTGAGTTTCCACAATCACGCCGGTGAACTCGCGGTCATTGAAGGCCGCACGGTGTTTGACTGGATGCTGTCCGCCGCCGCACCGCGCGATCTCAGCGCCGAGCTCGACGTTTATTGGGCGCAGGTCGCGGGCATTCCGCCCGAGAAATTTCTCCGCGACCACGGCGCCCGTGTGTGCCTGCTGCATTTGAAGGACGCCAAGGAAATCGGCACCGGACCGGTGGACTTCCCCAAGGTGTTTGCCGCCGCCGAGTCCATTGGCGCAGTCGAGTGGTACGTCGTCGAGCAGGAGTGGTACAACCACGCGCCGATGGAAAGCGTTCGTCTTTGCTACGAGCAGCTCAAGGCTTGGGGCAAGGCCTGAGGGCGGACTCGACTTGCGTGGGTCGGGCTTTGACCGGCCCGACATCCGAACTATCGAAGTTGGGCGCAGAGCCCGACCACTCGGCCCTTTCTCACTTCCCCGCCAGCGCCGCTTCCAGGACTTTCGTGAGATCCCCCACGCGGTAGGGTTTGGGCACGATGCCGCAGAAGCCATGCTCGCGGAAGTTCGCCATCACGGGGTCGCCGGAATAGCCACTCGAAACAATCGCGCGCACCTTCGGGTCGAGCTTGAGCAGCTCCTGCATCGCCTCTTTTCCACCCATCGCGCCCGGCACCGTAAGGTCCATCATCACCAGATCGTAGGGCTGGCCGCGGTCGCGCGCTGTCGCGTATTCGCGCACGAGCTCAGCCCCGTCGGCTACCGTTTTCACGGAGAGGCCCAGCCGGCTGAGCAACGTGTCCACCATTAGCCGGATCGGTTCCTCGTCGTCCATGAACAGCAACCGGCCGGACAGCGTCGAGAACGGCGAACGGCTCGGCTCGCTCGTCACCGGCGCATGCCTCGCGGCCGGAAGCCAGAGGTGGAACGTCGTGCCCTTGCCGAGTTCGGACTCGACTGTCACATGGCCATGATGCTTGCGGATGATGGAGTAAACGGTCGCCAAGCCAAGACCGCTCCCCTGCTCCTTCGTCGTGAAATACGGCTCGAAGATCCGCGCCAGGTTCTCGGGCCGGATCCCTGGGCCGGCGTCCGCCAGCGATAACTTCAGATAGCGACCCGCGCCGAGGGGGGGCACCGCATCGGCGGCGAGTTCTTCGTTGCGCAGCATGATGCGGATGCTGCCGCCGCCCTTCATCGCCTGCATCGCGTTGATCACGAGATTCTGCACGACCTGACCGATCTGCCCGCCGTCCACGTCGGCCGCCCAGAGATGGTCCGCGATCTCAAACTCCCCCCGCACCGTCGAACCGTGCAGGGCGAATTTCGCCGCTTCGCGGACGATTTCGGGCAGCTCCACCGCCGTGCGCACGGGATCGCCCCCCTTGGCAAATGTCAGCAGCTGCTGAGTAAGGTCGCGCGCCCGAAACGCCCCCCGTTCGGCTTCCTTCAGCCATTTTAAAGCCGCCGCGCTCGTGCCGGCATCAAGCTGCGCCAGCGTCAGGTTGCCCATGACGATCGCGAGGATGTTGTTGAAATCGTGTGCAATGCCGCCGGCGAGGATGCCGACCGCCTCGAGTTTTGAGGCGCGCTGCAACTCGGCCTCAAGTCGCGACCGGTCCGTGACATCGCGGAGCACTAACACCGCGCCGGTGCCTTTGCCCTCCGCATCGCGGATTGGCGCGCAGCAACCTTCGACCAGCCCGCGGCCACCTATCCGGCGCAGCAGGGTCGTCTGCGGCGGCAGGTCCATCACGCGACCCGACGCCAGAGCCGCCGCCACCGGCGAGGGAATGACCGCGCCGGTCTTCGCGTGCCGCAGCGCGCAAACTTCCTCAATGGACCGGTCGGTTGAGGCCGTGGATGTCCAGCCGGTGATGACGCAGGCGGCCTTGTTGATGAAACGCACCCGGCCGTCGGCGTCGGTGGTGACCACCCCCTCAGCCATGGCGCTCAACGTGACCGTGAGCCGCTCTCGCTCCGAGGCCAACTCCAGTTCCGCCGCCTTGGTCTGCGTGAGATCGAGCAGCGCGACCGGAGTGCGTTCGTAATAGGGCTGGCCGTCGATGATCGGCACCCACCAATGGGAATGCACCCGGTGAGCCACCCCATCCAAGCCGAACAAGGTCATCTCGCCCTCCGATTCATGCCGACCGGCCCAGGCCGCGAGAAACGACTGCCGGCGGAGCGCCCAGCCCTCCAGCGAGACGATGCGCTGCATGTTGGCCATCACTTCCTCCACCGATTGCGCGCCCAAGAGCCGAAGCGCGGCGGCATTGATGCCGACAATGGGCAACTGGCTCATCGCCGCCTTCATTTCCTCGGCATGCGTGTCCGCCCATTCCGCAAGATCCGCCACGCCGGCGCGGCGCAGATCCTCCATCCACGCCATCGTGGAACGGTAATCGTACTCGATAATCTCGATGGGAGAATTTTCAAAGAGCAGCCGGTAGCGCGACTCGCTTTCGCGCAGCGCCACCTGGGCCTGCTCGCGTTCCGTTAGGTCCTTCGCCATACTCAGAACCTGCTCGCGGCCTTGGTCGATGAAGACGAGGGTGGTCACTTCCACCCGCACGACCCGGCCGTCCTTGCAAAGGTGGGTGAAGATGCCGAGCTGGTTCGCCCCCTGGTGCATGGAACGCACCTTGTCCTCGAAATATTGCACCTCATCCGCCGGCCGGATCTCCGCCAGCGTCATCCGCTCGAACTCCTCGCGCGTGTAGCCGTAAAATGCGATGGCCGCGTCGTTTACCGCGAGGAATCGCAGGCCCTCGCGGTCGTAGATCCACATGGGATAGGGATGAGCGAGGAACAGCCGGCGGTAGCGCTTCTCACTCTCGCGCAGCGCCCGCTCGCTGTGCTTGCTCTCGCTGATGTCGGTGTGCACCCCGACCACCCGCACCGGCTCGCCCGCGTCGTTGAGCAGGGCCTTCCCCCGTGACAGAATCCACTTGTACGTGCCGTCCTTGCAGCGGAAGCGATGCTCCACGTGATAATAGGGGCGGTTGCCCGCCACGTGCTCGGCCATCGCCTGGCGGCCGAGGTGCACGTCGTCGGGATGGATGCGGGGCATCCAGTCCTCGCGCCGGCTGGAAAGCTCGTGCGGCAAAAATCCCAGGATTTCCTTGCTGCGGTCAGAGTAAAAACTTTCCCCCGTCACGAGGTTGTTTTCCCAGATCCCGGCGTTGATCCCGAGCACCGCCAGCCGCCAGCGGTCCTCGCTCTCGCGCAACGCCAGCTCGGCGTGCTTGCGCGCGGTGATATCCGTCACCAGACCCTGCACGTATTGCAGCCGGCCCTCGGCGTCGCGTACCGCGCGAACATTTTCCGAGATCCAGATCCACGAGCCGTCAGGCCGCAGGACCTCGGATTCAAAGTCTTTCACCTGCTCCACGCCCGAATCCAGCAGGGCAAAAAACTCCTCGCGCCGGGTCGGTGACACGTAACACGCGGCCACCTGTCCCGGGGGCAAGTTAATCAGCGACTCCGCGTTCGGGTAACCGAGAATCCGCGCCATCGCGGGATTCGCGAGCCGGAAGCCACCGGACGGGGGATTTTCATAAATGCCCTCCACCGCGTCCTGAAAAAGTTGACGAAATTGTTCCTCGGATGCGTGCAGCTCGCTGGTGCGCCTCTTCAATAGACTGCGCAGATACAGAATCATGCCAATCACGGCCGTCCCCGCGAGGATCTTGACGCCGATTTCCACCCCAAGCGAAGCCCAGCCATCCGCCGCACCCGAGGCCGACGGGGACTGCGCACGGGCGACGGGCGAAAGCAGACAAAGATAGGATGAAAGGGTCAACAAACGCTTCATATCGCCCAAAAAAGGACGGCGGGAGGCTAGCGGGCTGGGGGATTTTTTGTCGAGGGACAAACCCGCGCGTCGCTTGACTTTCCTCAGGCACCGCCCGCCTTGGAACCCACCATGACGCCCCTGATTCGTCCCGCCATCCCCGCCGATCTTCCGGTCATCCTGGGCTTCATCCGCGGGCTGGCCGCCTATGAAAAGCTCCTCCCGGAAGTTGAGGCTACGGAGGAAAAACTCGCCGCCACGCTCTTCGGCGCCAACCCTGTCGCGGAGTGTATTCTGGCGTTCACTGATGAAACCGTGCCGGCCGGTTTTGCCGTCTTTTTCACCAACTATTCCACCTTCCTCGCCCAGCCAGGCCTCTATTTGGAGGACCTGTTCGTGAGGCCCGAATTTCGCGGGCGCGGCATCGGCAAGGCTTTGCTCCTCCATCTTGCGCACCTCGCCAACCAGCGCGGCTGTGGCCGCATGGAATGGAGCGTCCTGGATTGGAACCAGCCCGCAATCGACTTTTACGAATCACTCGGCGCGCAACGCAAATCTGAGTGGACAACCTGCCGGCTGACGGGCCCCGCCCTTGCCCGCTACGCGAACCCGTCCGAGGGTTGAATTTGCTCCCGGACAGGCTCATCCGTCGCTTCAGGAGTGGGCCACCCCAGCAAAGTCGCTTTTTGCACGCGCGGGATTGCAGTAAGACCGTCCAATCGCCTAACCTGCCGGTCGATGCCTTATGTTCCGCCCCCCAATGCCGCCATCGAGGAGCTCGCATCGGCATTGGGTGAGGATTCCGCCCGCGAGCTGGCAGAGTTGTTTTTGGTCAGTTTCGATGCGGTGCTGCGCTCCCTGAATAGCCACGACCGCGAGGAACGCAAACGCGCGGCTCATAGCCTGAAGAGTAGTGCCCGCATCGTCGGCGCCATCGCCATGTCTGATCGCATGGCTGAGCTCGAGGCGCGAATGACCAATACCGCCGGCGATGTGACGCCCGACGATATCACGGGCACGGTCGACGAATTTGACCGGATCGCTGTCGCACTCCGCGCCTACGCCCGACAGACCGCCTAGCCCTCGGAATTATCGGATCATCCCGCAAAAATCTTCGATCGGACAGGCCGACGTTGTGAGGGCTGACGCCGACAGATTCGCTCTTGCCGGCCGCCCGGCGGATCGTGGCTAAAATTTTCCCGATGGGAAAATGCCCTGGCTAGTTTTTAACCAAGCCGGCTTGCACGCACCAGCGGACGAGGCTCGCGACTTCGCGCACGCCGATCTTCTCCATGATGTTCGCGCGGTGCTTTTCCACCGTGCGGACGCTCAGAGTGAGACGGGACGCAATTTCCTTGGAGGAGAAACCCTCGGCCACCAACTGGACCACCTCGATCTCGCGACCGGAAAGCATCTGCACCGCCTCGAGCGACGGCGCGGGCGGGCCGGCCTTCACGGCCGGCGGCGTCGTCGGCAGCTTGGCGGCGGCGGCCGCGGCATCGGAGGCCACCTTCGGCGGCACGTTCGTTGCAAAAAACATTCCGCCGCCCATCACGACCTCGATGGCCTGCAGTACATAGCTGAGTGGCTCCGCCTTGTCGACGAACCCATGCACGCCCTGCGCAATCAGCCGCGAGGGCAGGTCGCCGTCGGGATGCCCGGTGAGCACGAGGATGCGCGTGGAGGGGGACTTGGCCCGCATTTCCCGCACGACATCGAGGCCGTGCATGCCAGGCAGAAAAAGATCCAGCACGAGCAGCGCCGGCTTTTCCCGCAGGCAAAACTCCAGGCCGGTGCGCCCATCACCAAATTCGCCCGCTACTGTCAGGCCGCGCACGCGGCTCAAGGCCATGCTCAGCATGTGCCGGAAAACCGACTCGTCCTCGATGATGACTGCACGAATGGCCACGGATCAATGACTCAAGGCCTGACGGCGTTTGTTACAAGACTATATCCAGCCTGTCTTCGGCGGGTCTTTTCCGGCTTCGTTCGTCGCAATTCGATCGGGTTTGCCCCACCGCACTCCTCCTTCATCCTGCCACCATTGTGACCGCTGCCTCCGCCCCTTCGGCTCCCTACCGGGCTGCTACTCGCGTTTGCCGCCGGCTACCTCATCTGGGCAGGATCTACTTCCCCATCCGCGCGGGGTGGAAACCATGCCGCTTTTCGCCTTGTCCGCCATGCGCTTCATGCCTGGCTGGCTTGGCAGGGCCTGGTCACACCAAACCCCGGCAATGGCGCGCCCATGCCGGCGCGATGAAAACGGCCTGATATGCCACCCGCCATCGCCCTCGTCGGAGACTACACCGACAAATCCGTCGCCCATCGCGCGATCCCGATCGCTCTCGAACTCGCCGGCCGCGCGGAAGGCCAGCCGGTGACGTGGACGTGGGTTCCCACCGCGACGATTCAGGAAGCCGCCCGCGATCTCGCCCATTTCTCCGCCGTCTGGGTCGTGCCCGCGAGTCCGTATGTGAGCATGGCCGGAGCGCTCGCGGCCATCCGCTGGGCCCGGGAAACCAAGCGACCGCTGTTCGGGTCCTGCGGCGGGTTCCAACATCTGCTGATTGAGTTCGCGCGCCATGTCGCCGACCTGCCCATGGCCGACTCCGCCGAGATCAATCCCGCCGGAACCGAACTCATCGTCACCGCTCTTGCCTGCTCGCTCGTGGAACAGACCAGCCCGCTCCACTTCACGCCGGGGAGTCGCATTCACTCGAGCTACGGCCGGGATACCGCCATCGAAGGCTACCATTGCCGATATGGCTTGAACGCAGGTTATCGTGAGAAACTCGCGGCGGCCGGATTGATGTTCACCGCCTTCGACGAAAATGGTGAAGTCCGTGCCGCCGAGTTGCCCACCCGCGTCCATCCCTTTTTCCTCGGCACCCTGTTCCAGCCCGAGCGCGCCGCGCTGCGCGGCGAAACCCGCCCCTCACCCGCGCCCTGGTGCGAGCGGCCGCCGAATTTTCTCCATGAGCTCCCTCCAGATCGCCATTGCCGAATCCGACGCCGACCTCCTCCGCTGCTTCCCCGTCATGGTCCAGCTGCGCCCGCACCTTGTGGAGGCCGCGTTCGTCTCCCGCGTGCGTCGCATGCAAAAAGACGGCTTTCATCTCGCCCGCGTCGAGGAGGATGGTGTCGTCCGCGCCGTCGCCGGGTATC
This sequence comes from Opitutaceae bacterium, assembly GCA_039936075.1. Classification (GTDB taxonomy): domain Bacteria; phylum Verrucomicrobiota; class Verrucomicrobiia; order Opitutales; family Opitutaceae; genus Opi-474. The sequence continues at coordinate 3,415 of JBDTJA010000160.1, read as the reverse complement.
GTTTTCACGAAAAGCTTTTCTCCGGCCGCACGCTTTACGTGGACGACCTCGTGAGCGATCCCGCGCACCGGTCTCGCGGCCACGGCGCCAAGCTCCTGGCGTGGCTCATCGGTCAGGCTCGCGCGCGGCAGTGCGATCTGTTCGAACTCGACTCGGGGGTGCAGCGCTTCGACGCGCACCGGTTTTACTTCCGCGAGCGAATGACGATCACCGCCTACCACTTCACGCTGCCGCTCCAGACTTGAGCCAGCTTTTAAGCGTGGCGGCGTCGCGCAGGAAATTCGCCGGGGCATCGTCCTCGACAAATTCCAGCAACGCGTATCGGTCGCCCGCCGCCGTTTCAGCCACCTCGAGAAACCTCCGCCACCGCTCCGCGCCCGCGGCCAACGGCAATCGCTCCGTCGAAGCCGGCCGCCAATGATAAACGTGCACGTGAGTCAGTTTCGGCAACAGACTCTGCAGATCCTGCACGCAAGGGGCCGTATCCAAGTCGATCGGTGGCTGCCAGTAAGTGGAAAGGTTCGGATGATTCACCTCAGCCAACAGTTGACGGGTGGATTCCGCCGTGTCGGTCAGTGTGCCGTTGTGAAACTCGAGGGAGACCCCGACGCTCGCCGCCGCCGCCAGCCCTGCGATCCGGCGCAAATCCGCCGTGACCTGCGTCCTCAGCTCCCGGCTCGCGGCCGCGGAACCGGCCGGACCAGCCCAGACCCGGATGAGCGGAGCCCCCAGTTCGACCGCCGAGTCGAGCACGCGGCCAAACGCCAAGCCGGCGCTCTCGCTCTGTGCGGCGCGATAATAACTGCCATATGCCGCCACGGTAAGACCCGCCTGCTGGGTCAGTTCACGCACTTCGCGTGACCGGGCGACATCGCCATGTGGCACATGGACGTCGCCGCCCCATTCGATGCCGCGGAGCCCAGCCTGACAGACCAGCGCGACGATCTCCGCGGGCGACAAGGCACGAAAGGTAATGGAAACGAGTCCGGGCGAAATCATCTGATCAGCTTGGTTGGCTCCGGCCACCGCGCCAAGCCCGCAACAAAGCCATCCACGCAGGGCACGGCCTCCGCCCCGACTTGTAATCTTCATTGCGGTGCGGCCTGCCGGGCCAACGACTGCGACCGCCGTGGCGTCGGCAAAATCGAAAGCAATCCATCTAAGATTCCGAATGGATTGCCGCGCCGTTTCGCGGCTCGCAATGGCAAGAGCCTACCCGGACGGTTTGGATACCCTCGCGCTGGTTTCTCAACTTCCGATCGCCAGCACCGCCTTGAAGAAAAGCAGGATTACGCCGACAAATGCGCAGCAGCCAAAGAAACCCAGCGCGTCCGTCCGGTCCCATTTGGTGAACTCCCAGTTGGATCGCGGAAAAAGCTTGGTGTGATCGAGGTGCGTCGGGTTTGCATAACCCGCTGCCACGGCCACGGCGTCTTCCTCGAGCGTGCGCGCCACCGGGGTCTTCAGGCGGACATAGAACCGCGCCACGCGGGTGGGGTCCGTTGGCCGGGTGAGCAGACTCACCCCGAGCAGGAGCAGGATCGGAACCAAGGCATCGACGACGTAGCGCGTGGTCATGAGTCCCGCCGGGCCGAAGCCGGCGACGTCCACGCCCAGCAACTTCATGAGATAGACCTCCACCCGGAAAAGCCCGATGCCCGTCATGGGGGAATTGAGATCCTTCGGATTTACGTGGACCACCCCGTCTTCAAAATACAGCGACACCGGATCGATCCGTTGCGTCTTGGTGATCGTCACGCCGACCGCGGGAGCGAGATGCTGCGCCACATCCGCGGGGCTGGCCTTGGTTTCATAAGTCACCACGCGCTCGCGGGTCATGCCCGTGAGGGTGGCCGACTGGGCCAATGCCGGGATGGCGGGAACGCTCCAGGGGATCACCGCGACAAAAATCAATGTCGCCACCACCTGCACGCGGACCGCGACGTCCGTGAGCCTGCGCCAGAGGAACATCAGGGTGATGGGCACGCCCCAGATCACGAGCAGCACGATCGCGAACTTCAGCAACGCGATCACGCTGTGCAAGTAGAGGGCGACGCCAATCCCGAGGAGCAACACCAGCGGAACCGTCAGCCGGGCCACGAACATGTAATGCTTCTGGGATTTTCCCGGGAAGACGGGCTCATAAAGGTTCTTCACCACCAGGCCGGACAGCACCACCGACCCCGCGCCGAGCACCGCGAGTTTGCCCCCGAGGATGCCGACAATCATGACGCCGATCAGGCCAACCGGCAGCAGCGCCTGCGTCAGCAAACCCCAGGTCTGATCCGGGTCGGACAGATTTGGCCCAAACAGCGCGATGGCGATCAGGCCGCAATAACACCAGGCAATCGTCACAAACCGCTTGCTGAAGCCGCCGGTGACCGCGCCGATGCGTGCCGCGTATTCATTTCTGGCTGAGCCCGCGATCGTCATGTTGGCTTGCGATCCCACGATGCCAACGAACTGGACCAGGAGCAGCGCACCGATGGAGTACCACGTATACTCGCTGGTCCGGCCGCCGCCGAAGACGTTAAACATCACCGCGGGAATTTTGGCATGCAGCCCGGCCGCTCCTCCGATGTGATAAAGCCCAAAAGGGATCAGGATCAGCGAAATCGTGATCACCAGCACGGCCTGGACGGCGTCCACCACGGCGGAAGCCTTCAGCCCCCCCATCATCACAAAGACGGCCACGAGAAACGATGAGACGAGGTAGAATGGAATGGGCTGGAGATACGAAACATAAGGCAGCAACTGCCCGCGGTCGTAATAGCCCTTGAGCAGCTCGTAACGGGGCGAGTTCGGCGCCAGCGGCGTCGCGAGGTGATCCTTTCGCAGTTCGGCAAATTCGCGGTAATCCGCCACCATCTGCTGCTCCGTCGTCGTGTAGGCCGCCGTGGGTTTTGTCATCAGCGGCTGCAGAGTTTTAAGCGCCACCACATTGCCGCCGGCAATGCCCACGATCGCCATGAGGATCGTCGTGATCGCGTACAGCGTGGCCAAAAACCGCCGGCCAAACCGGTCCTCGAACAGGTCCGCCATCGTGGTCAGCCGCACCCGGCGGAACCAGACGTTGGTGAACCAATAATACGGCGTCAGAAACAGGGTGATCAGCGCCAGCCAGGCACCACCCGCGCCTTGGCGATACACCGAGCTGGCCGTCGTGGTCGCCTGGCCCGGATCGGTCATATTGCCGAAACTCAGGAAAAACTGAAACCACTTTCCCAACGAACGGCCCCCGAGAAAAAAATCGCTCTCCCCTTTCACGCCACCCGAGTGCGACTTGCCGATGAAGAGAACCGCGATGACGTAGGCGATGAGGATGAGCGAATCGATCCAGGACAGGCCGAACAAAGTCATGAGGGGAAGAGGGGAAGAAAGCGGGAGGTGATTCCCGGGAAGGACCATTAGGTAG
>JBDTJA010000159.1:0-3153 GCA_039936075.1 Opitutaceae bacterium | reverse complement strand
GGTTGCAGGCGGCGGCGGCCAAGCACGAACGCGAACGGCAACAGCATGCGGAATGGAGGAAGTTTTTTCCGCCTGGGCATTTTTATTCACCGTTGCCCTCCAGCGAAGAGATTGCTCGCGCGTTTGCACGCGGTGGGTTCGGGCCGCCTTTCCCGGCGCTGGATCTCAACGAGGCGGGCCAGTTGGCGCGGTTGGACCGGTTTGCGGGGTTTTATGCCGACCAGCCGTTTCCCGAGGAGCCCACGCCGGGACGGCGCTTCCATTTGGGCAACAATTCCTACGGGCACTACGACGCCATCATGCTCTATTCGATGCTGCGTGAGGCCCAGCCGAAACGCGTGATTGAGATCGGCTCGGGTTTCAGTTCGGCTGCCATGTTGGATGTCAGCGAGTTCGTGCTGCCGCGGCCGGTTCAGTTCACCTTCATTGATCCGGACATGACTCGGCTGCGTCCCCTCCTGCAGCCGTCGGATTTGGCGCGATGCACGCTGCTCGAGCAATGCGTGCAGGATGTGCCTCTGACGACCTTTGCGGCGCTGCAGGAGAACGACGTGCTCTTTGTCGACTCGTCCCACGTGAGCAAGATCGGCAGCGATGTGAACCGGATTTTCTTCGACATCCTGCCGGTCCTTGCGCCCGGGGTGTTGATTCACATCCATGACGTCCCGGGTAGTCTGGAGTATCCAAGGGAATGGCTCGAGGAGGGGCGGGCCTGGAACGAGATCTATCTGCTGCGGGCGTTCCTGATGCACAACCGGGCCTATCGGGTGGAATTATTCAGCATCTGGCTGCGCGATCGTCGCCACGCTTGGCTGGCCGAACATATGCCGCTGTGCACGCAAAGCGGCGGGGGGCAGCTTTGGCTGCGGAAGCTGGCAGAGTGAACGGGTCCGAAGGGTTCCCCTCGGCGGGAAAGCTTTAAAAACAGGCGATGGACTCCAGCCGGCGCCGGTAACGCGCGCCGATGACGGCAGGGGCGAATTGGCTCGCGATGGTGGCCGCCGCGGCGGTGCCGAGCGCCGTCCCGAGCGCGCGATCGGCACAGAGTTTTTTCATCCACCACGCGGCGTGCGTCGCATCGGGTTCGGCCCACACCTGGCCCTTGCTGTACGGGCCGCGGCTTTGGGCAAGCGTGGTAAGGGTGTAGTTGACCGGGCAGCCGTTCTGCGCCGTGACAAACTCGGCGGGGGCTGACCAATCGGTGGAGATCACGGGTTTGCCCAACGCCATGCACTCGGCAATCGCGAGGCCGAAGCCTTCCGAGCGGTGCAGCGACAGGAAGCAATCGCAGGCGGCTTCCAACTGGCAGATTTCTGCGCGGGACAACGTTTCGGTCAGCAACACGATGCCCGGCAGTTCCCGCGTGGCGGCCATCAACTCGGCAAAATCAGTTTCGTTGCCGGCGGCGTTCTGCACCTTCACGACCAAAGCCGCTTGGTGGCCGGCGAGACCGGACTGGCGGAAGGCCTCAAGCATGCCGCGGGGATTCTTGCGCTCCGAATAGGAATTCAGGTCGTAGAGGCAGAGAATAAGGAATTTCCCGTCGGGCAGGCCGAAGCGCGCGCGGCCGTTCGCTGCGGGCGGCGGCACCGAGATCGCATGCGGCATCGTAATCACCGGCAGGGGGGATTTGTGCGAGATGGCGGAGCGGACGAATTCACTCGGGCACCAGACCTCGTCGAAGTAGCCAAAGTTCGGGATCCAGGCGTCGGGAAATTCCGGGAGTTCCCACGCCCAGTAGGCAATGTTGTATTTGCCGGCCCGGAAATTCCTGCCGTGGTGGTGGTCGAGATCGTGGGTGGCCGGCGGATCGAGGTGCACGACGTTCACCGGATGAGGATTGTCGGCCTGCAGCCGGGCGGCGTAGGTCTGGTCGCCGAGGCGGTTTTTACAATGGAGCTTGAGCGGCACCAGCGCGGCGGGAATGCCCGCGGCGTCGGCTGCCCGGACCATGCAGCGCGCGGATTCACCCACGCCAAGGTCGGCGGTCAGGAACCCCGCGATGTTCAACCCGAGCCTAACATGTTTTCGCGCATACGCCGCGGAATAGGGGGCGAGGCGTACAGAAAAATCGAAGATCACCTCCCCTTCGACATCGGAAAGCGAAGTGATCCGAAGCTGACGATTTTTGTACTGTTGCCGGTAATGTTGTAGCGATGCCGCCCCCGAACGGCGGCCGAGCCACGCGAGAAAGTTGGTGAAGCCTACGCCCGTCAGGCTGAGGACGATTTGCGGCATCCGGATGTCGGGGGTGGCTGGCACGGCGATGCGCAGCTCGAACGGGCCGGGCGCGAGCTGGGAGAGTTCGCCGACGCGCTGGCCATAAATCCGGCAGAGGAGTCCGGGGGCGGCACCCTCGAATTTGCGAATGGCCGGATGAGGCCGGTATTCGCCGCGCAGGATCAGCGTCTGCGACTGATCTCCCGGTGGCAGGCGCAGCTCGGCGGTGTCACGAATCCACGCCGACGCCGGATCAAATTCGTCGAAGAACAGCCCGGCGTGATGGGAGAAGCGCGCGGCCGGGGGAGGACCGGGTAAAGTGGAGCGGGCGGCGCGCATCAAAGGGTGGCGAGAGCGAATGCGGCCGCGTTTACCTTGGCAAAGCTTTATCCCGCGGTTTCGATGGCCGGACATGGTTGACGAGGAATACCGCAAGCTGGCCGCCGTGGAGGATGCGATGTGGTATTTTCGGGCGCTGCACGCGCACATTGGTCGGGAACTGGTGGCGAACCTGCCGCCCGGTCCGGCGCGAATATTGGACGCCGGTTGTGGGACAGGCGGACTCATCCGGCGGCTCGCCCCGCTCCGGCCGGAGTGGCAATGGACGGGAGTGGACGTTTCACCGGTGGCCTGCCAACTCGCGCGGGAGCGCGGTGGGTCGGACGTGAGCGAAGCCTCCGTCACTGCGCTGCCGTTTGCCGAGGGGGAGTTTTCTGCGGTCGTTTCAGCGGATGTGCTCTACCATTTGGATGATGATGGACTCGCGCTGCGCGAGATGGCGCGCGTGCTCCGGCCCGGTGGAGTCATGGTGATCAATGTGCCGGCGCACCGCTGGCTCTGGTCGTATCACGACGTCGCCGTGCAAGGCCGGCGGCGTTACGGGCGCGGGGAACTGAAGGCGAAGCTGGTACAGGCCGGGCTGACGCCGCGGCG
>JBDTJA010000158.1:0-8571 GCA_039936075.1 Opitutaceae bacterium | reverse complement strand
ATGGTTTCCACACCCAGCCGCTTCGCGCTCGCGGCTACACCTTCGTCGATGGCTGCCGGAGTGTAAGGCGGATAGATTTTCGTGGCGATGCCCAGCTGCTCCGGGGCCGGGCCGCGCGAGGCGCGCCAGGCGCCCACGATCCGCTCGGAGGCCCCGCCCGTATAGGTCGCGGCCGTGTCAATGAGCGTGATGCCGCGCGTCACGGCGTAGTCCATCAGCGTAAACGCGACGGACTCGTCGTTTTCCCGGCCGAATGTGGAGCCACCCAGACAAATGGGACTCAGGGCTGGCGCCGAAGGATAGAGCATGACGGGATTCATGGGCGGAAAATCAATGGGCGGTGTAGCCGCCATCGACCGGCAGATTGACGCCGGTGACGTAACGCGACGCGTCACTCAGCAGGAAAATCACCGGGCCCCCGAGGTCGTGCTCGTCCGCCATGCGCCGCAGGAAAGTCGCCTTGGAGTAGCGCTCGACAAAAGTCGGGTGCTGCCCGCTAAGGAACCCGCCAGGGGAAAGGCAGTTCACGCGGACACCACGCGGACCGTAGTGCGCGGCAAAAAAGCGGGTGAGATTCACCATGCCCGCCTTGTGGAAAAAATAGTCGGGGATGGCCTGCATGCCGAGCCCCTCGTACAACGCGTAATCGGGGCCGACCATTCCCTGAATCGATCCAATGTTGACGACGTTGCCGGAGCCTTGGCGCGCCATGGCGTCGCCGAAGGCGCGCGTGATGGCAAAGAGCCCCGTCGCGTTGGTCTGCATCGACGCCTCCCAATCGGCCAGGGGCGCATCGGGGGATTTCATCGGACGTGCGACGGCGTTGTTGACCAGGCCGTCGACGCGGCCGAATTCCGCCAGCACGCTATCGCGGAGGCGGAAAATGGAAGCCTCCTCGGCCTGATCGAGCGGACGGGCGTGGACGATGCGGCCGAGGGCCCGTTCTTCAGCGGCGACCTGTTCGAGTGCAGCGACATTGCGCGAGGCAAGGATCAGCGTGGCGCCCGCCTCGGCCAGCTGCGAGGCGAGGCCGCGGCCGTAGAGGCCAGCCCCGCCGGTGAGCAGAATAATTTTGCCCGTCAGCGAGAAACCGGTGGGCGGGCGGGCAGGGGCGGAGTTCATAGGGTGACAGAGCGGTTTTCCTTCCAGGACTGGAGCGCGGCAAGATTGAAGCGCAGGGTCTGCCGCCCTTCCTCGAGCGTGCACATCGGCGTGGGGCGGCCTTCACAGCCGTCGAGGAACGCATTGGCCTGGGCGACGAAAAGCTGGTCGCGCTCGGCGACGGGCGCCGCGTGCCATTGCCAGTCGGTCTCCCCGCGGGCGAGCACGCCCCAGCGCTGGGCGTTGAGCTCGACGCGCACGGAGCCCGTCTCCGCATGGAAGTCCCAGCGCGTTTCATTGACGGCCTGGAACTGGTTGAGCGAGTAACTTACGAGGGCGCCGCCGTTGCGCGCGGTGGCATTGACGGTGTCCTCCACCGTGACGCCCTCGAGGACCTGATGCGCCGCATCACAAAAAACGCGAGAGGTCGGCCCAACGATCCATTCGACCGCATTGACCATGTGGGTCAGGGCATCCTGGATCGCTCCCCCACCCTGGGCGTGATCGCGATAATAAATCTCGCGATAGGCTGGACGAAAAAAAGGAAAGTGCTGGCCGGAATTGACCGTCACATGCCGGATCGCACCGAAGGAGCCGGCGCCAAGGAATTGTCGCGCCCCCTGCAACGCCGGCACGAAATGCAGGACGTAGGCCACGGCGGAAAATCTCGCCGCGCGATCCCGCGCCGCGATCAGGGCGTCGACTCCCTTGAGGTCGAGCGACAGCGGCTTTTCCACCAGCACATGCCGACCGCCCTCGAGCCATCGCGTCGCGAGCTCGACGTGCAGTGGCGCGGGCGTGGCAATCACCACGCCGGTCACCGCGGGATCGTTAAGCGCCGTGGTCCATTCAGCAGCGGACTCCACGCCGTAGCGCTCGGTCATTTGTTGCCGGATGGCGGGACGGTTGTCGCACGCCCGAACATTGGCGCGCCCGGTGGCGAGGAACGTGCGCACATGGCGTTCGCCGATGGAACCGCAACCGATGACCAGAATAAGAGGACGAGGAGATGGCATAAAAAGGGAAGTGAGGGCGTGAGAATTTTGGGTTGGGCCGGCCGCTCGGGCACGGCACCGCGAGCTGAATCAGTGGGCGACGCCCTTGGGCAACTGCAACCAGGACCACGGGATCAGGCGCAGGCGGAGTCGGGAGAGATGCGGAAGAGGCTTCGTGCTCGCACAGTAGGCCAGCAGCACGCCGTCATCGGTAAAGTGAATGGCGGTATAGCAATACCAGCCCGTGGGGTCGTCCTCGATCACCTGGCGCATCGGCCAGGTCACGCCGCCATCGGTGGAGAAGGCCGCCACCAAGGGCGTGCGCTTCCCGGCCAGGAAAGGGAAACGGCCGGAATGATCGTTGTACACCGCCAGCAGCGTGTCCGACTTTGGCAGGCGCTTGATGCTGGCGGGCGATTCGGGAGACTTGAGCTGTGTCGGCTCAGGCGCACTCCAGGTCTGGCCGCGGTCATGGGAGCGAAATCCGTACTGCACGCCTTGGTCCGTTCGCGACCAACAGAACAGCGAGCCATCGGCGAGTTCCACGACTCCCGGCTCCTGCAGCCCGGAGCGGCTGACGACCGGCAGGCTCCACCACGTCGCCGCCTCAGTCCAGGTCGCGCCTTCGTCATCCGAGTAATACCACAGGATGATCGCGCGCGAATCCCACGACGATTGCGCGTCCTTGGTCCCCGTCGTCCGATAGAGGCTCATCGGCAGGATCAGGCGGCCGTCCTTGAGCTGCACGGCCCGGTCGTTGTTCAACTCAAAATATCCCGGCGCCGACCCAACGCGGACTGGCGGCCCCCACGTCGCACCGTCATCGCCCGAGAGCCGGAGAAACGGGTGGCACTCGAGCCATTTGTTTTTCTTCGCGAGATAAAACAGCGCGAGCTTCCCGCTCGCCAGGCGCAGGAGCGAAACGCTCATCAGATTCTGGTTGTCCCCGGTCGGGATCACGATCCTGGGCGCACTCCAGGTTTTTCCGCGATCATCGGAATGGATCTCCGCGATCGCTGACGGGCTCGAATCCTCTCCGCCACCGGAAAACTGCGAGTAGCAAAAGATGATCCGACCCGAATGTAACGTCGCGAAGGATCCCTCGGAACTCCGGGGATGTTCCATCGTCGGCTCAAGGTCGACCGGCGCCGGCAATCCCACTCCAGCCCGCACCGCGAGCGGTAGGACCAGCGATAGCAAAGCCAACCGGACCCAGCGCGGGGTCCGCCAGCAATCACTCACGCGCGTGGACATACAAAATCGTCAGGGCGGCGCCGACCTGGGTGTCATGGCCAGGATCGCGGAGGAGCGGCACATAATGCGGCAGGTCGGCGAGCGTGACTTTCTGCAGCAGACCCTGACACGCCTCAAAGCGCGCGTCGGTCGACCCATGAGCCAGGATTGTCTCCAAGGCGGATCGCCACGCGGCGCGGCAGTCAGGATCGGCATCAAGCGCAAAGGCCGCGCTCATCAGGTAGGGATAGGCCGTGGTGCCCTGCGGCTCAACCTTCGCCGCCTGCGCCAGCGCGCCCAATGCGGCCGGGTCACTTTCCCGCAGCAGACGCAGCGAATAGGCGGCGCCGACACGCATCGTGGGATTCGGTGAGCGCAACAAAGCGCAGATCTTTTCCAACGCCCCCGGCTCATCCGCCAGTCGCAGCGACCAGAACGCCAGCGGTTTGAGCAGCTCGGGTCCATCGACGGCAGTGCGTCGCACCAGGTCGAGGATGGGGCCATTCAGCCGGCACCGCAATTTGCACAGGGTTTCGATCGCCTGGGAGCGGTCCTTGGCCGTCGGGTCGAGAAAGATCTTTTCCACTTGAGCGACGCAGGCGGCCCGCTCCGCCGCGGTCGGCGAAGTATTCGCGAGCACCCGCCAGACCCCCACCCGATAAGGCAGGGTATCGACCTTCGGCACCAACTGAAGAAAACGTTCCCGCATCGGAATCGCCTCACCCCCCGCGATCAAGGCCTCCGCCGCGTGGATTTTCACCCAACTCTCCTCCCGGTCAAAAATGTCATGGAGCACCGCCCTGGCGCGAACCGAGTCGTCATCGTCCGGTGCCACCAGCCACGCAAGGCGCACCCGGCGGATGGAAAGCAAACTGGGTTTTCCTGCGGTGCGGCTGTTGGCCATGTAGGCGAAGAGCACGGCGTCACCGGTGAGGTGGATCGCGGTGTAGCAATAGTCCCGCTGCGGGTCGCTCTCCAGCAGCTTGCCGGTCCGCCAGGTCCGGCCGCCGTCGGATGAGGACGATGCCACCAAGGGAGATCGTCCGCTGTAGGTCTGCGGCGTGATCACGAAAGGAAACTGGCCGGAATAGTCATTGAAGACCGCGAGCAGGTCGCTGGAACCGGGCAGGCGTTTGATGCTCGCCGGCGAGGCAGGCGAGCGGAGCGAGCTGAGCTGCGGGGCGGTCCAAGTCAGCCCCTGATCGTTGGAACGGAAATCGTACTGGCAGCCTTGGTCCGTTCGCGCCCAGGAATAGAGCGAACCGTCGGCGAGTTCCACCACCCCGGGTTCCTGCAGGCCCGTGCTGCTCGCCACGGGAATAGTCCACCAGGTCGGGGACTCGGTCCAAGTCCCACCGTCGTCGTCCGAGTAATACCACAGGTCGAGGGCCCGCAGATCCACGCTGTCCGTGCCGTCGTTCACGGCCTGGCGCGCGCGGTGAAAGGCCAGTGGCATGATCAACCGGCCTTTGGCCGTCTGGATCACACGGTCGTTGTTGAGCACGAAATAGCCCGGCGCCGTGATCAGGCTGCGGGGCTTCGACCAGGTGGCTCCGTCATCGGTGGAAATCCGCAGGTACGGCCGGCAATCCTGCGTGCCGTGCTTGATCGCCGAGAAGAGCGCGAGCTTGCCGCTGGCGAGCCGAAGCAGCGAAACGCTCATCTCCATCGTGCCCGGCTCGGGCGTGAAGAGCGCCCGCGGCTGGCTCCAGGTGCGGCCCTGGTCATCGGAGAAAATCTCGGCGATCCGGCAAGGGCTGAAATCAGAGGCGCCCCCGGAGAACTGTGAGTAGCAAAAGATGATGCGGCCCGAGCGCAGCGTGGCGAAGGCGCCCTCGGAATTGCGCGGATTCGCCGCGGTCGCCGCAAGATCGAGCGCGCGAAGATCGTTCGGCTCGGCCGATGCGAGCCGGCTCGCTCCGATTAACAGGAAAGAGAGGGCGAGGAGGCTTTTGCGCATGGCGGAGACTCAGGGTTTCGGCAGGTGCAGGGCGGCGAGCGGGATCCGGCGGATCCGCAAACGGGAAAGATGGCCGATCTTGTCGTTGCCCGCGACGTAACCGAGCAGCACGGCGTCATCGGTGAAATGAATCGCCGTGTAGCAATACCACCCGCCGAGATCAGCCTCGATCACCTGCGAACGCCCCCAGGTCTTCGCGCCGTCCGTCGAGAAGGCCACGACCAGCGGCGAGCGTTGCCAGGTTTCCTTCGGCGCCGGCACCTTGCCCGAGTGGTCGTTGTAGACGACCATCAACGTGTCGGAATGCGGCAGGCGCTTGATGCTGGCGGGAGAATTGGGCGAAAAAAGCGCCGAGCGCTCGGGCCCGCTGAAGCTGAGGCCGTTATCCACTGAGCGGAATTGATACTGCACGCCTCGGTCCGTGCGGGCCCAGGAATAGATCGAGCCGTCGGGCGCTTGCACGACGCCGGGCTCCTGCAGCCCCGAGCCACTCACCACGGGCAGACCCCACCAGTTGGCCGACTCCTTCCAAGTGGCCCCTTCATCATCCGAGTAGTACCAGAGCGTGATCGCGTGTGGATCCCAAGAGGTGACGTCATCCACGGTGCCGCGGCTGCGGTGATAACCAATCGGAATGATCAGGCGTCCGCTGGACGTCTGAATCACCCGGTCGTTGTTCAGAACGAAATAACCCGGCGCATCGCTAATGAGCCGGGGTTCCGACCACGTCACGCCCTCGTCGCTGGAAATTGACATGACCGCATGGCAGTCGAGCCACTTGGTTTTTTTGACGGCGTGGAAACGCAGGAGCTTGCCGCTCGCCAGACGCAGGAACGACACGCTCATGATGTTCTGGTAGTGGCCGGTCGGCACCACCACCTTTGGCTGGCTCCAGGTCCGGCCTTGGTCATCCGAATAAATCTCGGCGATGGCCGAGGGGCTGTGGTCCTCCTGGCCGCCGGAGAATTGCGAGTAATCAAACAGGATGCGCCCCGAGCGCAGAGTGACAAAGCTGCCCTCCGTGCTGCGCGGATGCTGCGGGGTCGGGTCGAGGTCCCAAGCCGGCGGCAGCGCAGTCTCCGCTTGGAGGAGGGAGACAAGGCCGAGACCGAGCGCCAGATGGCAGGTGAACCAGCGCGGGAAGTTTCCAGGGAGCGCGAGGGAAATCATCCTGAGCATCATGGGACCGTACGGCTGCCGCTAAAGGTTCGACAACCTATTAAAAAAACTGACACGTTGCCGCCCCGTGAAAGTCCATGCCGCGTCCTTTTCCGAATTTCGACGCGCCAGCCTGGCCGATCAGGCAGCTACCGCGCTGCGGGAATTCATCCGGCAGGGAGCGTGGGGCGATCTGCTGCCGGGCGAGCATGAGCTCGCGCGCCGCCTCAGCATCAGCCGCCCGACGGTGCGCGCCGCGCTGGCCCGCCTGGCGGACGACGGCTTCATCAAGATCAAAAAAGGCTGCCGCACTCGCTTGTGCGCCACGGGCCGCAAGAACCTGACCGGGGCGCCCCCCACCGTCTGCCTCGTGGTGCCCTCCCCACGCGAGTCGGGCGGCTTCGGCGTGCATCCCGTCCTCATGGAAATGCGCGCGCAATTTGCCGTCCAAGGTATCGGCTGGGAGGAGGTGTTCGACCGAACGCTGGGAGGGCGTCATCCCGAGACCCGCCTGGCCGGCATCGTGAACGGCCGGCACCACGTGTGCTGGCTGCTGGTCGGGGCATCGGCGACGATCCAGCGCTGGTTCCAGCAGGCGAAAGTACCCACCCTCGTGCTCGGGTCGTGCCATGAGGGCATCGAGTTGCCGTCGGTGGATGTGAACTACTACGCCATCGGCTGGCATGCGGCGGGTTGCCTCGCCAAGAACGGGCACCGCCGGGTCGCCTTGGTCTTCCCCCACCAGCCGCTTGCCGGCGACCTGGCGTGCCTGCACGGGCTCACGGAATACACCCGGCAGCAGGAAAAGCCGATCTCCGCCCTCGAGGTCACGGCGGCGCCCAGCCGGGCCGGTTTGCTCGCCAGCCTCGATCGCCTGCTGCGGAAGTCGGAGCCGCCCACGGCGATTTTCTGCCTCCATGTGGCACACGTGCTCATGGTGCTGGTGCATTTGCTGCGCTCGGGCCGACGGGTGCCCCAGGACATTTCCTTGCTCTGCCGCGATAACCACACGTCGCTGGACCAGGGGCTGCCGGAACTCACCCGTTATGGCAGCCCCGCCGTCAAGCAGGCCCATCACGCGGTCCGGATCGCGCAGAGCATGCTCGCGGGACACCATGTCACGACCACACCGAATCTCATCATGCCGGCATTCGTGCCCGGGGAAACCCTCGCCCGCGCCGGCACCGAATAGCCTGCACTGATCCCGGTTTAGCGCTGGGTGTTGGCGAGGGAAAGCGTGGCTCAGCGCCGGACGACCGGGGCGATGCTGTCCTTGCCATCGGTCAGCCATTCGGTGCTGAACCGCGCGAAGGTGATTTTCTCATACGCCTCCTTGTCGCCGCATTCGTAGAGGCAGCCGGCGGTCATATCGGCCAGAATCGTGAGACAGGAATAGGCCGCCGGACCGGCATGGAGTGTCTTGGCGACCGGCCAGGTGCGGCCTTCATCGTAACTGAGGCGGACGGTCATGTTCTTCCGCTCCAGGCTGGCGGGGTTGGCGAACAGGAGGCGGTTTTTGTCCCGGCTAAGCCGGTCGGTGTAGAGCTGAAGGCTGCCTTGGCAGCGCGGCTCGATCAACACGGGATCTTCGCTTACCTCCGACCACGTGGCGCCGCCATCGCGACTGCGCGCGATTTTCCGCACGTTGCCGGTCATACCCCGCATGTTGATGAGGAGCGAGCCGTCCGCGAGTTCGGCGACCTGACATTCATTGGTGTCGCCGTGGCTGGGAACCAGCGCGCCCATTTTCCAGGTCTTTCCATGATCATCGCTGTAGCCCACAAACGAATCCGCCGTCATCGGCGTGGTCCGCGGCTGGCGGTAGTCGGCGTTGTAGCGCGGCAGAATCAGCCGGCCATTTCGCATCTGGATGCCACTGCCCACTCCGGTGGAGCCGGCACCCCAGGCCGCTTTTTTGAGCATGGGGGTAAAATCGATCGGCTGCGACCACGTTGCCCCATCGTCATCGCTTTTCACGGCCTTGAAATAGAAGTTTCTTCCGGTCAGGCCGGCTTCCGCGTTGGTGCTGCCGATACCCGCGGGGGCGTAGACGCTGAAAATCCAGAGCGTGCCCGTCTGCCGGTCAACGATGCCACACGAATCCGCCACGGCTCCTTCGCCATT
>JBDTJA010000157.1:0-9887 GCA_039936075.1 Opitutaceae bacterium | reverse complement strand
GTGAAACGCCGCGAGCGCAGTTCCCGCAGGATGCCCCCCAACGTGCGCCACGGCCATTTCGGCAGATTCCTTCCGCCGGAGAACAGGGCCCACGGTGCCACGCAAGGAATCAGTTCGACCTCCGGGGCGAAGCGCTTGATCAGGCCGGCGGCATTGGGCACGGCGAGCAGCGTCACGTCGTAGCGGGTCAGGGCTGCGCGTAAAAACGGAATGAGAATGGCGATATCGCCCGTCCCACGAAATTCCGCAACGAGCAGGGCGGGCCGCGTTCCGGTGCGCATGCGATGAACGGGCGGATCAAAAGTGATGGGTTCGGCGGCGGCGCTCATCGGAAGAGGAGTCGCCGGATTTCCGGCACGGGCGCGACGCCGGTGATGCCCAGTTGATGAATGACGATGGACGCGGCGGCCTGCGCAAGTTCCATGGCCTCGCCGAGCGTGGCACCGGCGGCGAGCGCGAGCGTGAGCGCGGCGGTCACGGCGTCGCCAGCGCCGACAATGTCAATTTCGCCGCGAACCGGCAGGGCCGTCACATGCAAGGCGGGCTCGCCCGGGGCCGCACCGATGATGCCGCGTTCGGCCAGCGTGATAAAAACCGGTCGCTGGCTCGCCTGCGCGAGTCGCTCGGCGCCGGAACGAATTTCTTCCAACGGCAGATTCGCGGGAGCAGACACGATGTCGCCCATGGGTTGACGAGGCGTTGGAGCGCGGTGCAGAAGGGAGGTGAACTCGGTTGCGTTCATCTTGAATACGAGCGGAGGGAATTTTCCCAGCCCATGCCGGCTGTCGGCGAGGATCAGCAGTCGCGGATGGGCGACCGTGAGCTCGCGTACGACGTTCAGCATCACGGGCGAAATCACGCCGCCGCCGGACACTCCGGCCTGGTCCATGACAATGAGGGCGTCGAGCTGCCGGGCGACATCTTGGAGCACGGTGCAGAGTTCCTCCTCCACGTCGGCGGGCGTCGGGGCCCAGTTTTTTATGTCGAGGCGCGACAACTCAACGGGCGCTTGGCCGGGGGTGTGGATGAGGGGCTTGGTGTAAGTGAATGTGCGGCGGTCCGGGGTGCGCAGAAAATTGTCCAATGATACGCCGGGCAGCGCACGCATGACCCGCAGCAATTCGAAGCCCTCCCCATCCTCGCCGCAGAAACCGACCGGCCAGAGGGCGCCGGCGCCGAGGGCGGCGAGGTTTTGGACGATGTTGCCGGCCGCGCCGGGGAAGCAGCGCACGCTCGTGACATTGTGCACGGGCAGACCGGTCTCGATCGAGGCCTCGGCCTTTGAGGGATCGATGTCGAGGTAGCGATCGAGCGAGAAATCGCCGACCACACCGACGCGCAGTTGCGCGAAGCGGGCGGTGACGGCGGTGAAGCGCTCCGGGGTCATGACTGGTGACGCAAACCCATCGGGTGACGCGCGGCAATCGCGCTTTGCATTTGTTCGGCGGTGCATCAGCCTCGCAGCGATGGCGCAAACCAGCGATGTCCCGCCCGAGGTGGAGCTCCGACCCGGGGTCGGCCGCGGGACTGCGGGCTATTTTCGCCTCGGCCAGACGGTTTCCGGGGCATGGTGGCTGCTGGATTCGGACGGGCAGCCGTTTTTTTTGCGGGCGGTGAACGAGGTGCAGGGCGCCGACGGCCTCCCGCATGACCCGGCGGCACGGTTGCGCACATGGGGCTGCAACGCCTTGGGCGTGGGAAGTGATGCGGCGTTGCGCGAAGATGGCCTGCCTTGGGTGGGTACGGTGGCTTTTTGCACGGCAGGAGCGCAGATTCATCTGGCGGGCGCGCGGTTGCCGGACGTGTTTGATCCGGAGTGGCCCATGGCGGCGGCGAATCGCGCGGGCGAGGTTTGCCTGCCATGGTGTGAGCGGCGCGACCTCATCGGCTGGATCACCGATAACCGGCCCGGATGGGCCCAGCCGGGTCCGGCGGGACGACCGGCACTGCTGCAGATCTGCCTCAGCCTGGAGCCGAGTTTTACCGCTTACCACGCAGCGTGGGAGTTTGTGCTCGCGTTGCACGGTGGCCGGCTGGAGGCGCTGGCAAGGGCGTGGGGCCACCCGGCGATCAGGAACAAGGAGAACGTGCGCGAGCTCACGCGGGCCGAGCAGGGCATCGTGACACGCGGTTACGCGCGGGATGACGCGCGGTGGTCGCAGGAGTTTGCGCGGCGGTATTTTGCGCTGACGGCGGCGGCGATCAGGGCGCACGACCCGCATCATCTCATATTTGGCTGCCGGTTCGGCATGCGGATGAGCGCCGCCGTGCTCACGCAATGCGTGTCACCCGCGGTGGATGTGCCGTGGATTGACCTCGATGACCTGGCGCAGCTCCCCGACGGTCCGGTGGTGGCGGGGGACTTCACGTGGGTGGATCCGCGATTTTTTGGCGCGCCCGGGGCGCGGCGCGCGCGTGGCCTGACGACGGTTGAGCGCATGCTGCGGCGCGGACGCACGGTGCTGGAACGGGCGGCGCGGCATCCGGCGGTGGTCGGTTACGCGTGGAGTCGCTGGCGGGACGACGCCGGAGAACAGCCGCCGTTTGCCGGCGGACTGGTGCACGTGAACGACATCGAGGCGCGCGAACACACCGAGCTGTTGACCGACCTCAACGCCCGTTTGCGGGTGCTACGCGGATTTTCCTCATGAGCCTAACCATCTGGTGCAATGCGAAGTTTAACGACGCCGTCACGCGGCAGCTAACCGAGGGGACGCGCGGCCATCAGTTGATTTTCTCGACCCAGGCCTCGGCAAATGTTCTGACCGCGGGGTCGACGGATCCGGCGCTGGCGAAGGCGGACATTGCGTTCGGCCAGCCTGATCCGGCGGATTGCCTGCGTTTGACCCGGTTGCGCTGGGTGGAGGTGAGCTCGGCGGGTTACACGCGCTACGATACGGCGGAGTTCCGCGAGGGGTTCCGGGCGCGCGGTTCAATCTTCACCAACGCCTCGGGCGTATTCGCCGATCCGTGCGCGCAGCACGTGATGGCGATGATGCTGGCGCTCGGTCGACAGCTGTTGGCCTCGTACCGCGATCAGTTGACGGATCAAACCTGGCATTATGCGGAGCGGCGTTATGATTCGCGGCTGCTCACGGGCCAGACGGTGGTGCTACTGGGCTTTGGCGCGATTGGGCGCCGGTTGGCGGAATTGCTGGCGCCGTTGGGGATGAAGATTTATGCGGTGCGGCGGTCCGTTCGCAGCGAGGCGGGCGTGCACGTCATTCCGGAGGAAAAACTCAGCGCGATCCTGCCGCAGGCGGATCATGTTGTGAACATCCTGCCCGACAACGCGGAGACGAGAAACTACGTGAACGCCCGGCGGCTGGCCTGCTTCAAGCCCGGCGCGAAATTCTACAATGTCGGCCGGGGCACGACGGTCGACCAGTCGGCGCTGCTGGAGGCGTTGCAGTCCGGGCGGTTGGGTGCGGCCTATCTCGATGTCGTCGATCCTGAACCGTTGCCGCCGTCGCATCCGCTGTGGACCGCTCCGCGCTGCTACGTCACACCGCACACGGCGGGCGGCCGATTCGATCAGGATGAGGCCATCGTGAAGCACTTTTTGGGGAACCTTGCTGCATTCCAGCAAGGCGGGACGATGACGGACCGCGTGGTATGAGGGCCACGCGGTCGCAGGGTTGCCATCCAGTTACATTTGGATGCGACGGAATAATTGGGTCACTATCCCATTGCGCGAAAAATGAATCCGGGGAATAACTCGGAACGTAGTTACTCCCATAATGACCTTACTGAGCCGGCCTACTGGCCGTCACTCAGTCCGGTCAAACAACCCAAAACTCAGTTACGTTATGAATAAATCGACCCGTCTCATCATCACGGCCGCCGCCATGGCCGGTCTGTATTCCGGTTCCCTCGCGGTGCGCGCTCATGCGGCCGATGCCGGTACGTCCTCCTCCGACCACGCCAAGGACAAGAGCTCCTGCAAGGGCATGAACGCGTGTAAGGGCCAGGGGGGTTGCAAGACCGCGGATCATGACTGCAAGGGCAAGAATGACTGCAAAGGCAAGGGCGGCTGCAAGAGCGCCGAGTCCTGCAAGGGCATGAACGACTGCAAGGGCAAGGGCGGCTGCAAGACCGCGGACCACGACTGCAAGAGCAAGAATGATTGCAAGGGCACGGGCGGTTGCGGCGCCAAGTAATGCCGGCTGACCAGCTCGCATAAGTTTTCCTCGACGCGGCCGGCGAATGTCGTCGGCCGCGTTTTTTTCTTCGATAGCGGCGCAACCCCTCACGTCTAATTTTACCCATGCCCGCCAACGCCTTCAACGGTCGCACCGACTACGGGATCGGGATCGGCCTGCGGGTGCCGCATTACTCGCACATTCTCGAACAAAAGCCGGTCGTCGACTGGTTCGAGATCATCTCGGAGAATTTCATGTGCGGAGGTGGCCGTCCGCTGCAGATTCTTGATCAGATTCTCGAGCAGTATCGTGTCGTCCAACACGGGGTCTCCATGTATTTTGGCTCCGCGGACAAACCCGACCGCGAGCATCTCAAGCGACTCAAGGCCCTGGTGAAACGCACCAAAACGCCGTGGCTCTCCGATCATCTTTGCTGGGGCAGCGTGGATGGCACCTACACGCATGACCTGCTGCCGATGCCGTACACGGTGGCGGCCGCCCGGCGCACCGCCGAAAAAATCCGCCAGGTTCGCGATTTCCTCGAGGTGCCGATCTGCGTCGAGAATGTCAGCAGCTATGCCGAATTTCATGTCTCGGACATGACGGAATGGGAATTTCTCACCGAGGTCGTCGAGCGCGCCGACTGCGGGATTCTTCTCGATGTGAACAACATCTACGTCTCATCGCAGAATCACAGTTTCAACCCCTACGACTATCTCAACGGTCTGCCGCACCATCGCGTGGGTCAGATGCACATCGCGGGGCACACCAAGTTCGAGAAATACATCCTCGATACCCACGATCATCCCGTGCTTGACCCGGTGTGGAAACTCTACGCCCACGCCACGCGGCTCTGCGGGGTGACCGCCACGCTGCTCGAGTGGGACGACCGCATCCCGTCGTTCAACGAGGTGCATGACGAGGCCCTGAAGGCCAATGAATTTATCGCCGATGCGCAAACTGCCCAAAAGAAAACGCCCAGCCGTCGCACCCGCGCGGCTTGATTCGACCCGGGCACTCCGGGCGTTCCAGCGCCTGATGAAGGACGCGGTGACGCGCCCGCTCGCGCCGGGCCACCTGATGCAAAAGGTGTGGAGTGACGGTCGGCCGACGGCGGAAGTGGTCGAAGGGTTTGTGAAGCCCAATGACCGGCTGACCGCTTTCGAGCGGCTGCAGATCTATAACCGGATGTACTGGTTCCGGATCATCGACAGTTTCTACGAAGACGCCCCCGGCCTGCGGGCCGCGCTCGGCGAGAAGAAGTTTTCCCGGCTGGCCACGGCTTATCTTGCAAAAAATCCCTCGCGGTCCTTCACGCTGCGCAATCTCTGTTCGCGTCTGGAAGAATTCATCCGGATCCAGCCGCGCTGGACGGCGCCGCGCACCGCGCTGGCCCGCGAGATTGCCGGCTTCGAATGGGCGCAAACCATGGCCTTTGACGAAGTGTCGAACCCGGTCATCACCCCCGCTGATTTTGCCCGCACCAGTCCCGCCCGGCTCAAGCTCGGCCTGCAGCCCTACGTCAGGCTGCTCGCGCTGCAGCACCCGGTGGACAATTACGTCCTGGCCGTCAAACGCCGTGACACGCTCCGCGCCGAGGCGAGCAACGCCACCGCGGCGGAACACTCCGAGGCCCGGCTCCGCCGCGTGCCTCTGCCGCGGCGCGAACGCGTCTGGATGGCCGTGCATCGCGTGGACAACCGGCTTTATTACAAGCGACTGGAGCTCCCGGCCTTCAAAATCCTGACGGCGCTGCGGGACGGCCAGACGCTCAACCGCGCCGTGGCCGCAGGCGGGCGCGGCGTGACCGCGGAGCAGGTGCAGGACTGGTTCGCCCTTTGGACCACGCTGGGCTGGCTCTGCCGCCGGAAATAAGGTCGCTGCGTCCGCTCTCTCATTTTTGCCCCGTTAACCCGACCCTACTCCGTTTCGTATGTATCAAAAACTGATCCACTTCCTGGCCCTGATCGCCGGCGGGTTGCGCCCGATTTTCCTGCTGATTGTCCGCCTGTACTGGGGCTGGCAGTTTTTCCTGACGGGCAAGGGGAAGTTGATGAACCTGGACCGCACGTCGGGATATTTTGCGAGCCTCCACATCCCGCTACCGAAGGTGAACGCCATCCTGGCGGGAACGACCGAATTGGTTTTCGGCCTGCTGTTCCTGGTGGGCCTGGGCGGCCGGTTGGTGCCGCTGCCGCTGATCGGTTTGCTGGTGGTCGCGTACATCACGTCGGAGCAGCCGGCGCTGCACGCGTTCTTCTCCGACCCGGACAAGTTCCTCGGAGCCGACCCGTTCCTCTTTCTCTTCGCGGCGGTGATCATCTTCATCTTCGGTCCGGGCAAGCTCTCGCTTGATGCGCTGCTCGGGAAGAAAACCGCGGCGACCGATTGAACCGGGCGGCTGGATCGAATGTCCTGCGGGGTCGTCGAACTCTGCCGTAATTCGAGAATAGTTTGCCGCGGATCACGCAGATCGACGCGGATAACTGTAATTCTTCCGCATTTATCCCGGAAATCCGGGGGGAAGGGTTGACGCGCTCTGGCGGGGTTCGGCGACCCCGCCCTCCATCGGAAATGATGGCGTCCAATCAGAGCGCCGCCGCGTAGTCATTCCTATGAACCCCACCTCGCGTTTGCTGCTGTCCGCCGTGTTGCTGTTGCTGGGACTTGCGGCGCCGCTCAACGCCGCGAAGAAGCCGCCCGAGGCGATTGTCTGGCATGAGTGGTCGCCGGAAATTTTTGCGCAGGCGAAACGGGAAAATAAATTCGTCCTCCTCGATCTCGAGGCGGTGTGGTGCCACTGGTGCCACGTCATGGCCGAGGTCACCTATCCCGACGCGACGGTGGTGAAGCTCATGCAGTCGCGCTATCTCGCGGTCCGCGTGGACCAGGATGCCCGGCCCGACTTGGCGAACCGTTACGAGGACTACGGCTGGCCGGCGACCGTCATTTACGCGCCGGACGGTTCGGAGCTGGTCAAGCGCCAAGGTTACGTTCCGCCGAAATCCATGGCGGCACTGCTGCAGGCGGTGATTGATGATCCCACGCCTGGCCCGTCGGTGCGGCCGGAAAAAGAAGTGGCGGCGGCCACCGCCACCGAGCTGGGCGACGCGCGACGCGCGGAGCTGTTGCACCAATGGACGGAAGGCTACGATACCAAGGCGGGCGGCTGGGGATTCAGCCATAAATATCTCGATTGGGATAGCGTGGAGCTGGCCATGCACCTTTCGGTCACGGATGCGCAGGCGGCGCAGCAGGCGCGCGACACGCTCCGGCTTCAGCGTCAGCTCATCGATCCGGTGTGGGGCGGGGTTTATCAATACTCGGCGGGCGGAGATTGGAATGAGCCGCACTTCGAGAAGATCATGCAAATGCAGGCGGAGAACATGCGCATCGATGCCCAGGCTTATGCCCGCTGGCATGATCCGGCCGATCTCGCGAGTGCGCAGGCAATTCATGGTTACCTGAGAAAATGTCTTACGAGTCCGGACGGCGCGGTGTACACGAGTCAGGACGCTGATCTCGTGCCCGGCGAACACAGCGCGGATTACTACGCGCTTGATGACGCGGGCCGGCGCGCGCGCGGAATTCCGCGGATCGACCGGCACATTTATGCCCGGGAGAACGGCTGGGTTATCGTGGCGCTCTGCCAACTCGCGGCCGTCACGGACGATGACCTGTATCGCAACGAAGCCGTGCGCGCCGCCCGCTGGGTGATGGCGCATCGCGCGCTGCCGGATGGTGGTTTTCGGCATGACAAGACGGACGTGGCCGGACCGTATCTCGGGGATACGCTTGCGATGGGCCGGGCGTTTCTTGCTCTGCACCAACTCACACAGGACCACGAGTGGCTGGATCACGCCACGGCTGCCGGAGAGTTCATCGCGAAGCATTTTTCACGTGGCACTGAGGCGGGATTCGCAAGCAGCGATACGACGGTGAAAGCCTTTCCCGCGCCGCGGCCGCAGTTTGATGAGAATGTCTCTCTGATTCGCTGGTCCGTCGCGTTGGCGCGGACGACGGGCCGGGCGGAATTTCGCACGCTGGCCAACACCGCCTTGCGCTGGGTGCTGACCCCGGCGATCGTGGCGGAACGCGGTTACTCTGTCGCCGGTTTACTCCTGGCCGAGGACGAGGCTCGCACGGATCCCGTGCATGTCGCGATTGTGGGCCACAAGGATGATCCCACGGCCCAGGCGATGTTTGCGGCGGCGCTGCGGTTGCCGGACGCCAACAAGCTCATCGAATGGTGGGACCGACGCGAGGGACCGGCGCCGCGTGGCGAGGCCATCTACCCCGAACTGGATCACACCGCGGCGTTTCTCTGCGCGAATGGCGCGTGTTCCTCGCCCATCGTGAGCGCTGCCGCGCTCTCGGCGCGACTCGCGAAGGTCAAATAGCCGGGGTGGGCCGGGCGCTTCGCGCGCGGCATCCTGAATGCAGCCGCCGCGCGACGGAGCGCCCGGCCCACCTGTGGTTAGACGCGGGGCGGCGGTCGGCACAGACTTTCGTAAGCGGTCATCTTGGTCGCAAACCCGATGGGCAGCGTGAACAGGATGCCGATAAAGAAGCCGATAAGTCCCAGCAGGGTGAGAATGCCGCCCAACAACAGGGCAAAAAAGACCCGAAACCATTGCTTCGTCACCACCCGCCGGCTGACTTCCAGCGCGGTCCAAGGCCCCAAGCCCTGGTCAATGATCAGAGCGAACGTAAAGCTCCAGGCGACGGAGAGGTAAACGATCACCAGAAACGCGATAAGAAAGCCGACGAGGATCAGCGGACTGAACGTCGGAAAGCTTTGCAGGTGCGAGCCGCCTTGCATGGCCAGTTTGAAGAAAAACCCAATCATCGGCGCGCAGCAGATGCCCGCGATGGCGAGGGTGATGGCGGAGCTAATCAGGGACGCCAGCATCAGGGGAACAAAGGCCGCGGAGAAGCCGCGAAAGGCGTCGCCTACGACCCGCGGTTCGCCGCGCAGCTTGCCGAGATAGTAAAAAAAGAGACCGCCGTAAAATACCCCGGTGAGTAACAGGCGGCTCACGATGCCGACCAAGGGGATCATGCCCGCCACGGTCATCGCCAGCAGCACGAGCAGCGTCACGCCGACCACGGGGAAAAAATTGGCGGTCCACAGTTTGAAGGCGCGCTCCACGCACGCGAAAACATCCAGCGGCTTTGCCCGCGCAATGAGATCGTCGGCAAAGGCCTTGGCGTCCGTGACCACGACGGGGACAACGTAAGCGGCGAGGGCAGGCGGGCCTCCCCCGCCGGTGAATTCTGCAAAATCACCCAGAGTCTGCCATTCTTCCGAGCCTGCAGTCTTGGCGCGGGTGCTGAGATTGGCCCGACCGCTGGCCAGCCAGTTCCGCACCTGTTCAGCGGAAACCGGCCCGTATTCCTTCCCGTCGCCGCCAATAATGGTAAACATGGGCGCGAAGCAAAACGCGGCCTGCGGGCAGCGTCAACGGCGCAGGGGCGATCACCTCGGGGTAGACTCTTCGCGTCCACACCCACCCCGCACTGTCGGACGTAAAGCCCGCGCCACTTTGATCAAGGCAGCGTGATCTGCCGCGCCGCCGGCTCGGGATGCTGGCGGTAGAACAGTGCGGTATGGCCGACGGCGCCGACGCTGACGCAGCGGCCTTCATCGGCGATCTGGGCGCACAGCACGGCACGTTCGTCGCGTTCGGCGCCGAGGAACCGTAGCTTCACCAGCTCGTGCGACTTCAGGAATTTCTGCAGCTC
>JBDTJA010000156.1:0-4229 GCA_039936075.1 Opitutaceae bacterium | reverse complement strand
GGAGCGACCTGCGCCGCTTGGGCCTCATTTCGCCCCGACTGGCCCCCGTTCCTCGTTCAGCGTTTCGCCATTGATGCCCGACCGCTGGATCCCGAAGGGATCCTAGGCCGGCGCTTCGGCGCCCACTCGCCCTTCGACGCCATCGTATTGCTCCCGCCCGGTGGTGACGCTTGGAGTTTTAAGCTTCACGCTCGTCGTGCCGTGGTCGTCGACACCAAAAGCACACCGTTTACCGATCGTGGCCTCCTCGAATGGAAGTCTCGCATGGAAGCCGTGCTGGGTGTGCCCTTGATTCGACACTTGGACCCGTTTGAGGCTTGGCGAGTCCGCACTCCCGAACAGTTGCGGACGGTCGCAGTGCATTACGGTGCGCGATATGTACTCACGCGCGACGACTGGCACCCGCAGTTGCCAGGCCACCGGATAGATCAGGAACAGGGCTGGACCCTATGGCAACTTGACTGATGTCCATATCGTGTCCCAGCGCCGTAACGAAACTACAAGCCTCCATTCGCTCGGCTTTCTCCAATGGTCCGTTTCCTGCCTATGCCTCAGGCCATGTGCAAACACGGCGCGGGTGCAGCCTCTACAACGAGTGACGGATCTGGCGCGCGCGGGTCGATGTTCCCGACGGTGACCGAGTAGGAGTTGTTTGGTTATTTTCCAAAAATGAGCCTTCCGTCGCCGGGGGCGGGGGGTAGCGTGGGCGTTTCGTTTATGAACTGGCTCGATCGTTACCACGCCTCCCGCGTCCATACCCGCCGCGTCCGCGTCCTCGCCGAAACCGCCGCCCGTCTCCTGCCGCCTAACGTGAGCGTCCTCGACGTGGGTTGCGGCGATGGCCTGCTCGCCGCCACCCTCGGCCGGCTGCGGCCCGACTTGGCCATCACGGGCGTGGAAATCGCCCCGCGACCCGGCTGCCACATCCCCGTCACCGCGTTCGACGGTCAGACCCTGCCCTTCGCCGATGGCAGCTTTGATGTGACGATGATCGTCGACGTGCTGCACCACACCGACGATCCCGCGATCCTGTTCCGCGAGGTCACCCGCGTGGCCCGCACCGCCGTGCTGCTCAAGGATCACCTGCGCGAGGGCTGGGCAGCGCAATCCACCCTGCGTTTCATGGATCAGGTCGGCAACCGGCGGCATGGCGTGCCGCTGCCGTTCAACTATCTCAATCGCGCCGAATGGGACCGGCTCTTTACCGAGCGGCGGCTAACGGTCGAGGTCTTCGATCCCGTGCGCCAACTCTATCCCTGGCCCGCACGCCTGGTATTTGGTCGCGGGCTGCATTTCTTCGCGCGCCTGGGGAAGACGTCGGCGTGAGGATGAGTTGAAGAGGGCGGGACTGAATCGCTGATCGTGTTTTGGATTCGATGCGAGTTGGCTGCGGAGGGTGCAGGTGCTCGTAAATGGATGGTGATGGGGGCCGGATGTCGGAGGTGACGAACTTCGGATGTCGGGGTTAAACCCCGACCCACATGGGCGCCGGATACCGCGCGCGGCTTGTCCGGCGTGGTCTTGGCGAAGGTGGAATCGACGGTCAGCTAAGTATCCAGCCCTCGCCAGCAGTTCGGAAAAATCTTCCGTCCCTCCCTCCGTCCACTACCTTCCTCCGGCCCGCATGAAGCTCTCCATCATTATCCCCTGCTACAATGAGGCCAAGACCATCCGCGCGATCGTGGACCGCGTCCGCTCCGCGCCGGTAGCCGACAAGGAGATCATCATCGTGGATGATTGCTCGCGGGATGGCACGCGCGACCTGCTGCGCACCCAGATCAGTTCGCTCGTGGACCAGATCATTTACCACGAAGTCAACCAGGGCAAGGGGGCCGCATTGCGCACCGGATTTGCCGCTGCCACCGGGGACGCCATCATCGTCCAGGATGCTGACCTCGAGTACGATCCCCAGGAATATCCGCGGCTGCTCAAGCCCATCCTCGACGGCAAGGCCGACGTCGTGTTCGGGTCGCGGTTCATGGGCGCCGAGGCCCATCGCGTGGTGTATTTCTGGCACATGGTCGGCAATAAATTCCTCACCCTACTCTCAAACATGTTCACCGGGATCAACCTCACGGACATGGAAACCTGCTACAAGGTCTTCCGCCGCGAAATCCTGCAGAAGATCACCATCGAGGAAGACCGCTTTGGCTTCGAGCCGGAGATCACCGCCAAGGTCGCGAAGCTCAACTGCGCGATCTACGAAGTGGGCATCAGTTATTACGGCCGCACTTACGCCGAGGGTAAAAAGATCGGGTGGCGCGACGGCTTTCGCGCGCTCTGGGCGATCGTGAAATACAATCTGTTCCGCTGAACGCCCTGCCGCGCGCCGGATCGATCTCATGACCCCGGCGACTCAGGCCGCGCTGCCTTTTCTCAATGCCGCTGGCTGGTTCCTGCTGCTGTTCGTCCTGATCTGGAGCTTGCGCGGGGTGTGGAGAAACTACGCTGCCGCTACTCCCGGTTGGCAATGGTGGGTGCTCACGGGCGCAATGGTCTTGTGCTTCCGCTGGCCGCTCCTCGGGGTGCCGCACGAGATGAATCCCGACGAAAGCCAGCTCATCGCGGGTGCTTTGACGTTGCGCCATGATCCGGTTTTCTGGCGTTCCGTGGACGGCGGCACGGCGGGACCACTCGACTTTTATCCGCTGCTGCCGGCCGCTTGGGCCGATGGGATGGGGAGCTATGCGATTGCCCGGCTAATTGGCCTGGCCATGGCGTTTGGCGCGATCGTGTTGGCGGGCGAAACTGTCGCACTGCTGACGGGCGCCACGCTGGCGCGGATCGCGGTGCTGCCCGCCCTCGCGGCCACCGCGTTCACAACCAGTCCGGACTTCATCCACTACTCGACCGAGCTCATGCCCGTGCTGCTGCTTGCCGCCGCGGGTTATGCGCTCGTGCGCCAGAGCCTCGAGCCGGCACCACGCTGGCTGTGGCTGAGCGCGTTGCTGTTGGGTTGCGCGGTCTGGGCCAAACTGCAGGTCGCGCCGATCGCCGCGGGATTGTGGCTGTTGGCGGCAGGCTGCGAACTGCGGGCCGGCCGGAAGCAGGCCCTCGTGGCGCTTTTCGCCGGCGCGTTGCTTCCCACCCTCGTCTGCCTCGTCGTCGCCACCCTCACCGGTCAAGCGGAGAACCTGATCATCACCTATGGGCTCAACAATTTCGGCTATGTCTCCGCATCGCACCTGTCCTGGCCCGTGATCCTCGCCGTCCAGTGGCGGAATGTACTCGCGGAAGGTTATTTCGGATGCTGGCTCGCTGGCGCGGGAATCTGCCTGGTGCCGGTGGGGCTTTGGTTCGCGCGCAATGCGCCCAAGGTGGCGCGATGTCGTGTCCTCGCGACCGTTCTACTGCTCGTCATTGGCGCGCTCTGCGCGATCGTGCCAAGCCGGCCCTCGGCGCATCATCTGGAGCTCATTCCCCTGCCGTTAATCTGGGTGACCGGCACCGTGCTGGCTCTGGCCTGGCTCCCGATGTCGGCTGCTGCTTCCGCCCGACGCCGGCTGGGTCTGGGCGGGCTTTTTCTGGTGTGCAGTCTCGGCCCGCAGCTAGCGTGGCGCGTCGCCGGCGTGGATGCCTATGCCGCGATCAACGCCGCCGGACTCAAACCCGCGCACCGTGAACTCACGACACTCGTGCGGACCTATTCCGCGTCGGACGAGCCGCTCGCCATCTGGGGCTGGCGGTGTTCGCTCTATGTCGAAGCCGGCCGACGCCAGGCGACCCGTCAGGCGCAGACCGAGCCCCAAATGACCACGGGACGGTTCCGACCGTACTACCTGCGGCGTTATTTTGAGGATTTTAAGGCGTCGAATCCCCCGGTCTTCGCCGACGCCGTCGGGCCCGGCGCGTTCGCCTACGATGACCGCATCGGCGCCCATGAATCCTTCCCGCCCCTGCGCGCGTGGGTGGAGAGCCGCTACACCCAGCTCACCGATCTGGACGGCACGCGGCTTTACGTGCGCAATGACCGGCTGACCGGTCCGAAAAAGTCCGAATAATTCCCGCTAGAGCCGTTTCAAAAAAGTCACAGCCGAAGGACCGGAAGTAGCAACGAGCGTGAGCGAGTGGTCGGCTCCCTCCACTCGCTCACGCTCGTGGCTACACCCTTTCTAAATACGCTCGAGGATGTTTTTCGACCTGCGGCATCTGCTCCGGCTTCTGGCGCTGCTGGGTGCAGCGTTGTGTTTTCCAGCTGGATTCCGGCCAGAGCCAGGCGGCCAGTCGCT
>JBDTJA010000155.1:0-3429 GCA_039936075.1 Opitutaceae bacterium | reverse complement strand
CGCACCGGCCGGCGCCCCGTTCGTCCGCTCCCGTCGCGTCAGGTCCGCTCCGCGTGCTGCTCGCCACGCACAATCTGAATTTCGAGGGCGCGCCGTGGTTCATTTACGAACTCGCCCACTATCTCATCGCGCAGCCTGGTGTCTCCGTGCGGGTCATTTCGCCGCAGGAGGGTCCGATGCGCTACGTCTTCACCGCTGCCGGCATGCCGGTCGAAGTGCTCGACTTATCCACGGCGTTGGCGGCCGACTCACCCGCCGCCTTCGCCACCGCGCTCGAATCCGTCTCCCGCCCCCTCGATTGGTCCGGCACCGACCTCGTCATCGCCAACACAATGGTCTCCTTTTGGGCGATTCACCTCGCGCAGGCCGCGCGCAAGCCGTCGTTGCTCTACGTGCACGAGAGCTCGGTCATCCGCCGGTTTTTCGCGCCCCTGCTTTCTCCAGCGCTGTTTCCCGTGGTCGAGGACGCCTTTCGCCATGCGACCCGGGTGGTCTTCACCGCCGCGGCGTCGCGCACGGTGTTTGATTATCTCGGCGACCGCGGAAATTTCCGCCTGCTGCCGAGCTGGGTGGACGTGGCGCGCATTGATGCCTTTGCCGCCGCCCACGACAAAACGTCGCTGCGCCGGAAGCATGGACTCGATCCGGACGCCACGCTCTTCGTCAACATCGGCTCCATCTGCGAGCGCAAGGGTCAGCACATTTTCATCCGGGCTGTCGAACTGCTGAAGGAGGAACTGCGGATCACCTACCCGGGCAAGAAACTTCAGATCGTCATGGTCGGCGCCCGCGAGGGAACTTACCTCGACGCCCTCAAGCAGGAAGTGGCATTGCATCGCTTGGAGCAGGTCGTGTTTTTCCCCGAGACCGGCGAGATCTATGATTTTTACCGTCTGGCCGACGTGTTCGTTTGCACCAGCTTCGAGGAGTCCTTTCCGCGCGTCCTGCTGGAGTCCGCCGCGTTCCGGCTGCCCATCATCACCACCAACGTGAACGGCATCCCCGAGATGCTCGCGCGGGACGAGGCGTGGATCATCCCCCCCGGCGATCGCTATCAGCTCGGTGACGCGATCAAACGCGCGCTCGTGGCCCATTTTGCGGGCGACACCAGCCAGGCGGACCGCGCCCGCGCAGCCGTGGTGCGCCGCTATCACGTGGACAACTCCCTGCCCTTGCATCTCGCCCTCGCGCGCGAAGCCGCCGTCTCCTGGCGTTGAACGATGTCCGCTGGTCCCGCCTGTTCGCATCACATCGAGTGGCCCGCGGCGGGCGCCCGCCTGCGCGGGCCCGTGGTATGGATTCACGGCTGGATCATGGGCTCACCGGGGCACGACTTGGTCGACGTTCGCGCCCGCAGTCACGGTCAGGTTCACCTCGGTCTGCTCGGCCTGCCCCGCACGGATCTGGCCGCGCATTTCAAATCTCCGCAACCCTGGCTGCCCGCGGAATTTGTCGTCGGCGTGGCGCTCCCGGATGGCCCGGCGGAAATTTATCTTGAGGCGCAGGATGCCTTCGGTGGGTGGCATGGATTACAAACGCTTACGCTCACCGTGGCCCCGGACGGCGAACCCGATCCGCGCGCAAGCGGCCGGTTTGAGCCGCGACCGGGAGGCAGCTCGACCGGACGCGATCCGCACCGGCCGTTCCACGGCCATCTCGATGCACCCCCAGCCGAAGCAACGCTCGAATACGGCGGCGTAAAGATTTTCGGCTGGCTGCTGCACGAGTCGCAAAAAATCAAAAACGTCTGGGCTACCACCGACCTGCTGGTTTTCCATCCGCTTGAGCACGGCGTGACCGACGACGCCCTCGCCGCCAACTTGCCCGAACTGCCGCAAGCCCGCTTTGCCCGGCTGCGTGGCGCCGTCCCGGTGCCGCCCACCCTCAGTCAGCCCGCGTGCCTGCGGATTTACGCCGAACTCGCAGATGGCTCCATGCATCTGTGTCTCGCCCAACGCCTCACCGCGAAGCTGGCCGCCGTGTTTCCGCTCACGTCGCCACTGGCGCAGCCCGCCCGCGTCTCCGCCGCGCTGACCCAACTACCCTCGGGTCGACCCCGCCGGATACTGCTGTGTACGCTCAACCTGCAACGTGACGACAGCACGCTTCGCGTCCTCGATATCGCACGCCACCTCACCAAGGACGCGCAGTGGAGCGCGCGGTTGCTCACGACCACGGACGGTCCGCTGCGGGCGGACTTCGAATCCCTTGGAGTTTCCGTGCAGATCGTGAGTCCTCAGTCGTTTTTTTCAGCGACATCCCCCGCCACCGCGGAAACCGCGCTGTCTGCAATCGGCCGCCAAATTTGGTTCAAGCATCTCGACGCCATGGCGGTGTTTGACGCGTCCTGCGAGTGGGCCGCCCGCCTTGCCCAGCAAAATCACGTGCCGGTGCTGGTGGATTACGCATCCGTCATCCCGCCGTGGCACAGTGTGGAATTGCCCGTCCGCCATTTTCACGAACCCGGCCAGCGTCCGAGCCTGCTGGCCCCTATCCGGGGCCGCGCAGAACAGGGAGCCGCAACCCTGCTCCACGCCGCCGACTGGCTCACGCGCCATCATCCGGATTTTTGCGCCCACTACCGTTTGGTGATCACGGATGTGCGTGATACTCCCGAGGAGATCTTCTTCGTGCAGGACGTCGTGCACAATCAACCCGGGCTCATGGCGGTCGAGCGGCTCGGCTTGGAGCGCGCAGTCGCATGCGTCTGCCCGGCTTTCTCCGACCATCCTACGCGCGCCCTGCTCGACGCGGCGGCCATGGGAGTGCCCATTGTCACGACCGAGTCACCGGCTCTGCGGGAGACCTTTACGGCCAGCGAGGTCACGGTGATTCCCGCCGGCAATCCGCTGGCCCTGGCCCATGCGCTCGTCGACGTGATGGCCAACCCGGACGCCGCCCAACGCCGCGCCGAAGCCGCGCAGCGCCGGGTGCGAACCGGCCACGCACCGGGTCCTTTGCTGCAGCGTTGGCAGGCGGCCCTGGAGCGCGCGGTAGTCGCGGCACGTCGACTAGGATCAGCCTGACGTGAGTCGGGCTTTACGGGCCAAGTGACACCCCCTCCGAAACAGTTTTTCGGATCAGGTCGCGGACAAGCCTTGCGTTCGCGGCCGGACCACCGCCCCGCCCCCAACCCAAGCATTCGGTTGGGTTAGTAATACAATACGTTACAAACCCGCCGGGTCGGATTCGCGGATGAAACCTGGCTCATCCCGACTGGGAACGGGCCACGGCACCAACCGGCAGCCCGCGTTGGGTTTGTAATATCATGCGTTACTAATCCGCCGGGGTGGCCCGGCGGGGGAAACCCGGCGCCGCCGGCTGGTTCGCCGCACTCGGGCGGCAGCGGGAGGATTCGCGGAGTCCCCCGTTGAATTGTTCAGAGGGTCCACCTTCACACCCTGTTCCGCAGGTGCTTTCAATTGACTG
>JBDTJA010000154.1:0-7358 GCA_039936075.1 Opitutaceae bacterium | reverse complement strand
GGTCTCGAGTCGCACCACGACGGTGTGACCCGCACGCCGGCCGGAGGGGCGAGGCACTTGGCGAAAATGCGCGTAAACGGCCATACGCTTCGGCGAAGATGGCGGATCGAGCGTGCGTTTTTGCCCCGTCGTGAAAAAATTGTCTCGTCCACTCGCATCCAGCACCCAGCGCGCCGTCATGGTTTGTTTGCCCGCCGGGCCCTCCAGCTCGACGCGATTCCCCGCCCCATCCGATTCGACAGCGCGCACGGACGTTTGCATGCGCACCTCAGTGCCCCGCGACCGAGCGTTCTCCAACAGGAGGCTGTCAAATTTTGCGCGATCAACCTGATAAGCGCTTTCCAAACCGGGGATCAGGCTGTGACGGAAATCCACTTCTTTTTCCGCGGGTCCGTGCGCCAGGTAGAACATGGCGCCG
The DNA here is from genome assembly GCA_039936075.1 of Opitutaceae bacterium. Taxonomy (GTDB): domain Bacteria; phylum Verrucomicrobiota; class Verrucomicrobiia; order Opitutales; family Opitutaceae; genus Opi-474. Next base: position 6,940 of record JBDTJA010000154.1, on the reverse strand, counting down.
TATTTCGGAAAGAAGCCCGCCGCCTCAACCTGCGGCCAAACACCAATTTCGCGCAGGAGGGCGTTGCAGGTCGGCAGCAATGACTCGCCGATTCGGAATCGGGGAAACTCCAGTTTCTCGACGAGCAACGTGCGCAGATTGTGCTGGCGCGCATACGCGGCCGCACTGCTCCCAGCGGGGCCACCGCCAATGATCAGCACATCGTAATCGGTCTTCGTCATCGTTGAGATATGAGTCCTGATAAACGACCAATGCGACAACCGGGCAAGCCGGACTTGCATCACCCTTCTCCTCTACACATGGCTGCAGCTTTCAGGGCGAGAGCACCTGTCGGAGCCGCCACGCGTAGCACGGGCCCTCTCGGTCCGTGTTGGGACCTCGCCAACTCGAGGCTACGAAATTCAGCATGCGCCCCTGCAAAACCCGGTCTGGTTGATGAGGAGAGGGGTCAATGGTCGACCGTGTCCCTCACGGGGTCGAGAGCTGGCCCCGGCCGCGCCTAGAATCTGCGGCCAGATGCCCGCGCCACTCGCGAGCCATCGCCCTGCGCCCATCACTCGATGGATCCTTCAATTATCCTGCCCGCCGATCAGGTAGCCGTTGTTCAGACCCACGATCCGGTCACAGGCTTGCCCCGCGGGAGTCTTGCCGCGGCGCCGATAGAGCCAGAAAACATGCTCGGGCGTCGCAGGGTCAGACTGCGTCCCGTCGGGCATGCCAACCGCCTGGACGATTTGTTCACGGTTCATGCCCACCACGAGCTGGTGCTCCGCGATGCCGGCTTTGATGAGCGCAGCCATTTCCCCCAGCGTGGGGGCCCGCGGTGGATGCTGACCCGGCAGAAGCGTCGAGTTTTTCGCCGCCTGGCTGGCGTCAATGCGAGCCTGCCGGGCGAACACGAGATTCTTGTGCGTGACAAACGCCTCGCGCTGCTCTGGTACGATATTCTCGAATTTAACCGAAACTCTCCCGCCCGGGTATGCGACCATCATCGCGTCCGCCTGCCAGCTGACGGCCTTGGCGTCGTGCATCACAAACCCATTGGTCAACTTAATGTCGGTGGGAAGATGTTCCGGATCAACCGCCGGCGCGGGGCTGCTTGGCGTCGCGATCGCCGGTGACGCAACCCGCGACGCGTTCGAAGTCGTCGCAGCTGGAACGGTTTTGGGCGGTGCCAGTGCCGCGATCTCCGCATGCAGTTCATCGGATAGTTGCGCGAGCGGGATCGAGCCACGGCCGCCCTCCCACTTACCCGTGACCGAGGATGAACCCACTGAGACAAAGGTGACCGCATGCAGAACCGTGCCATCCTTCAAGCGCACCTCTGGGATGACCTGGTGCAGATCCGTCTTCGCGTCAGCGTTCGACGTCAGCCCGCAAATATAAACCATTCCGCTCAACAGCCCTGGCAGAAGATTGCGGAGCAAGCGAGGCCCGGTGAATTTCATAGCTGTTTATGTTTTTGGCACCGCTCACGGATCGGGCTTCATGCCTGACAACGGCGTCCGAAATGTTGGCAAGAATGCCACAGCCCCTCGCCCCAACGGCTTACTTGATGGCCACCCAATCCTGCGGACGCGGCAGCGAATCGCCGGGACGGGCTTCCCAGCGCTGTCCATCGCTGGTCGTCAGCTGCACGATCACGTCGCCGCCCTCCCAGAGTTCGCGCAACGGCGAGTCCGCGGTCGGAGTCTCAAAATACGAACGTCCGTCGGGACCCGCGATGGCACCTTTGAGAAACCGGGTGAGAATCACCGGCGAGGCCAACAGGTCTGCGAGCCGCGAGTTTGAGGGGTGATAGACTGTTTCCACGCCCCCATTCCTATGATCAGGATTCCGTCAATCAACGGAGGGAATTACGCATGGGTCGTAAGTAATCCTACGTGGAAAAGCGGTGATGGCCGGAGCGGAGGTTTGGGTTTGAGGCCGCAAACAAACGGCTCGTTCATGGCACGAGCGCGACGTCATTCGTTCCGAACCGCTGGATTATCACGACGGCGAAGAGTGCATCCGATCATTTGATCGCCCTACCTCTCAGCAGATTTCGCGGACCAACGTGGCTTTCGGTTCCAACCCTGCGGTATTCATCTTCTCACGGGCCGCCCGTTTAATCCGCGGGAAAATCCAAAGCACTCCCTATCGCGGAAACTTATGCTTGGTCCGGTAGTCCTGCACAAAAACACTGATCACGAGCCAGAACCCCATCGCGGCGGCGCCCACGAAGCACAGGATTGCGAGACCGGGGAAGCCAAACAACTGGAAGTGCGTCGGCACGCGCATCAGCAGCGACGCACCCACCAACAGGCCGGCCAGAATGAGACCTGTCGTGATGCGGTTGGCGATTTTCTGCATGCCATCCAGCACCGTCTTGGCGTCCGTTGCCGTGATTTTGATCTCCACTTCGGAGTTCGCGACGGCATCCATGATCTTGTTCAGACGCACGGGCAGTCCGGTCGTGAATTCCTTCATCTCTAGCAGCGAACTGTAGACGCTGGCCTTGGTCACGTCTTTGCCCAGTCGCCGTTGCATCAAGTTTTCCACGTTGCGGCGGATCGAGGCGTTGGGATCAAACTGCGGGTCGAGAATCCGGCCCACTTGATCCAGCTGCATCAGCGTCTTGGCCAGTAGCACCAGCACGCTGGGGACGATCAACGCCTCTTCCTGCGCGATACTGCTCACCTCAAGCAGCGACCGGCCCACATTCATATCCTTCAGGCCCTGGTCACGGCGCAAGGCCACGAGCTGCGTGATCCGGCGGCGAAACTCGGGCGCGTCAAAGTCCTGCAGCTTCTCGCTGACGTGGATTGCAAGGTCGGCGACGGCCTCGCCGTTGCCCTCACTCATCGCCAGTAGCACTTTCAGCAGTGTTTCCTGCATGCTTGGCGCCGAGTGCCCTACCATGCCCAAGTCGATCAAGGCGATCCGTCCATCGTTCGTCACGAAGACATTACCCGGATGCGGATCGGCATGAAACAGCCCGTCCACCAGCACCTGCTTGAGATAGGATTTGAACAGTTCCTCTGCCATGGGACCGCCCTTCAGCTCCTGCAGGTCGAGCGGTCCCAGCGCGGTGATCTTGCGCCCTTGGATTTGGTCCATCACCAGCACCGAGCGCGTCACATAGTCCGGCACCGGCTGCGGCACTTGGATGAGTTTGAACTCCTCCAGGTTTTTCCCGAGCGCGATCAGGTTGTGCGCCTCGCGCTCGTAGTTTAGTTCCTGCTGGATGGTACTGCGGAATTCGTCGATGACGGATACGAACCGATGACGCCGGCCGATATCCGTGTGCTCATCCAGGAAAGCGGCGATTTGGGCGAGGACCTCGAAATCTTCCGCGATCTGCGCGCGAATGTTGGGCCGCTGGACCTTCACGACGACAGCCCGTCCATCGCGCAGCGCCGCAGCGTGCACCTGCCCCAGCGAAGCGGACCCCAAGGGCTCGACATCAAAGCGGGCAAACGCCTTCGAAATCCGAACGCCCAGCTCCGCCATGACGATTTCCTCCACCTGTTCGTAGGGAAACGGCTTCACGCGATCCTGGAGCCGTTCCAGCGCCTTCAGGTAGGCCTCGGGCATCAAATCCGGGCGCCCCGCCAGAACCTGACCGAGTTTCACAAAGGTCGGCCCCATCGCCTCCAAGTCGTTCGCAAGCTGTTCCGGCAAGGCCGCCTGAGCCTCACGTTTCGTGGCGTCGAGCTCAGGCTCGGGATCGAGCCCGAAACCTTCCTGTGCGCTCATCTGCTTGGCCAGGTCGGAACGGCCGTATTTCCAAAACAGAGCGGCGATTTCTTTGTAACGTTTCAGATGAAGAGCGGAGAATTTCATAAGCAGAACCCGCGGCGCTGGAGCGCGTTGGGTGTTGGATGGTTGCCGGGCAAGGACAGGTCTTTCACTCCCGGGTGTCGCGGGCGAGGCTCATATTTTTAAACAAGGTTCGACGGACGCGGGATAACCGGGAACCATGCCCCTGCCGCCCGGACTACTCCTGCGGCTTTCGCCTCCTCCACCCTCCTTCCCCCCATGTTCGGCGCAATGAAAGATTCCATGACCAGCCAGGCGGCGAAGAGTTTCGTCAATGGCAAGATCACCCGGTACGGCACAGTGCAGGATCTTAAAATCGACTCCGGCAATAAGACGGTAGATGTCACCTGCCAGCTGATCGGCGAGGCCGCGCCCATCCGCATCACCGTGGACAGCTACGTGGTCGAAAGCGTGGGCGACAAAAAATTCATCAAAGTGACCGGTGTCAGCTGCTCCCGCCCGTGGCTGCAGAATCTTCTGACGGATTTCGCCAAGGACCGCCGCGTCGAGGTCCCGCCCTGGGCTTCGGCCGCACTTTGAGGCGTGCCCCTGCTTGAGGGTCGGCCCGTCGTCCGACAGGCCCGGTGACCTTGAATTCGATCAGGGTTTGGGCAGGATTTGGATCGGTCGGCGGGCGAGGATCAGACTCTTGGGCCCAATGACATAACGCAGCTCGGCGCGTCCGCTCTCCGCCGGCGCTTTCAGATTTACGGGCGAACCGTTCGCGGTCAGCGCGAAATGCGGACGGCTCGTGGTGCTCGGCGGCAACGGGACCAATCGAATCTCATCGGTGGGCCGGTTGGGACCGTTCCACCGCACCTCGAACGTCGCGCCCGCCACGACTTCGTCCGGGGCAAACAGAGATGTGATCGGGATCGTAATCGTCAGCGGCCGGCGGCCAAGCACCTCATGGTCCTTGGTCATGTAACGAATTTCGGCGTCACCCGGTTCCAAGGGCACCGTCATTTGCACCGAGGCCGCGCCGTTGACGGCCGTGACGGTTTCAAACGTCCCATCGGGCGTGTCGCTGCTGACAATCGTCAGGCAATCCCCCGGGCGGCTTACTGTCGTGCAGCGCACCGCGATTTCGGTGCCGATGATCGCTTGGTCGGTGGCGGCAAGTTCCGCGACCCTCGGGCGCACCACCACCGTGGTTTGACCGAGGATTTTTTTCGCACGACCCGCGATATAGCGCAGCTCCCACGGGCCGCTTTCGTCCGGGGCGGCAAACGTCATCCTCCAGCCGTCCTTGGTGGGGTGCTTCTCTCCGTAGATCGTCGGCGGCGTGTCGGGTTTCACCAATGTGACGAAGTCCGCGGGATTGTCGGGCCCAGTCCAGCGCGCAGAGATGGAGTCCCCAAATGCAATCGAGGCCGGTGCGCCGATCGTAGCCCGGAGCAAGTTATCCGTCTCGGGTAAGTGTGCGGGCGCGGGTTTGACCGGCGGTGGAGGTGGAGGAGGCGCGACCACGGCAACCGACGGCACGATCCGGGGTTGTCTCAGCCAGAGAACGCCGCCGACAACCGCACCCCCGACCAGTGCAATCACGGCAACCACGCGGAGTTCGGTCGCGTAGTCTCTCCTTCGGCGGATCGGCTTGGTGGGTCGGGAAGTCATAGTGGGTTGAAGGTTGGCCGTACCACCCGAAGCCGACTGAGCGAAGGATGGTGCGGGCGGAGGGAGTCGAACCCTCTTCTCATGCTTGGGAAGCACACATAATAGCCGGTATACTACGCCCGCGTGACTGACAACCGTCTCAAGTGCTACTCGCCGCACCTCGACGGTCAAGCCCGCAGAGGACCGCAAAGGTCAAGGTTGAGGCTCGCCCCTCGAAACGAAGGGTCCACCTTTCTGACGTCCCTGCGGCGTCCTGGCGCAGTGATAACTGACGACTGATCGCTCACCCGCGCTCCATGCCCCCTCCCAACCAAAGCACCGGCGGCCGGCCCGCCGATCTCAAGACTTGGAACATGCCGTCCAACCCTAGCTGGAAACCCGGCTCTGGCGGCCGCCATCACATCTTCCTCTTCGACGGCACGTGGAACGACAGCACCGGCGTCAATCCCGCCAACTTCACTTGGGACAACACCCGCTTGCTCTGGGTGAGCAATGCCGACCCGACCCAGGCTTTCCCGCCGATCGTTTCCAATCTCGTCAAAACCCATCTTTCCCTCGGACCCGACGGCCCCGGCCAGCTCACGCATTATTTCCGCGGTATCGGCAACGATGACGAGAACGACTCCCTCAACTCCACGGGCGAGGGTGCGTTTGCTACGATGGAGGAACACATCCGTAACTCCGCCTACTGCACCTTCCTGCAAACCTACCAGCAGGGCGACCGAGTTTCTATTTTTGGTTTCAGTCGCGGAGCGGCCAGTGCCCGCCTCTTCGCCCGTGACCTCGCCGCCAATGGTTTCGTGGACCAAGTCAACATCGGCAGCCGTTACAGCACGTCCAACCACGGCGGCGACATCCGCCTCGATGTCTGGGATCTCAACCTTCGCTGGTCCAAGACTCTCGTCGCCGGCGATGAGTTGCCCATCGCATTTCTTGGCGTGTGGGACACCGTCCCGACCAATGTGGCCGCCAAGGCTGCCGATTGGGAAGTCCCCGCCACCGTGGGCCGCTGCGTGCATTGCATGGCAATCGACGAGACCCGCAATCTCTTCGTGCCCACCGTGCTCGCCTATCCGAAGAGCCGCTGCGACGACATGAAGGAGGTCTGGTTTCCCGGCGCCCACAGCGATGTTGGTGGCGGCTATTACAACGACGCGCTCGCCCGCGTAGCGCTGTCCTACATGTGGAAAAACTGGGACAGCGCCCTCGCCGCGCAAAGTCTCCCTTCCCTCGTCTGGCGCACCGATCTTGCCGCGCAATATATCACCACGGAAGGACTGCCGTGGCTGCGTCATCAAGCAACCGGCCTGACCGCGGATCTCGGCGGCGTGGCGCCGCGGGACCTCACGCCCTGCACCGGTGATCGGCCACGCGTGCATCCGAGCGTGGAAAATTTCGTCCAACACGGCGGCCTGCAATTCTGCGTCGAGGGCGCCGGTTTCCCACCCGCTGGGCTGATCTCGTCCCCGGTTTACCAACCGCTGGCTTACCCCGGCGCTGACCAAGTGGAGCTTTACGACTC
>JBDTJA010000153.1:0-5524 GCA_039936075.1 Opitutaceae bacterium | reverse complement strand
CATCCTGAACCGTCTGAGCGCGAGCTCGCCGGCCCGAAATACTGGCGCAGTCTCGACGAGCTGGCTGACACGCCGGGCTTCAAGGCGCAGATGGCGCGGGAGTTCCCGGAGGGTGCGTCATCCATCGAGGGCGTGGACCGCCGTCAGTTCGCCAAGATCATGGCGGCTTCGTTTGCGCTCGGTGGCCTCGGCCTCGCGGGCTGCCGTCGCCCCGAGCAGTATGTTTTGCCCTATGGTAAGTCGGTTGAGGGCGTGATTCAGGGTCTGCCGCTTTATTTCGCGACGGCGATGCCGTTGCGCAATTCCGCGATTCCGCTGCTGGCGGAGACGCATATGGGCCGTCCGACCAAGCTGGAGGGCAACCCCAGCTACAAACCGCACGGCAGCGCGAGCACCTTGCTCGCGCAGGCGTCGGTGCTCGACCTTTACGATCCGGACCGCGCGACGAAGCACACGATCAAGGGCAAGGAAGCCACGTCGGCCCAAGTAACGGAGCTGCTGGCCAGCCTCGGCAAAACATCGTTGGCTGACGGCGGCGAAGGCCTCGCTTTTCTCGCGGAGGAGTCCAGTTCGCCCACGCGCGTCCGCCTGCTCGACCAGCTTCGGAGGAAATTTCCGCGCGCCATCTGGGCGGAATATGAGCCGGTCCAGGACCTGCCGCCGGCCGCCGCCGCGCGGGCGGCTTTCGGTCGCGACGTCAAACCCCTTTACCAGTTCGCTCGCGCCAAGCGTATCGTCAGCCTCGACGCGGATTTTTTCCACGCCGAGTCTGGCAGTCTCTTCTACTCGCGCGAGTTCGCCAAAGGGCGCAAGGTGACGAAGCGGGAAGACCCGATGAACCGCCTCTACGTCGTGGAGAGCGGGCTCAGCCTCACGGGCAGCATGGCCGATCACCGCCTGCGTCTGGCCAGCAGCCACATTGCGGCGTTTGCCGCCGCGCTGGCCGGCAAGGTCATGGGTTCATCCTCGATGGATGCGCTCGCTCAGGGGCTGGATTTTAAGGACCAGGAAAAGTGGCTCACCGGCTGTGCCGAGGACCTGTTGGCGAACAAGGGCGAGTGCCTGGTCGTCGCCGGCGCGCATCAGCCCGCGGCGGTTCACGCGATCGCCTATGCGATGAACGCGGCGCTCGGCAATATCGGCAAAACGGTGGATTTCATGGAGGCCGGTGCAAACGGCGCGTCCACGCTCACCGCCCTCGCCACCGCCATCTCGGGCGGCTCGGTCAAGACCTTGTTCGTGCTTGGCGGCAACCCCGTTTACAACGCGCCCGCCGATCTCGACTGGGCCAAGCTGCAAGAGTCCGTGGCTGATGTCATTCGGGTCGGTTACTATGCCGATGAGACCTCCGCGAAGGCCGGCACGCACATCGCGAGCACTCATTACCTCGAGTCCTGGGGCGATGCCCGCACGGTGGACGGTACGATCGTCCCGGTTCAGCCGATGATTCTGCCGCTGTTCAACGGCCTGACAGAGATCGAGATTCTCAGCCATCTCCTCGGCGAGCCGAAGACCGACCCCTACGCGCAAGTCTATGCGACGATTACCGGCCTAAACCCTGATGGCGACGCGGAGAAATCCTTCCGGCAGTTTCTCCACGATGGGCTGCTCGCGAATTCGGCGTACCCGAAGTTGGACGTCCACTTCGATCTTGGTGGCGTGGGCGCGCTGTTCACGTCGGCGCCGAAACTCGAGGCCCTTTCCGGCAAGAACCTTGAGATCCGGTTCATCACCGACCACAAGATGGACGACGGCCGGTTTGCCAACAACGGCTGGCTGCAGGAGTGTCCCGACCCGATCACCCGAATTTCCTGGGACAACGCGATCCAGATCAGCCCGCGCCTGGCGCGGGAGCTGGGGGTTTATCCCGCTGGTTCGCTGCTGCAGGTCGCGCGGGTGGAAGAGGGCGACCTCGATTCCTCCGGCAGAGAAAGCGCCCACATCGCCGAGTTGGCGGTGGGTGGCCGAAAAATCCGCGGTCCGCTCCACATCCAGCCTGGCCTGTCCAATTACACCGTCGTACTTCCGCTCGGTTATGGCCGCACGGTCACCGGCCACGTCGGCCTGAACGCCGGCTACGACGCCTATCCCCTTCGCACGAGCGGCTCGCCGGCCTTTGCCACCGGCGCCACGCTCACGCTGACTGGCGAGCGCATGCTGCTGGCCAACACCCAGACGCACTGGTCGATGGAGGGCCGCGACATCGTCCGCGAGGCCAACTACGACGGCCCGGAAAGCTACCGGGAGAAGCCCGACTACGTGAAGGAAGTCGGCATGGAGTCGGAAACGCCGTCCACGATCGGTGAAGTCGGCGAGGCCATGACCCCCGCTGAGCGCGCTTCCGAGATCCCGCGAGGCAACTCGCTCTATTCCACGCCCAAGTTTGACGGCATCCACCAGTGGGGCATGTCGATCGACCTCAACACCTGCATTGGCTGCAACGCCTGTGTCATCGCCTGCCAAGCCGAGAACAACATTCCGATCGTCGGCAAGCAGCAGGTCCTGCGCGGCCGTGAGATGCAATGGATCCGGCTCGACCGCTATTACTCTGACGGACTGCTCGAGGGTTCCGCGTTTGGCGGTGACAGGAATCACATCCTGCCCGAGGATCCGCAGGTTTCGCTGCAGCCGGTGGCCTGCCAGCAATGCGAGCTCGCGCCATGCGAGATGGTCTGCCCGGTCAACGCGACGGTGCACGACGACGAAGGCATCAACGTGATGGCCTACAACCGCTGCATCGGCACGCGGTATTGTGCGAACAACTGCCCCTACAAAGTCCGCCGGTTTAATTACTTTGATTACAACTTGCGCCAGCTCGACAGCCTCTATCTCAGCCAGCTTGGCCCGAAAGGCATGCCGGAGCTGGTCCAGATGGTGAAGAATCCCGAGGTCACGGTCCGCATGCGCGGTGTGATGGAAAAGTGCACCTACTGCGTGCAGCGTATCCAGAACGCCAAGATCGAGCGCAAAGTGCAGGTCATGCAGGCTCACGTCGGCGCGGCGGTCACCGTGGAGGAGATCCGCGTTCCCGATGGTACGCTCAAGACCGCCTGCCAGCAGGTGTGCCCAGTCGAGGCCATCGTCTTCGGCAATATCCTCGAACCCGACAGCGCCGTCTCCATAGCGAAGCGCCGCGAGCAGGATTACCAGCTCCTCGCCTATCTCAATACCCGGCCCCGGACCACGTATCTGGGAAAATTGCGCAATCCCAACCCGCAGATGCCCGACTATGCCAAGCTGCCGCTGAGCCGACTGGAACACCTCCATAAGAACCATCCGGGAGGCCATGGTGAAAAGCCGCCGGGCGAATCGGCCGCACTCATCACCCGCCAAACGCTGGGAGGGCTCAGCTGATGGCCTCCGCCGAACCTAGCCCCGCGTCAGCGATCCTGGCCGAGGTGCACCCGGCCGTGCTGCCCCGTCCTGCCCTGGTGGAACACCACCGGAGCTTCGCCTGGATCACCGACAAGATCTGCGGCATCGTTGAGGACAAGACCCCCGTCTGGTGGTGGTGGTGCTTCGGCGTCGCCTGCTTCGTGGCGTCGTTCACCGTCGCCGGCATCATTTACCTCGTCGCCACGGGCGTCGGGGTGTGGGGCCACCGCAACCCGGTCAACTGGGGCTGGCCGATCGTCAACTTCGTGTTCTGGATCGGCATCGGCCACGCCGGGACGCTCATCTCGGCCATCCTCTGCCTGCTGCGCCAGAAGTGGCGCACCTCCATCAACCGCGCCGCCGAGGCCATGACCATCTTTGCGGTGGTGTGCGCCGGCATCTTCCCCGTTTTCCACGTCGGCCGCGTGTGGTATGCGTGGTTCCTCTTCCCGATCCCGAACTCCAACCAGATCTGGCAGAATTTCCGCTCTCCGCTCGAGTGGGACGTCTTCGCGGTCTCCACCTACGGCACGGTGTCCGTGCTCTTCTGGTATGTCGGCATGATCCCCGACCTCGCGACGCTGCGCGACCGCTTCGAAGCGGCAGGCAAGAAGACCAAGTCTTTCCTCTACGGCGTGTTCGCCATGGGCTGGCGCGGTTCGAGCCGCCACTGGAGCAACTACGAGATGGCTTACCTGATCTTGGCCGGCGTCGCCACACCGCTCGTGCTTTCGGTGCACACCATCGTGTCGTTCGACTTCGCGGTGTCCCTGATCCCCGGCTGGCACACGACGATCTTCCCCCCGTACTTCGTCGCTGGCGCCATCTTCTCGGGCTTCGGCATGGTGCTCACGCTCATGCTGCCGCTGCGGGCGATCTACAAGCTCGAAGACCTCATCACGCAGTACCACATCGACTGCATGTGCAAGATCACCCTGGCGACGGGCACAATCGTTGGGTATGCGTACGCGATGGAGTTCTTCATCGCGTGGTACAGCGCGAATCCGAACGAGGGCTTCACCTTCATCAACCGCGCGTTCGGCCCCTACGCCTGGGCCTACTGGATCATGATCAGCTGCAACGTCCTCACGCCGCAGTTCTTCTGGTTCAAGAAGGTCCGCGAGAACACGTGGTTCGTCTGGATCCTGACAATCTTCGTCAACATCGGCATGTGGTTCGAGCGCTTCGTCATCATCTGCACATCCCTCACGCGGGACTTCCTGCCGTCGAGCTGGAACAACATGAGCCCGACCATCGTGGACATCTTCACCTTCTTCGGCACGTTTGGCGTCTTCTCCGTGCTGTTTCTCCTCTTCATCCGCTTCCTGCCGCTGATGGCGATGGCGGAAATCAAGGCCGTCACGCCGCAGGCTGATCCCCACGGCAGCCCTGCCACAACCGGGGGATCCCACTGACCATGGATGCACCAACCTACGGGCTGATCGCCACCTTTGACACCGTGCCAGCGGTGTTCCACGCCGCCGAGCAGGTGCGGGACGCCGGTTTCCGGAACTGGGACTGCATTTCGCCGATGCCCATCCACGGCATGGACAAGGCCATGGGCCTGCGGCGTTCCATCGTTCCGCGCATCTCACTGGTCGGAGGCATCACGGGCTTCTGCACCGGCATGACTCTGATCTGGTGGACGGGCGCCGTTGATTACCAGTTGACGGTCGGCGGCAAGCCGCTGTTCAGCCCGCTGTTCGCCTTCCCGATATCTTACGAACTGACAATCCTGTTCACGGCCTTCGCGACCATCGGCGGGATGTTTTTCCTCAACGGCCTGCCGATGTATTACCACCCCGTGCTCAAGCACAAAGACATCCAGAGAGGCATGACTGACCAGTTTTTCATCGTCATCGAAACGCGCGACCCGCGCTTCAACCTCGCCGATACCACTGCGTTCCTCGCCCGGATCGGTGGCCAGGACATCAAGGAGCTGGAAGCCTGAGCCATGCGCAACGTCTACCTCCTCACCCTGTTCGCCGTCGTGCTTGCCGTTTCCGTGCTCGGATTCCGCGGGACGCGGTTCACGCACCCGCCGATGGACGTATTTCCCGAGTGGGCGTTCCCCGGCATGAAGCGCCAACCCAAGCCGCGGCCGCAGGGCGCGAGCACCTTTTTCGCGGACGGCCGCGCCGACCGACCG
>JBDTJA010000152.1:0-3965 GCA_039936075.1 Opitutaceae bacterium | reverse complement strand
CAGAGGTCGCTGCCTTCGGGGACACCGGCTTTTCCGCGAAGACCTGGAAAGGCAACCCCCCTAGGATTCAGGGGAGATGTGCACCCTGTCCTGGGTCTGACTTAGCCGCTCCGCTGATATCGACCAGCGTCGTGCCTGAAAGATAAGGTTCGTTCTTATCCAGGCGCAGGAGGTTGGTCGTGGTTACTCGGGCGATCTCGCTCAGCGCCTCGTGCGTCAGGAACGCTTGATGGGAAGTGATCAACACATTGGGGAAATTGAGCAGCAAGGACAGTTCGTCATCTTTCAGCATCTGACCGGAAAGATCTTCAAAGAAGACTCCTTCCTCTTCCTCGTAAACATCCAGGGCGACCCCGCCGACACGACCAGATTTCAGCGCGGCGATGAGCGCCGTCGTGTTGATCAACTTGCCCCGGCTTGTGTTGATGATGAACACTCCGGGCTTCATCTGCGCCAAGGTCTTCTCGTGGAGCAGATGCAAGGTTTCCGGCAGCAGTGGAACATGGAGGGAAACGATGTCACTGGTGGCGAGCAGGGTGTCGCGATCCACGTAGTGCACCTTGTTCCCCGCCGCCCAGGCAGCGTCCGGCTGGAGGTCATGCGCGAGAACCTCCGCGCCAAAGCCGCGAAAAATTTGCGCGGTAATGCGTCCGATCCTTCCCGTGCCGATGATCCCCACCGTCTTGCCATGCACGTCGAATCCGACGAGGCCGCCGAGGGAGAAGTTCATCTCGCGGACGCGATTGTAGGCTCGATGAATTTTTCGGTTCAACGTGAGCAGCAGCGCCACGGTGTGTTCCGCCACTGCATGGGGCGAATAAGCGGGCACACGCACGACCCCCAGGCTAAGTGCCTGTGCGGCGTCCAGATCCACATTGTTGTAGCCGGCACAACGCAGGGCGATGAGCTTCACGCCGAGCGAGGCGAGCACCTCCAGGCACGGCCGGTCGCCGCAATCATTCACAAAGAGACACACCGCCTCCGCGCCGGCGGCGGAAGGCGCAGTTTCAGCCGAGAGGCGAAAGTCGTGAAAGCGCCACCTCAGTCGTTGCGCGTCCGGCGCCTGCGCCAGATACTCGCGGTCATACGGCTTGGTGTCGAATACAGCGACGGTGATCATGGGGACGGTTTGCGCGGAGCCCCGGATGAAACGAGGAGGCACCCGGACCGCGCCTACGATTCGGCATCAACGCGAATCGCGTTTCGCCTGTGTCCGCTTTCCGCGGGAGGATTCGTGCGCTTGCGCACGTTTGATCGGGCCGGTGCTGGCGAGTCGCTGCTCGGCAGTGGGGCCCACCGATTTACTCGCCTTCAGGACGATTTTTTTGTCAGGTTTTTGGGCGCTGCGGACTGCTTTTAATCGGGAAGGCATGCTAAATCATAATGGTGATGGTCGCCAAACGCAACTCCAAGTCGGGGACGCGGAGGTTCAAGGCCGTCGTCGGAACCCGTCGCTCGCGTGCTTGCACGCATGCACCACAGAGGCGGAGTTATGCGAAACGTCGGCACCGCGGTGAGATCGTTGAAATCGTCCGCACACGCATTGACCGCTTGAGTTCAGCTGACCGCCTTTTCGGTGGCAATCTCCGCTCCTCCACAGATTATTTTGGAGCTAACTGCCGGGCGTCGAAAATATAGACGGAATGGTAGTCATCGGGACCTTCTCCGACTTGGAAGACGACTCCCGTCTTGTCGGTCATCAGCTGGATCCAGCGGGGACTGAGTTGATATTTCCGCCGCTCATTGCGGGAGATGCACACATAGCGGATTCCGAGTTTGTTCAGCAGCGGGAGTTCGCCGTTTTCATAAATGCGGCGAATTTCCTCCTGACGGTTGTCCTGCCGGTAAGGATTCGCGTCGCCATAGATTCCGGCCAGGGTTGGCTGACCGGCGAGGGGGGTGACGAAGTGCATCGTGTTGTAGGCGGCGGTGAGCACGATGTCGGTGGGCGCCAGCGTTTCATCGAGCCATGCAGCCGCCTGGCGGCCGTTTTTTTCGAAGAGGAGGACGGTCCCGGCGCCATGCCCTGACTTGAGGATATTCATGTAGAACGCGTAACTGGGAGGGGCGACGCAAAGGGCGAGGAAGAACACCCACAGCGCTTGCGAAAGGACCTGCTGACGGCGTCCGAGCCATTGCGCGGCTCCCAGGGTGATGACCAGGGTGAGACCGAGGTTGAGGAAGAACACCAGCTTGTTGCTGTCACCCCAGTCGTAGCTGTAGCGGTAGAAATTGATCAGCAAGAAAAAGCCGCCGCAGACGGTGAAGTACCATCGCCAAGCCACGAGGAATGGCCACAGGCCCGACGGACGCGGCGCGGCCGGATCGTAACGGCGGCCCCACGCGCAGGCTCCGGCGGCGAATAGCAGACCCCAGAAGAGGAAGTCGCCGTTGGCAAAAAACCAGAACGCGGCCCCGCGGGTGACGGCGGGAAGCTGGAAATAATCCTGCAGCGGCAAAAAAGAATTCGCCGACCAGGACGAAAATCCGGCGTTGGTGGCGGGACCATACTCCCCGAGATAGAAAAGCTGGAGCACGCCGAGGAGAAACACCGGCAGCCAGATCCAGAGGCGGGATCCGAACCATTTCCCGTGGCGCCACAGACTGGGCAGGAGGGAAGGCGCCATCACCGCGAAGGCCACGATGTGGGCGAGAGGCAGAAGGCAGACGAGGGCAAACGCCTCGAGCGTCCGGATCCGGGCTCGCGGCCCGCTGGCGGTTTCGGGAGGCTCGCCGAACGCGGCCTGAAGAATCAACAGGACGATCGGCAGTGAGAACAACAAACCGCGCTGGGGCTCCAGCATGTTCGCCTGGGCGGATTCAAAGTTGAAATAGGGGAATCGCAGCAAGCCGTAAAAGAGTTTGTCCGGCTCGAAGAATGGGGGCTGAAAAACGGCGAAGTGAATCAGGTTTACCAGGGCGGTATTGAGAAACAGGAAAATCAATCCGGCCAACATTACCCAGCGCGGAGGCAATTTGAGCCAGCGTTCAAAGGTGGCCCAGATCGCCCCGACCATCACGAGGGAGCTGATCAGGTTCATCAGCCAGATACCCGAGAGGGCGGGAAGTCCAAGCCGCGCCAGATGGGCCACATTAAAGTCGGCGAGAAAATGGTACTTCAGCGGATAGGGCGCCATATCCAGGTCCATGGGCGGAAAATGCGGCGCGGCGAGGAACGCATTAACCACCGACAGGTGAAAGGCGGTGTCCACGAAGTTGAACAGGCTCCACACGTTGTTCTCCGCATCCACGTCCAGCCCGGCATAGAACCGCGCCCCGACAAACACCGCGAGGAACAGAAACCAAAAGTTCCAATCGCGAACCGGCCGGAGGGTCGAGAGGACGGAGCGAAGAAGCTGCCGCGGCCGGCGGGTTTCGGCCACCCGCCAAAACCCAGAAAAATAAATCAGCCCTGTGACCAGCACCCCCCAGGACAGGGGCAGGTAAAGCGGGCTCCAGCCGACGATGGCGAACAGCAGGAAATTGACCCAATTGACCAGGAAGAGAGCCAAGCCGAGCGAGCAAAGATAGCGCGGCAGACCCTTGAAAGCCTCCAGCAGGGCGACGCGGGATTGCAACTGGTACGCCAGCACACCGACAAGCAGGAGGTAAATGATGGCAAGCATGGCACGCGGGGAAACAGGCCCATCGCGGGGGCGCACGAAACGCTCCGGCCTTCGGCGCTGTTTATTGCCCCGCTCCCCATCGTAGGAAAGCCCTAATCCCGCTGCCGCTGTCCGCGCCAGCCAACGGACCCATGGCCGTAACCGATTTTATTCGCGATCCCGGCTTCTCAATCCAGCTCCCTCAACCACCCGACGAGGACGAATCCGCGCACTGTCCACTTGGCACGCCCACGATCGGCCGGCAGGCGCGGAGCATCGGCGCGATCGTCCAGCGGCAGAATCGTTGGATCGTTCCAGCGGAGGATTTTGTCACAAGTGCTCTCCTCAAGTTACCTTCAC
>JBDTJA010000151.1:0-2685 GCA_039936075.1 Opitutaceae bacterium | reverse complement strand
GACCAGAAGGTGATCCGCGGGCCCATCGCTGGTTCCTCGGTTGACGCTGGGGGTGGACGCTCGTTTATCCGCGCCGGTCAGACCGGCTCTGAACCTCCCCCCCCGCGATGGGCTCTCAACCGCCGATTATCCCCACGCCTCCGGAACAGCAGGAAGGAATCACCATCTCGATTCTCAACATGGAGCGGGTGGTGGTGGCTGCGGATCCATTGCTTGGAGGACGGCCAGCGTGGGATGGCTATGCGCCGGTGTTTTCCACGGGAGGCGCGGCGAGATCAAGGCGCCGCACGAAATTTTGCCGTGCGGGTGGTGTCGTCGATATATACCCACAATTCACTGTCCGCCGTCACTTCCTTCGTCTGCCAGTTCATCTCCTTATACGTGACGATCCACATAATCTTGGTCTGATTCGAATCGGTTTGCAGGCCGAGGTTGAGGTTCAAACTGACATTGGTAACGACGAAATTCTGAAAATTGCTCCGCTGGGAGCGCACGCATTGATTGGCGAGACTGAGGGCTTCATTGGGCGTCAGCTGTGAAGCCACGCGCTCCTTCCGGTCAATGCCGTCCGCGTGGATTTCGGCCGCGGGTGTCGGGGTCGGGAAAGCCGGCGCCGGTCGATCGTAATCGGGCTTGGGCTTCCTCGCGAGGATGGGGTGCGCAGGTTGGTCCTCCGCCGTGGAGCAGTTGGAAAAAATCAACGCCATTCCCGCCAGGCTTAGGATCGCCAGCGTCTTGACGGGAGAGGGAGGAGGCTGGCCCATGGGACTGCCCACTACGACAGCGGCGCTCCTCTCAGGTCAAGCCGGCTGAACCTGGAGACTACTTAGTGGCTGACCAGCGCTGCAATCGCGGACAGCGACGGGACGCGTTCGCAGGTGACTTTGACGGCCACGAGGATGGGCACGGCAATCCACGCCCCGGGGATGCCCCAGAGCCACGTCCAGAAAATCAGGGAGACGAAAATGGCCACCGGATTGAGGAGGCAGCGTCGCCCGAGAAGGATGGGCGTGACCAGATTTGATTCCACCAAGTGCAGCAGTAGGTACCAGCCACCGGGTAACAGACCTTTGGACAGGGTCGTAAACGACAATACGCCCATAAAGGTGACGAGGGCGATGCCGACATACGGGCCAAAATAGGGAATATAGTTTAGCACCGCGGCGCACACGCCCCACATCGCGGCATTGGGCACGCCGATCAGCGAGAGCCCGAGCCAGACGAACACGCCCAGCGCAACATTGATGAGGGTGACGTAAAACAGGTAATCCGAAATCCCGCGTTGGATTTCGTGGCTGATGTCCACCGCGCGCTTTTTCTCCCGCAGCGTCGGCATGAGACTGACCAGCTTTTGCAGCGGCCGGTCTCCCGCAGCTAGCAGCAGATAGAAGAGCACCAGGGTGGCGACGACCGTTTCGAGGAGGGACCCCGTCCATTCTATCACGGAGGACGCCGCAATCGGCGGAGCCGGCTCCGCGGCGGGCGCGGGCTTGGGCGCCGCGCCTTTTTCTGTTTCCGGTGTAACCAGTTTCGTCACGGCGGCAGCCGCCTCGGTGAGCCGCGGTCCCGATTTGAAAAGTGATTCGCCCCGGTGTCGCAACTGTGTCAAATGCGCTGGCGCATCGTTAATCCAGGCAATTGCCGGATGGCTGAGGCGGACAAAGCTGAACCCCGCCGTCGCGAGCACCACGGCGATTATCACGAAGGAGGCCACGGGTGCGGGCAGGTGTAAATAGGCCAGCCCGCGCATCACAGGTTTCACCGTCATGGCCGCAAAGCTCGCGAGGAAAAGCGGCAGCATCACCGGCCGGCCAAAATACAGAAAGGCGATCACGGCCATGACCGCGAGGACGATGATCGCCGCGCTGGCTCGGGGTCGTTTTACCGGAGCCGACTCTTCAGGCGAATCCAGCTCAGACGCAAACTGGCCGATATCGTCCTCGGGTGGCACGGTGGGGTCGGATTGGGATGGCACAGCCACACCGTCCGGCACTTTGCCCGCCGGTTCCGGAATTTCGGGCTGCTGACTGGTCTTTCGGCGCGGAAGCCCCAGGCCCGCAGCCACCCTACTTCGGACGCGAAATGAAGGCGTCGTAGTAGGCTTCGCGCAGCTTTTTCCGATCGGCCGCCTCGGAAATTGTTTGGGGCGGGCTGTCGAGTGCTTCGGCGATGTCGTTTAATTGCCCCGTGCTTTGCTCGATGGCCTCGAGTTGGTGGGCGCGGGACGCCATACCGGCGACGCCGGAACCACCCGTGAGCGAAAAACGATTGAGGAAGAGCCGGTCGAGCCCCGACAGATGTTTCCGGATCAGGCGTTCGTCGCGTGCCGCCGGTGTTTCGAATGTATGATTGGATTTGTCATCTTTGCCCTGAAATTGACGGGGCATTATACGCGGCAATGGTGCGGGCGGGGTCGGATCGGGCCGCCCTCGAACCATGAAAAGCGGAAGTGTAATCACGGGTTCCGGTTTTACGGGAGTGAGAGCAAGTGACGAAGCGGTTCGGGGATCGGGTGCGGCTCGCGCCTGGTTGGGATCAATGCCCGGCCGCGGGGCACCGGCCGGGCGGCCCGACCGCTGGACCATGACAGAGTCGGGCTGGCTCGCCTTGGGATCGTAGGGCGGAAGACCCTCGCGAACTTCACTCGCAATTGTCCCCGAACTGCCCGCGGCATCCGCCATGCCG
>JBDTJA010000150.1:0-18103 GCA_039936075.1 Opitutaceae bacterium | reverse complement strand
GCGCCGCCGCCGCCAACTGTGGTTCCTTTAATCCGTGGACCGCGCTGTCTTCCGGCCGAACCGGTCCCATTGCATGGCACAACCGGGTGTGGGTCTCCGGAATCGCGCCGTGGACTACTTCGACCACGCCAAACTCAAGGATGCCGGACGTGCGGCTGCCCTCGAAATCCACGAAGTAGATGGGTTGATCAGTCCAAGGCTTCGGCACGACCTCATCTGAAATCGTTCGTCATTTTATGTGCAAACAAAACCTTCCAATCCTTAAGCGCAAAGACGCGAAGTCGCAGAGGCCTAAGTAAAATACGAACAGCCAACCTTGCCCACAGAATCCACGGATCACACGGAAAAGGCGTTCTGATCTGATCCTGCCTACGCTTCCGTGTGATCCGTGTATTCCGTGGGCAAAAATTCCCGGGTCTTCCTTCTTCCCGCCTTCGCGGCTTTGCGCTTAATCCTCATCCGCTCCGCATTTTTCGTGTGTTCTGAAGCTTTCGTGGTTTCAAAGGAACCGTGGATTTCACGCCCTACCGCGCTTTCATTATCGAGCTTGCCGACCAAAGCGGTGATTTCATTCGACCGTTTTTCGGCAGTGACAATCTTGTCGTCGAAACCAAGTCCGACGCCTCCCCTGTCACCCTTGCCGACCGCGGAGCCGAAGAGCTGATGCGACAAATGATCCGCCAGAAGTTCCCCACGCACGGTATCATCGGCGAGGAACTGGGCAGCGACCGGCCCGATGCGGAATTCGTCTGGGTCCTCGATCCCATCGACGGCACGAAGTCGTTCATCACCGGCGTCCCGCTCTGGGGCACGCTCATCGCCCTCCTTCACCGCGGCCAGCCCGTCCTCGGCGTGATTCACCAGCCCATCCTGAAGCAACTGATGCTCGGTGACGGAACCTCGACCACCCTCAACGGGCGCGCCGTTCACGTCCGCGCAACCTCGCGAATCGAGGATGCGACCTTTCTCACCAGCGATCCGTTCAACCCGTCCAAGTACCAGAACGGGGACGCCTACAATGCCCTCCGCCAGCGCGCAAAACTCGTCCGTACTTGGGGCGATTGCTACGGCTACCTGCTCGTGGCCGCGGGCCTGGCTGACGTAATGTGTGATCCGATCATGAACCCGTGGGACATCGCCGCGCTCGTCCCCGTGATCCGCGGCGCCGGCGGTGTGATCACTGACTGGAAAGGAGGCGCCGCCTATCCCGCCGAGTCCACTGTCGCCGCCGGACCCGCGCTGCACGCGCAGGTCATTAAAGCGCTAAATCTCGCGTCTTAGCCATGGCGATCATCGCGGCAGTCATTCTCACGCTTGCCGGTGTCACAATCTCAGCTCCAACGGGCTGGCACGAAGTAGAGAGAACGGAGGATCGGCTCGACCTGCAGTCAGCCGATAATCGAGAGCAAGCAACGATTTCTGTAATGCGGTTTCGGAAAGCCCTATCGTTTGAAAGCTTCAAACGCCTTAGCGCCGTTCGTTACGAAGCAGAAAAGAAAGTCGGGCCCGATATCTTTATCGAGCCTGACAACCCCAAGCCGTCTCAGAAAAAAGACTACTTTTGCATGCTCTATACTGGCGGAGAAAAAAAGGGAGGGCGCATTTTTTCATGTTCCATGCGACTCGTCGGAAACGAATTGGTTACAGTTTACGTTGAGGGCTCCGGAGTTGCTCCCGAAAAACACCTCAAGTCGTTTGAATTCTTCGTTAAGGAACTAAAACAATAGGAGTGGTCCGCCTCGCCGGGCCAACACTCAGGCAAGGTAAATCTGACCTATCTCTTCTTCCCCGCCCAGTCCGCCGTGATGCGCGATGTGAACCCGCCCCGTGCCCGCCAGTTGGCGATGATCGTCAGGGAGCGAGGCTGCAGCAGCTTGCCAAGGTCGTCGCAGATCTGGTTCGTCGCCGCCTCAAAGAAGATGCCCTCGTTGCGGAACGCGTGGAAATACAGCTTCAACGACTTTAGTTCGACGCACTTTTTGTCGGCGACGTAGCTCACGGTGATGTCCGCAAAATCCGGATGGCCCGTCATCGGGCACACCGACGTAAACTCGTGATGCGTGTGCTCGATCACGTAGTCGCGCTGCGGCGCGGGATTAGGAAAGGTCTCGAGAATTTTGGCGTCAGACATGGCAGGTGGAGTTGTCAGGGATAAGTTTTAAGCTGTAAGGGAAAGGGCTTCCGGCAAGTTTCGGCTCACAGCTTAAAACTTACACCTTATCACCTTAAGTAGCCGTTTCGGTGAACCGCTGCTCCCGAATCACCGTGATCTTGATCGCGCTGGGATACTGCAGCTCCTTTTCGATCCGGGCCCGCAACTGTTTCGCCAGTTCGCGCGCGCCCTCGTCGGTCACCGTCTGCGGTGCCACCACCACGCGGATCTCGCGGCCCGCCTGGATCGCAAACGCCTGCTGCACGCCCTCCAGCCCGAGTGCCAGTTTTTCCAGCCGCTCCAGCCTCTGCGCATACACCGCGGACGACTCCGCCCGTGCGCCGGGCCGCACCGCGGAAATCGTGTCGGCCAAAATCACCAGGCCCGCGTAAACCGTCTCGGGCTTCACTTCTTCATGATGCGCCGCGACCGCGTTGATCACGATCGGCGTCTCGCCGTAGCGTTTGATGAACTCCGCGCCGATGTGCGCGTGACTGCCTTCCAGCTCGGCGTTCGCCGCCTTGCCGATGTCGTGCAGCAGCCCCGCGCGCTTGGCAACGTTCGGATCGAGCCCGACCTCGCTCGCCAGCATCGACGCCAAAAACGCTGTCTCGATCGAGTGGTCGAGCACGTTCTGGTTGTACGAAAACCGGTACTTTAGGCCGCCGAGCAGCTTGATGATCTCGGGGTGCAGACCATTGATATTCAACTTCGCGACCGCGTCGTTGCCCGCCTGCGTCACCGTAATGTCCATGTCGTCCTGCGCGCGCTTTACAAACTCCTCGATGCTCGCCGGATGAATGCGGCCATCCTTCACGAGCCCCTCGAGCGCCACGCGTGCGATTTCGCGGCGCACGGGATCAAACGATGACAGCAGCACCATGCCGGGCGACTCGTCGATCAGGATGGTGACGCCCGTCGTCGACTCGAAGGCTTTGATGTTGCGGCCCTCGCGGCCGATGATGCGGCCCTTCATTTCTTCGCTCGGCAGCGCGACCTGCGTGGAAGTCATGTCATTGGCCGGCTTGCTCGAGAGCCGCTGCATCGTGGCGACCAGAATGCGGCGCGCGTCCATCTGCAGCTCCTGCTCGGACTTTTCCATCATCTCGCGCCGCAGCCCGCGCAACTCGTCCGAGCACTCGAGCTGCACTTCCTCGCGCAGCGCGCGGCGGATTTCCTCGGCGTCCATCTGCGACACGCCCTCCAGCCGCTTGCGCACGCTCTTCGACAGCGCGCGGATCGCATCGCGCGCCTGACCCACGGCGGCATTTTCCCGGGTCAGACGTTCCTGCTTCTGTTCAAATTGGTAATCCAGCAGCGCGAGTGATTCCTCGTGCGCCCGGATCTCGCGCAGCCGCACGTCAGCCTCGATCTCGCGGCGGTCAAATTCCCGATTCGCCTCGGCGCGCTTCTCGTGGATCTCCACCTCGGCCTTTTGCTTCATTTCCTCCGCCGCGACTGCGGCCTCGCGGCGGGCCACTTCGCTCAGTTCCGCCGCTTGCTCGTGCGCCACGCGGCGCGTGTGTTGCGTCAGCGCCCACACCACCAAAAATCCGCTCCCACCCCCGACCAGCAGTGCGATCGGCAACGACCAATCGGTGGAAGGGCTGATGGCCCCGATAAGGGCGATGGAAGCTGCGCAAACGGGAATCAAGGGACGCGCACGGTAAGCGCCGTCCGAATGAAAGTTCAATCTTTCTTCCCGTCAGAGTAAGGACAGCAAGGTGGGTTGGGCGCTCCGCGCGCGACCGTTCGAGTTCATTTTGCCGCACGACGGCTTGTCCGCCGAAGCCTTGGAGAAGGCAGAAGCGCCCGGCCCACCTCACTTCACTGGCAGGTCGTTCGCAAACGTCGGCAGCGTTTGGTCCAGCACTGTCTGCATCCGGCCCAGCGCTGCGTCGTCGCCGTCGCGCGCATCAGTTTGCATCAACACATACGCCCAGCGATCAGCCCGCGCATGAAACACGCGGTTCCACGCATCCCGCACGAGTCGCTTCCAGTACGTCGCTTCCACCGTGTCGCCGCCCACAAACCAATACACCATCAACTGCGGGACGACCACCGCCCCGTGCGGCGTCCGCACCACGCGCTGCACATGCAACACCGTCGCTGGAAATTCCTTCGCCTTTTTGCCCGGACCCGAAAAGCGATGCTCCGTCGCCGCCCTGATCGTCCAGCCCTGCCCCACCACGCACAGTTCCGGTCGGTGAATCGACGAGCGGTCGCGTCCACTCAGCACAATCGACAGAAAAACCCACTGCGCCGGATCCGACAAGGGAACGTAAGTCTTGCGCGAGTAGCCGGTGTCCCGCGGAAGCACCTCACGCTCCACGGCCGAGACCTCCGTCCGCCGGCCAATCCATTCCGTGCCGAGAAACGCCGGCAACTCCGCCGGGTTCACCCCGTCCGCCGCCAGCTTCACGCCCACCTGTCCGCGCGGCGGCAAATTCGCCAGCCGCGCCAGGAAAAACAATTCCCCCATCACCAGCAGCACAATCAGCCCGGCGACCGGCCAGGCTTTCGACGTGCGGAGAGGGGAGATAGGAGATGGCAGATAGGGAGCAGCGTTCGATCCCAACAAATTTCCGCCAATCTCCGATCTCCCCTCTCCCACCTCGGCGGAGCGCCCTCGCTCCGCTTCGGGTCGCCAGCGATGCAGCGCACTCGCAGCCATCAGCAGCCCGCCGAGCACGATCACGAATACGCCGTAGCCCATGACATCGTGCGCGCGCTCGCCCCCGCTTTGCCCGAGCCAGTGGCCCACAAACACGATGGACGCGATGCGCGCCACGTTGCCGAGGTAGATCAGCGGGAAGCAGAGCAGCACCAACACGCCCCGCCGCCACCAAGTGCGGAAATTCAAATAACCCATCAGCAACGACAGCGCGAGCAACGCCATCAGTGACCGCACGCCCGAGCATGCCGCCGCGACGTCGTAACTGTAATGCCCATCCGGCGCCATGAGCTGCGTGCCGTTTTGAATCACCCCGATGCCCGCGACATGCGCCAGCCCCGCGCTGGCCTTGATCACCCACAACCGCAGCCAGAATCCCGCCGAGTCGAGAGCATTGAGTGGAATAGCCAGCATCAAAAATCCCAACGGAAACATCGCCGCCGCGCCCCACCGCCGCCCGCCACCCAACCGGAGCACGCCCCAGCTAAAAATTAACAACGCCAAAATCGAGAGCCTCGCCTGCTGCGCAGCGAAGCCCATCGCGTGCAGCACCACTCCCACCACCATGGCGATCACTGCCGGCCAAATACTATCATAGGCCCCATGAGACTCACAGGACCTATTTTCTTTCCGCAAATTCCTCCAGAGCAACCAGAGGCTGATGCCAAGGATGATTGAACCATGCCCCGTCTCCGACTCGGCATTAAACCACTGATAGCCCCACCACCAAAATAGCGACGACGACTTGATGTAGCCGAACGACGCGTTCCCGAAAAACTGAAACACTGCCGCCCCGGCGAGTCCGCAGAGCAGCGCCGGACCCCAATTCGTCTCACGATTTTCTGCCGAGAGACCCATCGCGCTCATTTCACGGCCTCCAAAATCGCCAACATCCGCTCCCGCGCGAGCCGCGCATAGCTGAAATCCGCGGCCCGCTTCAGCCCCGCCGCCCGGAGCTCGCTCGCGAGGCCGTCATCCGTACAAATCTGCCGCAAAGCCTCACTCGCCGCCGCCGCATCGGTGAAATCTACAAACAACGCCGCGCCCTCCGCGACTTCGCGCAGCACGGGCAGCGGCTGCAACACACACGGACACCCACACGCCATCGCTTCCGTCACGCTCTTGCCAAACGTTTCCTCCGCCGTCGGCAGGAGATGCGCCCGCGCCCCGCGGTACAGCGCCGGCAGCGCCGCGTCATCGATCCAGCCGAGAAATCGCGTGTCGCCGGCAATGCCCAGTTGCTCCGCGATAGCCTCCGCCCGCGTCCGGCCACCCGCCCAATCGCCGCCCACCAGCACCAACGGAAATCGTTGGCGCAATTCCGGCGTCAGGCGCGCATACGCCGCGAGCGCCAGTTCGGCGCGTTTGTACGAGTAAAAATTAGCCGCCCACAACAGATAGTTTGCGGGCAACCCCTCGCCTCCCGCCGGCCCTTCGGGCTGGAACACCTCATGCCGCAGCCCTTCCGGACTCACGATCACGGGCGCCCGGCTGGTGAGCTGCGCGGCGGTCCATTGCGAATTCGCGATCACCAGCACCGCATTCCGCAGTCCCCGACGCACGGCCGTCCGCCGGTACCTCGCGCCCAGCCCGCCACCGGGCTTCAAATGATGCAGCGTGAACACATGCATCACCACCGGCAGTCCCGCCGTTCGCAGGGGCACAAATCCCACCGTCAACAGCGCCGCCGCCCCGCGGCGCTTGGCCTCGGGTGCCACGTGGAAATGGTCGGACCACAACCGTGCCAGCCGCCGGTCATTGGCCGGGAACGTTCGCACGACCTCCACGCGCGGATCATCGATGTCCCACGATTGTTCCGGCCCCGCGAATAGCACCCACCTCACTGCGGGAAATTGTCGCAACGTTTCCGCGATGAAGCCGTGAAACAAGGTCGTCAGTCCTGTGCGCCGCCGCGGGTTTTCACAGAGCATCGAGAGCGCGAGTTTCACAGACACCGCGCGAGTTTCGTCGGAACCTGCAAGCGCGCAAAGGCAAAAACCGCCTGCTCCTGCCGATGCCGGGGAATCCAATGGATTACTGGGTCTCCGAGAGTCGTTACCCGCCGATCAGCGTGGCTGCGGCTTTCAGCCGCAGATAGGTTTTGCGGTCGACCGCGACCTTGCTCGCGCTGGTTTGCAGATGAGCGACTACGTGCAGGCTGCCGAAGAACCTTCCTGTGACCACCCCACCGGCGAAATCTGCGGGCCGGAAGCCGCAGCCACGTTTCAAGCTTTCGAAATCTTCCGCCGCACCCAGCCCTTCCCCCGCGTAATGAAACGGCCCCACCACGTGTCCGCGTACGTGCTCACCGGGTTTCTGAAAAACGCCATTCCGGCCAGCCCCGGCTGCGCCGAAACGCGTGGATCAAAATTGTACCGCTCGTTCTTTTTCAGTGACGGCACGATCAGCGCGAATCCACCCCATAGTCCGTTCGACTGCAAACACCCGGGGACGAAATCCAAGTCGCAATAAATATCCTGCCCGCGGAGGGCGTCCTTCACCCCCGCCCGCACGCAGGGATTGAAGCTGTCGTGCACGAGCACGATGTCCGCCAGCTCCAGCGCCGCCTCGACGTCCGCCCGCGTGCTGGCGCGCGCGTGATCCGCGTCCACCAACATGAAATCGAAATGCTTCCCCTCGTTTTTCAACAGTCGGACCGCCTCCGTCGTGCGCATGGCCAGAAACCGCACATGCGACCACTGGGCCGCGCGCGCCGCGCAGGTCGGATCGAGATCCACCGTGACCACCTCTCGCGCTACATCCGCGAAGAACCGGCACGATCCCCCGTTGCGAAATCCAAACTCCAATACGCTGGACGGTCGCAGCTGATGCAGCAACCCGACCAGCACCGCTTTTTCCGCCGCGGTCATCAGGCAATCGTCAGGGGCCAGCGCCAGAATTCGCCGGGTTTCCTCAGAAATCGTCATGTCCGTCGGATATCCGTCCCCCAGAAGAACCCAATCCCGGATTTTAACCCCAGACTACCCGGATGGTCACGGACCGAGGTGCACCGTGCGCTCCACGCGCGGTGGTTTGGAGGACGCGACCCAAGCCACGCGTGTTCGAAAGTCGGAAAACTGTGCGGAGCGCACAGTCCACCCCCGAAGCAGATCGATCCGGGTAATCCGTGCCCAAATTCTCCGCATCTCCCTGACTATATTCACCTCTAGCGTTTTCAAATCCCACAAAACCTGCCACTACCGCCCCATGTCTTTCTCCCGCCCGATGCCGACGCGATCTCACTCCCTGAGTGACGTCGCCCGCGTCCAGCAGCCATGAGCGAACGCCGACGGGTCTCCGCCAATATTTTGTGGCTGCTCGGCGAGCGGATGCTGCGGCTCGGGGTGAGCTTTGGCATCATTGGGCTTCTCGCGCGGCATCTCGGGCCCGAGGGCTTCGGCACGCTTAACTACGCGATCGGGCTCGCCGTCCTCTTCACCGCGCTCGCCACCCTCGGTCTCGACACTGTCGTCGTGCGCGAGCTCGTCCGGTCGCCCGCTCAAACCGACGCCATCCTCGGCACGGCTTTCGTTCTCCGCCTGGTCGGCGCCATCGTCGCCATCATCGCGCTGGGTCTTTGCGCCCCCTGGCTCGTCGCCGGCACGCATGCTCTGCTCCCCCTCGTCGCCATCACGTCGCTCGCCCTCGTCTGGCAGGCATTCGAGGTGATCGACCTGTGGTTTCAAAAACACCTGCAGTCGCGCCACACCGTCGTCGCCAAGCTCGCCGCCCTCATCATCAGCAGCGCCGTCAAACTGGTCCTCATCGCCCGCGCTGCGCCGCTCGCATGGTTTTGCTGGGCCTTCGTCCTCGATGGTCTCCTTTATGCGGCCGCCCTCGTCCTCGTCTATCGCCAGCAGGGCGGGCGCCTCGGCTCGTGGAATTTTTCACGGCCCCTCGCCCGCACGCTTTTGCACACCGCGTGGCCGCTCATCACCGCCGGACTGCTCATTTCGTTCTACCTGCGGCTCGACCAGATTCTCGTGCTGCGCCTCCTCGGCGCGCGCGAACTCGGCTTCTACACCGCCGCCAGCAAGGTCGCGGAAATCTGGATCGCCGTCAGCGCATTCGTACTCACCAGCGTTTTCCCTCTGCTCGCCGCGCGGCACGTGCTCGGTACCGAGCGCTTTCTCCGCGACCTCCAGTTTGCCTTCGACGTCATGACGGGCCTGGGCTACATCATCGCCGTGTCCGTCACCCTCGCCGCGCCCACGCTGATTCCACTTGTTTTCGGCGAAAACTACCGGCCCGCCGGCCGGGTCCTCGCCGTGCTCGCGTGGAGCGCCCCGTTCATTTTTAGCGGCGGCATCCGTGCGCATTATTTCATGCTCGAGGGCACGACCATCTATCACAACTGGTCCGCCCTCCTCGGCATTGCCGCCAATGCCGCCCTCGCTTACTGGCTGTTGCCCTGGCTCGGGGCGCCAGGCGCCGCCGCCGCGGTCGTCGTTTCCTCCGCACTGAGCGCATGGGTGTCGTCGTATATTTTCCCGCGTCTCCGTGACTGCGGCCGGCTGCAAACCATCGCACTGCTGCTCCCCGTGCGCCCGCGCACATGGCCTGACCTTTTCCGCCGGTTGACCCGTCCATGAACTACCCGCGCTACTACGGCCGCTGGCACAACGACTCGCCCGAACACCTTGTGCGGATGGTCCGCTATTTCGGCGGACGCCTCAAGCCGCACCTGCCCACCGATCACCACGCCCGGGTTCTCGATGTCGGCTGCGGCATGGGTTTTGCCCTCGAGACTTTGCGCGGCCTCGGCTTCAGCAGCATCGAGGGCATCGAGTGTGACGCCACGCAAGCCGACGCCACGCGCGCCCGGGGATTTGCGAGCGCGCATGTCATCGACACGACCGCGTGGCTGCAGGCGCGACCCGATCATTACGACGTCGTACTCCTGATGGATGTGCTCGAACACATCCCGCGCGACGCCCAGTTCGATTTCCTATCGGCGATCCACGCCGCGCTCAAGGTCGGCGGCCGGATCATCTGCTCCGTGCCCAACGCCAATTCCACGCTCGGGACGCGCCAGCGCTACATGGACTGGACGCACCACACGAGTTTCACCGAGCACAGCCTCGACTTCGCGCTGCACCACGGTGGCTTTCATCAGATTCGTGTGCTGGCTGACGACGGTCCCGCGAAACGCCTCCCCTGGTTGCCGCTCTGGCGCCGCCGCTGGTGGTATGTGCGCGGGTTCTTTCGCACCGTGCGCCGCTGGCAGCTCATGGGCGAGTTCGGGCCGGAGGAAGGCCGCCGCGCCCCGCTCTCCCCCAACTTGCTGGGCCTCGCCGTGAAATGACCGCGCCCGTCGCGTCCCTCGATATCTTCGACACCGTCCTCACGCGTCGCGTGGGCGCGCCCGCCGCGGTGTTTTATTTCGTCGGCCGAACCGCCCGCGCCCGCGGCCTCACCGCCCTCGCGCCCGAAGCCTTCGCCAGCGAGCGTTACGCCGCGCAAAAGGCAGCGCGCCTGCGCGTCACCAGCCGCGAAGTCTCCCTCGAGCTGATTCATCGCGAACTCGCCGAGCGCCTCTCGCTTCCGCCCGACAAAGGCGCCGCGCTCCACGCGCTCGAACTCGCCGCCGAAGCCGAATTCATATGCGCGGTCCCCGGCGTCCACGCCTGGCTCGCGACCGTGCGGGCGCGTTCGCCGCGCGTGATTTTCACTTCCGACATGTACCTGCCGTCGGATTTTCTGCGGGCCCGGCTCATTGAGCACGGCTGCTGGCAGGAAGGCGACGGCCTGTACGTCTCGGGCGAACACGGGGGTTCCAAAAGGTCCGGTGCGCTATTCCACACCATCCTCGCCAAGGAAAAACTCGCTCCAGCCCACCTGCATCACATCGGCAATCACGCCGAATCTGATTTCGCCGTTCCGCAAAGACTCGGCCTCACCGCCACGCATCGCGCTGACGCCAACCCCAATCGCTACGAGGAAGACCTCGAAACCTTCTCCGCCGCCACCTCCGGTCTCGCCTCGCTCCACGCCGGCGCTTCCCGCCTCGCCCGGCTGGCCACCGCGGCCTCCACTGCGCACGCCGAATCGATCCGCGAGGTTGCCGCCGGCGTCGCGGGGCCGGTCCTCTCATCGTATGTTCGCTGGCTGCTCACCGCCGCTCGCCGCCGCGGCATTGTTCGCCTCTATTTCGTTTCCCGCGATGGCCACCTGCTCCTGCAACTCGCGCGCCAATTCGCCCCCCAACTCCATCCCGACGTCGAGCTGCGTTATCTCCACGGCAGCCGGCGCGCTTGGCACCTCCCGGCCATCACCTCACTCGACACCGCGGAACTCGCCGGGGTTTTTGACGGGGCCGACTTTTTGTCCGTGACGAGCCTTGGCGAGCGCGTGGGACTCTCCGCGGACGAAATTCCCAATTCCCTCGCACCCACCACGATTCCCTCCGCCGACTGGGACCTCAATCTCTCCGCCCGCGATCGTATCCAACTGCGCGCCGCCTTGCAGAATCCCAGCGTGAAAACAGCTGTGGAGCAACGCGCCGCCGCGGCGCGCGAAGTGCTTCTGGCCTACCTCCAACAGGAGAAACTCCTTTCCCCCGACCGCTGCGCACTGGTGGATGTCGGCTGGCACGGCCGCGCGCAGGATTCACTCGCGAGAGTCATCCGCTCCGCTGGTTTCCCCGCACCCGAGGGATTCTATTTCGGCCTGAACAGTTCCAGCGGAGTCCCGGATCTCGGCGAACGCCACGCGTGGTTTTTTGATCGCCGCTCCGAACTCCGGCCCGCCAACGCCTTCCCCGGCATCGAGCCCTTGATCGAAACCTTCTGCACCGCCGATCACGGCCTCACCATCGGCTACGCGCGCACCGCCACAGGAGTGCGCGCGGTGCTCGATTCTCCGCCAACGGAGCTGATCCCCTGGGGCTGGTCCACGCTATCAGCCGCGATCACCGCGTATGGCCAAGCCCTCGCCGTCGCCCCCGCTGTCGAGGCCGACGGCGACGCCGTGCGTGCGATGTGTCTGTCCGCTCTGAAACTCTTCTGGCAAACGCCCACTCTCGCCGAGGCCGCCGCCTGGGGCGCATTTCCCTATGAGGACGCCCAAACCGGCGCGACGCCCCAGCCGCTCGCCTCCGCGCTGCGCTGGAGCCAATCCGCGAAAATCCTGCTCCACGGCCGCACCGGCCCCCATCGCGCCGCGTGGTGGCACGGCAGCCTGCAGCTCACCCCCCCGCTTCGCCGGAGCGCGCTCGCGATCGCGCACTCCGTGCGGCGGGCCGCGAAGAGTTTTAAGCAATAAGCGCTAAGCATCCAACTCCACCCCTTCGCCCCCGCTAAAATAGCTTTTCGCTTAACGCTTGCAGCTTATCCCTCCGCTCGCACCCATGCCCCTCTCCGTCATTCTCTGCACTCACAACCCGCGCGCGGACCATCTCGGACGCACGTTGACGGGTTTGCGGGCGCAGACGTTGCCGCTGACCGACTGGGAGTTGCTCATCGTGGACAACGCCTCCTCGCCGCCGCTCGCCGCCGCCGCTCTGCTTGCGTGGCATCCGGCCGGCCGCGTCGTACGCGAGCCCACCCTCGGCCTCGTTGCCGCCCGGTTGCGCGGCATCAGCGAAGCGGCGGGCGACCTGATTGTCTTCGTCGATGATGACAACGTTCTCGCCCCTGATTTTCTCGCGATCGCCTCGGGCCTCGCGCGCCAATCACCCGACATCGGTTCGTTTGGCGGCCAGGTGCATGGCGAATATGAAACACCGCCTTCACCGTGGTTCGCCGCGCGCCTCGACCGGCTGGCTATCCGAGAATTTTCCTTCGACACCCGCACGCGTCAGCTCGACCCCGCGATCGCCCCCTGCGGCGCCGGTCTCTGCGTCCGCGCCGCCGTCGCCCAGGAATTTCGGAAAAACGTCCTGACCAACCCGCGTCGCCACGCGCTCGGTCGCGAAGGCGAACGCCTCTTTTCCGGCGATGATCTCGATCTCGCTTTCACCGCCTGTGATCTTGGCCTGGAGATGGCGCGCTTTCCGACGCTGCAATTGACGCATCTGATTCCAGCTCACCGCCTGACCCTGCGTTATTTCGCCCGCCTCACGCGCAGCCACGCCCGCGCCCAGCTCGCGCTGGCGGAGTTGCGTCCGGCCCTGACGGACGCGCGCCACACCGCCTGGGCCGCGCGTCGCGCGCTTTGGAAATGGACCCTCATCGCCTGGGCATTTTCCCTGTTTCCCTCCCCCCGTTTCACCCCATGAGCCGCGGCGCGATCATCATTCCGGTCTACAACCGCCGCATCACCACGCTGGCCTGTTTGCGGCACCTGCGCGCGATGGGTGATCTCGAGGCCTTCACCATCATCGTGGTGGACGACGGCTCCACCGACGGCACGGCCGAAGCGGTGCGCGCGGAATTCCCCGAAATCGATATCCTGCGGGGCGATGGCAACCTCTGGTGGACCGGTGCGATCACCCGCGGCATGAGCTCCGCCATCGCCGCCGGTGCGGATGCCGTCTGCTGGCTCAATGACGACTGTCTGCCTGCCGAGGGGACATTGCGCCTGCTGCTCGACACCGCGTTTACGCCGCCTGGCCAGGTGGTGACCGCGGCGTGCTATGACAAGGCGACGGGCGCCCTCGTGCCCAACGCATTCATCGGCCGGGAGCGCGTCGAGGTCACGCCCGAGACCGATCAGGCCGCCGAGGGACTGAGCGGTTTTTGTGTGGCGATGTCCGTTGCCGTCTGGTCGCGCATCGGTCCGCCCGACGCGGCCCAGTTCCCTCATTACTACGGCGACAACGCATACACCCTGCGGGCCGCGCGCGCCGGCTTCCGCGTCCGCGTGCTGGGCGCCGCGCGGGCCGAGCTCATCGACCATCGCGAACTGCCCACGCTCGCCGCCCTGCGCGACCCGAACGCGAGCTGGCTGACCAACTGGTGCCGGATGTTCGTCTCGCCGAAATCGCCCTATCGGCTCCGCACACTCTTCGCGTTCCAGCGCCTTAAATATGGCTCGATGCGCGGCAACGCCAACGCCTGCGCCCGCGCCTGCCACTGGTTCATAAAAGCGTACATTTCAGGCCAACGATAAGCCTCCGGATTTTTTCCGCGGACGGCGCCGATGGACGCGGATCGGTCCGATGCACCAGGTGGGCCGTGCGCTCCGCGCGCGGCATCTCGAGCTTCAGATCGACTACGGATTGCGCGACGGACACGAATCAGTCTTAAATGAAGGTCGGTTGGTTAAGTTCGATCGGTGGCTGCCGTGCAATTCGTGATGGATTCTTCCGCGCTTATTCCCCTCCAGCATTGCCAACGCCAACGCTCACTCGTGAAGTCGCCGCATGCATCCCCGACTGCGACTCTGGATCGTCGGCACGGTCGGCGCCGTGCTCGGGATCGCCGTTGCCTTCGGCATCGCGGATGAGAGTTACCTGCTGGTCCGCCTGGTTGCGCTGATCGTTCTCTGGGTGATCGCAGAGTGGATCAACGGCGCCCTGCCCGAGGCTTGGCTGCTCGCGTGGGTTCTCCTCGGCTACATCATCGGTAACCGCGGTTTCGCCCAGACCAGCCTCCTGTCCAACGCCCCGCTGTTTCCCGCCGAGGCCGTGCTCCTCGCCGGCGGTCCCGGCATCCTCGGCCGCATGGCGTTTGGCAGAGTGCAGGCGTTCTACCACGATCGCCTCAATTATGCCCTCGTCGTCTGGCTCATCCTCGGCACCGCCCGGCTGTCCCTCGACGTGTCTCATTTCGGCATCCTGGCGGTGCGCGATTTCGCGATGGTTTACTATGCGGCGTTTTTCTTCCTCGCCCAGGCCTGCGCGGGCCACGCTGCGTCCTTCCGGCTGCTGCGCGCCACGCTCACACTGACATTTATCGCGCTGCCGGCAGTCGCCGCCATCGAGCAGCTGGCGCCCGGTTTCTTTCTGACTCATTTCACGATCCGCGGTATCCCGCTCATCTTCCACAAGACCGATCTGCTCGCCGCCTATCTTGCCTGCGGGTTCTTCTGGCTCTGGACGCGCTGGGAAAAAACCCGCGTCAAACTCTGGCTGCTGCCCACCGCCGCCTGCCTGCTCACCCTCGGGACCACGGCCTCCTCGCGCGCCGCCATGGTCGCCCTCGCACTCGTCACCCTCATGTGGCTGTTCGCTCGCCGCTGGCGCATCGCCGGCGCCCAGTTGCTCATCGTCGGCGCCGCCGCGAGCGCCGTCGTTTTTGTTTCCGCTCTTTCCAATAAAAACCTTCAGCAGACCGCGGTTTACTCGACCTACGAGCACGCGCTCTCGATCTTCGACCTGCGCGGCACCGGCACCTACGTCAACGAGGAGAGCGGCAATCCCGGCCTCAACAACCGCTTCCGGATCACGTGGTGGCATACCGTCATCGAGGACACCGTCGCGCAAAACCCCGTGTTTGGCCTCGGCTTCGGCTACGATCTCGCCGCGCATTTCCTCGTCGAATACGAGTTGCTCGCCGCCGAGGATTTCACCACCCGCAGTCCGCATAGCATGATCGTGTCCGTTTTCGGTCGCATGGGTGCCGTCGGCCTGGCCGTCTGGCTCGCCATCGCCGTCTCCATGGCCCACCTCACCTATCGCGCCTTTCGATCCGGCAACCTCGACGCCATGGGCCTCGTCTGCATCGCCTGGGTACTCTGGTTCAGCGCCTGCGTGGGGGTTGTACTGGAGGGGCCGATGGGCGCCGTCGTCTTCTGGGTCGTGTTGGGAGTTGCCAACCGTCATCTCACGGATCTCCCCGCCGACGAAACTGTCCTGGTTGAGGACTTGCAGCCGGCCATCCCCGCCGATGAAGTCGCCGCTTCCCCGTGAAACTCGCCTCGCCCACCGACTACATCAGCGTCTTCAAAACGACGACGCGCGGCCGCTGGGACCTGATCACGCCGTTCGCGATCATCGGCCTGAGCCTGTTCGGCGTAGCATTTATTTACAGCGCGCAGCTGTCCGTCCACGGCAGCAACTGGCGCACGCAGCTCGTCTGGCTCGCCGCCGGCGCCGTCATCTACGTCACGGTTTCCCTCGTGGACTACCGCTTCTGGATGAGCGTCGCGCACTGGTTTTACGGGCTTTGCCTGCTTACTCTCGTGCTCGTGCTGGTCCCGGGCATCGGCAGCTCAGTCTATGGCTCCCAGCGTTGGATCAAAATCTTCTTCTTTTCGTACCAACCCTCCGAAACCGCCAAGATCGCCGTGCTCTTGATGACCGCCAGCCTGCTGATCAGGTCCGAAATCGGCACCGTCAAGCAATCCCTCGGTGTGCTGGGGAAGTTAGCCCTTGCTGTGGGTGCTCCCATGTTCTTGATCCTGCTACAGCCCGACTTGAAGTCAGCAATCGTGCTCCCCCCGATGGTCTTTTCCATGCTCTATGTCTCCAAGCTCTCCACGCGGTTCTTCGCGGCGGCCTTGGGGGCATTCCTGCTCGTCGTGTCGATCGTTTCGGTGGATACCGTTAATTATAAGAGGTTTATGGAAGAGCATCACTACTCCTTCATGAATGACAAGGGCAAGTACGAGTCGCACTCCTTCGTCCCACTGCACGATTATCAGCGCAACCGCATCGTGTCATTCTGGTGGCCCGAGAACGTGGACCCGATGGGCGCGGGCTGGAACCAGCGCCAGTCACTCATCTCCGTCGGTTCTGGCGGCTTGACGGGCAAGGGCTGGACCGAGGGCACGCAAGCCCAGCTCGGCTACCTGCCCCGCTCGGTCGCGCATAACGATTTTATCTTCTCGGTCATCGCCGAGGAAAAAGGATTTTTGGGAAGCCTCACGGTTCTCGGCCTGTTTGGTTTGTTGATGTTTAATAGCATACGCATCGCGGGCCTCGCCCGCGACCGCTTCGGCACCTTGCTCGCCATCGGCGTCACGGTGC
Source organism: Opitutaceae bacterium (assembly GCA_039936075.1). Classification (GTDB taxonomy): domain Bacteria; phylum Verrucomicrobiota; class Verrucomicrobiia; order Opitutales; family Opitutaceae; genus Opi-474. The sequence continues at coordinate 1,426 of JBDTJA010000150.1, read as the reverse complement.
TGTTCGCGGTGCATGTGTTCGTGAACATCGCCATGACCATCGGGCTCGTGCCCATTACGGGCATACCGCTTCCCTTTATCAGCTACGGTGGCTCCTTTGTGCTCAGTTGCTGCTTGCTGCAAGGACTGGTCCAGAGCGTCTATCGCTTCAGGAAGGATTTCACATGAGATCGCTTCTTCGCGCTAACGACCGCTCTGCCGGAATTTCCTGCGCCGCGACTGCGTCACCGGGTGCCGCTGTGAAACAACAACACGCCAATACCCACCATGAGCGATTCCAACCCCACCACGCCCGGCTCCAACCCGGACGTCGCCCAAAAATATGACGCCGAGCTCGCCAATCCGCCGCCAGCCAGCGCCAGCCTGCCCGCTTCTCCCGCTGAACTGAAGGCCGGCGCCGCCGAACGCTCGACGCAGCGTCCGCTGCTCCAAAAGATCCTCTCGGTCTTCAAAAAAGAGAAGGGCTCGTACCGCGAGCTCATCATCAATTCCGAGCCGCTTGAAAAGCGCGTCGCGCTCCTCGTCGACGGCCGCCTCGAGAAGTTCGAGATCGAGCGCGAATCCGACAACCGCATGGTCGGCGGCATTTACAAGGGCCGCATCAAGAACCTCGACCCTGGTCTCAAGGCCGCGTTCGTCGACATCGGCTATACCAAGAACGCCTTCCTCCATTACTGGGACATGCTCCCCGCCGCCACCGACTCCTCGGTCGAGGTCGTGCGCGTCAACCGCAAGAAAAACCTCCCGCCCCGCCCGGCCGAGCCCACCGTCAAGGACATCCCGAGCATGTACCCGCCGGGCACCGACATCGTGATCCAAGTCACGAAGGGCCCCATCGGCACCAAGGGCCCCCGCACGACCACCAACCTCTCCATCCCCGGCCGTTACCTCATCCTCACGCCGTTCAGCGACGGTTGCGGCATCTCCCGCAAGATTGAGGACATGCAGGAACGAAAGCGCCTCAAGACCCTCATCAACGAGCTCACCATCCCCGAGGGCATGGGAGTCATCGTCCGCACCGCCGGCGAGGGCAAGAAATCCCGCTATTTCGTCAGGGATCTACACATCCTCCTGAAAACGTGGCAGGACATCACCACCAAGATGCAGAACGACCGCGCGCCCGCCTGCCTCTACCAGGAGCCCGATCTCGTGGAGCGCACGGTCCGGGATTTCCTCACCGAGGAAGTGGACCGCGTCCTCATCGACAACAAGGAAGACCACCTGCACACGCAGGCCCTCGTCGCGCAGATCTCCAAGCGCTCCGCCGGCAAGATTGCCTACTACAACGACAGCATCCCGATCTTCGAGCGCTTCAACATCGAGCGCCAGATCGAGCAGACCGGACTCCGCAAGGTCCCGTTGCCCTCCGGCGGCGAGATCGTGATCGACGAGACCGAGGCGCTCATCTCGATCGACGTCAATACTGG